>NZ_JBHWKQ010000067.1:0-32476 GCF_042730865.1 Streptomyces sp. NPDC059897 | reverse complement strand
TGTGGGGCTGGGGGGGGTTGCCCCCGCGGCCGGTCGCGCCCCCCCCCGGGGGGTCCGCGGCGCGCGGGGCCCCCCCCGCCCCCGGGCGACGTACGGGCGACAGCGAGCGCCCGCCCCCTCCCCCCACGCTCCCGATCCTTCGAGGACGACCATGAACGGTCAGCCGACTGCCGACGTCATAGAGCAGGTCAAGGACATACCGATCTACCGCGACTCCGTCGCGCGCGGCCACTTCCCCGTGCTGGAGAAGCCCGAGATCGCCCGCGGGTTCCCGGACAACTGGATGACACCTCGGCTGGAGGCCGCCCTCGCGGCGGGCGAGGCGGAGTACGTCCTGTCCACCGGCACCAACCACGCGCGGATGCAGCTCATCCGCCCCCCGTACTTTCTGCTCCGCTCCTACTACCGGTTGTGGAGCGAGCACCCCGACATCGCGCACACCTGGCGGGACGGCTGCCGACGCGCCTCCCTCACCACCGTCCTGGCGACCGAACACGTGGCCCGCGTGAATGCGAGGAAGCGCGGCGACGCAAGCACCCCGGGCGCCGAACCCTCCCTCGATGACCGGAGGTTGGACGAGCGCACCGTCTATCTCAACCTGCGTCTCGACCCCGCCCTGTGGGAGCGTGCCGATGTCGAGCGCATGCTCGGCGAGCTGCGCGCGATCGCCGCCTCGCACCCCGAGGGCCGCTACCACCTGGACTGCTCCGGCTACCACCTGGCACACCTCGTGCGCCACGCCGAGGACGCCGGGTTGTGGGAGAACCCGGAGTCGTTCCCGCGCCCGGCGAGCATCATCACCGCGTACGAGTACACGCCGCGCAACGTACGCCGCTTCCTGGAGAGCAGGTTCGACTGCCCGGTCGTCGACCTCTTCGGCAGCACCGAGCTCGGCTACCTCTTCTACAGCGACCGCACCGGCAGCTACCGCCCGTACCTGGAGGGGATGAGCGTCGAGCTCCTCCCCGTCACCGCGGGCAGCACCCTCTACTCCCTCATCGTCACCAGCGTCCGCAACCCGCACATGCCACTGGTCCGCTATCGCTCCGGCGACTGCGCCCGTACGCGGGACGGCTCGCCGGACCCCGAGAAGATCGTCTCGTTCTGCGGCCGGGAGAAGGAGCTCCTCGACGGCCCGGACGGGCCCGTCGCGGCGGGCGACCTGGACGAGCGGGTCGCCGCCGCACCCCGCGTCTTCGTGCACCAGCTGGTGCTGCCGGAGGCCGAAACGGAGGGGCGCGGGCCGCAGTCGGCCGTGCTGCGCTGCACCACCTTCGACGGCAAGCCGCTCGGCACGGAGGAGTCCGAAACCCTGGGGCGCTCCATCTCCGCGCTGACCGGGCGCGCCTGCCGCGTCGAACACCGGGACCACATCCCCATCGGCACCTCGGGCAAGTACGCCTGGCTGGCGCGGAGTTGACGGGCACCGCCCCCAGAGGGAGCGACGGCCGGGAGAACCGGGGCAGCACCGAGGGAAGCATCCGAGGGGAACGACGTGAGCGACCAGAACCACATGGCCAACCAGCAGAACCCGCATGCCGCGCACGAAGCACACGAAGCACACGAAGCACCCACCACGACCGTCACCGACGAGGACCTGCGCGAACTGCTCGGCCACGCCCTGCACGGCGAGGTGATCACGTACTTCGTGAAGGAAACGGGCGAGGAACGCGCCTACGTGGAGCGGCAGGTGGCAGAGTGCCTCCGCTACCTCTACCTCGTGTCGAAGTACCGCGATCGGCTCAGCGGCCTCTTCCTCCCCGTCGAGCAGGCCATCGACGAGATCTGGCACTACCTGATCCTGCAGACCCGCGAATACGTCGCCCTGTGCGAGGATCGCCTGCCGGGCCGGTACTTCATCCACCACCGCAGCATCGCCTACGAGGACTACCAGGCCGAGCCGGGCCGCGAGCAGGCCGCCGAGGAGGCGCTGCGCTGGATCCCGCTGTACTGCCGGGAGTTCGGGCCCTTCGACGAGGGTGCGCTGCCGCACTGGACCATCGTGCGCTACCTCCACCAGCACATGGACATGCCGCTGGACGAGATCTCGGCGCTCGAACCGTTGGAGCCGAACGACCCCGCCGCGCCAAACACCCCCGCCGAGCCGATCGGCGCGGCGTGACCTCTGCGGCACGCCCTTCACAGGCCGGACGACGACCGACGGCCGAGCCCGAACACCCCGCGCAGCGATGGGTGTTGACCGTCCTCGTACTCTGCCAGGCCCTGAGCGGGGCGGGCCTCGCCGCCGGTATCACCGTGGGGGCGTTGCTCGCCGAGCAGATGCTGGGCTCCACGAGCCTTGCCGGGCTGCCCAGCGCGCTGTTCACCGGGGGCGCCGCGCTCGGTTCGCTGGGCATCGGGCGGCTCTGCCAGCGGTGGGGCCGCCGCCCCGGGCTCGCCCTGGGGTACGGGACGGGCGCGGTCGGCAGCCTCGGCGTCGTGCTCGCCGCGGTCGCGGACAGCGTGCCGCTGCTGTTCGTCTCGCTGCTGGTGTACGGATCGGGCACGGCCGCGAATCTCCTCGCCCGGTACGCCGGGGCCGACCTCGCCTCGCCCGCGCGGCGTGGCCGGGCAGTCAGCACCGTCCTGTTCGCGACGACGTTCGGGGCGGTCATCGGCCCCAACCTCGTCCACGTGATGGGTAATTGGGCACACGCCTGGGGCATACCGCGCCTCGCGGGCCCCTTCCTCCTCGCCACGGCCGCGTACGGTGCGGCCTCCCTGGCACTGGCCGTCCTCCTGCGCCCGGACCCGCTGCTGCTCGCGCGCGAACGGGCCGCCGAGGAGGAGGCGACGGCGGAGCCGGGGTCGGCCGCCGGGACAGGGGGACGTACGGACAGCCGCGGCCTGGCCACCGGCACCGCTGTCATGATCCTCACCCAGCTCGTGATGATCGCCGTCATGACGATGACGCCGGTCCACATGCAGGCCCACGGGCACGGCACCCAGGCAACGGGCCTGGTCATCGCCCTGCACGTGGGCGCCATGTATCTGCCGTCGCCGCTCACGGGGCTGCTTGTCGACCGCATCGGACGGCTGTGGCTGGCCGCGGCCTCCGGGACGACGCTGCTCGCGGCGGGGGCGCTCGCCGCTCTGGCGCCGCCGCACTCCGTCGCCGCGCTCGCCACGGCCCTGGTCCTGCTGGGCCTCGGCTGGAACTTCGGCCTCGTCAGCGGCACGGCCCTCATCACGGACGCGCTCCCCGTGGCCACCCGGGCCTGCACCCAGGGCCTCGTCGACGTCGGCATCTCCCTCGCGGGCGCCACGGGCGGGGCAGCCTCCGGCGCGGTGGTGGCCGGCGCCGGCTTCCCCACGCTGGCCCTCACCGGCGGCCTCCTGGCGGTACTCCTTACGCCACTGGCCCTGCTGCGGCTCCGCGGGGTACCGGCGGAGCATGCGGGTCACTAGGCCTGCGGGCTCGGCACGTTGGCGGGCCTAGTGGCCGGGGCTCCGGAGAAGGGGACGGTTGGCCTCCGCCCGGCCGGACGGAGGCCTCTTCACGGGCAGGTCTTTCGTCCTGATACGTCCAAAATCCAGGCGTTGTCATGCGTCTGTGATATTTCATACGGAAGATCGCCATATGCCCCACCTAGCTTCATGAGTACGCGGTCAACACGACGCGGAAGACGCAACCAATTCGTTCGACTCGCTCGACTCATGGAAAGGGGCCGGCGCATGCAGACCTCTCGTATTGCCCGCACGACTCTGGCATCCGCCGTTCTGGGCCTCGGCGCCGTGACCGCCGTCGCCGCCACCGCCGAAGCCGCTCCGCGGTCCACTCAGCCCGCGGCCACCGCCACCGTCTCCGCCGCCCAGCACGGCAAGGCGGACCGTACGCAGACCCTGCCGCTCAGTGACGGCAGCACCGCACACGTCACCAAGCTGGCGAACGGCACGTACCAGGCCTGGGTCACCAAGCACGGCGTGCGGATCGCGGCGCTCGACTCGGCGCACAAGACTCAGCGCGTGCACGGTTACACCTACGTACTCAACCAGGCGAACGGCTTCGCCGGAGTGGAACACCCCGGCGGCTGGCACAGCGAGCAGGATGTGCCGCAGCACTCGAAGAAGGACGCGCACCACAAGAAGCAGGACCACAAGAAGAAGCACCACAAGAACCAGAGCTGCAAGACCCACGACGTGCGGCTCGCGGACGGTGCCGTCGCCCACGTCACCAAGCTGCCGAATGGCACGTACCAGGCCTGGGTCACCAAGAACGGCGTACGGATCGCCGCCCTGGACGCCCACCACAGCACGGCCCGCGTCCACGGACACCACTACACGCTGAACACCCACACCGGAGCCGTCCACGTGCGCTGACACGGCCACCGTTCCTCGCCCTGCCCGTGCCCCTCCGCGACCGCAGAGGCACGGGCAGGGCGAGAGCCGTGACACGTTCGACACGGAACCCGGACTCAGTCGCGCGGAAGGGTGTTCAGGGCGGGGAACGCCGTGGTGAACACGTCCTGGATGGCGCGTTCGTGGACGATCCACGCGGTGTGCCAGTCGTGCAGGGCCTGGTCCTGACCCTCGGGGCGACTCGCCCCTTCCGTAGGGCATCCGGCGTTTCGGTGCCATGGGGAACATTGAGGCGGTGTCTGTCGTCCGCCAGTTGCGTCAGCCCGCCCGCTCATAGGTAAGGACGGTCTTCGGGTGGTTGCCGATCTTGCGTAGGCGCAGCGGGCCGTCCGAGGACTTCACGTCGAAGGAGTACTCGGTCTCCTCCGGCGGGCAGTTGACGGCCCTGGTGCCCTGATCGAGCTTGAAGTTGCTCATGGACAGGTCGTGCTGGTCGATGCCGGTGACAACGGCGCTGCCCTTGCATCGCGGGCCGGTGCGGGACTCGATGACCACGCGTGCGGATCTGCCCGGCTCGACCTGATGGATGGTCACCTGCTGGCTGCCGTCCGCGGCTCGCCACCGGCCCACGAACCAGGGGTGGATGGGCTTCCACTCCGTGGCCACCTTGGCGAATCCGGAGCCTTTGCGCCAGGTCAGCGTGGTGGTGTTCACCCAGCTGCGATCGACGAAGTCCACTCGGGCGCCACCGTCGCGGATGCGGGCCTTCGGCCAGACGCCGGACTTTTCGGTCGGGTCGGTGGTCCAGGAGGAGAGGCCCCCGGTGGCGACGGCCGCGATCACCTCCTGCGGTTCTTCGCCGTCCCTGCAGTACTCGCCGAAGCCGGCCGCGAGCCACACGGTGTCCCGGTACGCCTTTGCCCTGATGCCCTGGCACGGTTTGGTGCCGGTCTCATAGACCGTCTTCCGGGCGGACCAGGCGTCGTCAGAGGCGTCGCGATGCTGTGCCTCCAGGCCGCGGCGAGTGAAGCGCAGCGACACCTGCCGGCCGTCGGACAGTTCGAGGACGGTGTGCTCATCGTCGTCCTCGACGACCCGTGAATCAGACTTGTCCTCGGGTTCGCGCTGGGACTTCGTGTGCTTCGCGCTGCTGCCGGACGGTCCCTTGTCCGATTGCTCGCCGCAGCCGCCGACGGCCGCCCCGAGCATCAGCACCACTACCGCCCACGCCGCCGCCCTCTTCGTTCTCATGCCGTGTCAGCTCCCCTGTACGCCGCACCCCGATGCCCGGGCCGGTGGGTGGCACGAACCCGGCGATGCTAGTCGGTGGGCGGCCCGCCCCGCTCGGCCCCCGGCACGGTGCGGCCCCGGCGGTTCCGCCACTCGTCGAGGACGGCGGCGACCGCACCCGGGCCGCCGCCTCCCGCGCCTCCAACTCACCAATCAACGACCCCATCAGCGTCGCCTCCTCCACCCACACGGTAGAGACCCGACCACGCCGCCTACGAGGGCGTCACTGGTTGCGCAATCAGCGGCGGCCTGCTGCGGCTCACTTTCTGCCAGCTGGAGGGCAACGTTCCCGGCTACCACCCGGAGTACGCACGCACGGCCGCCTCGTCAGCGCAGTCCGCCGTCCGCCTGGCTCGCCCGCCACTCCGGTGCCTCGGCGGTGTCCCGGAACTCCAGCAGGTGCTCTCCGGCGAACCGCTGCAGCGCATCCCGCACGTCGGCCGGAGCGACGTAGAAGAACTCGCGGCGTCGGTTGACCCGGTTGACTCGGCGGGACTCGAATTCCTGGTGCAGCCGGCGTTCGAGTCCGACGGCATCCTCACTGAAGATCAGGGCATGGACATCGAACCGGAAGGGGACGGAGGCGTCGCCGAGTTCGTTGACACGGTCCATCGGGTCCAGACGCCGCGTCAGGCCGATCTTGACCATGCGTTCGCCGAACGCACCGAGATTGGAGATGACGTAGACGTACCCGGCGCGGATATTGGCCTCGCGTGCATCGACCGCGTCGAGCTGGGCCCCCAACTCCTGCAATTTTGCCTCAAGTTCGGCCATGGCCTCCGGGTTCGCCGTCCCGGCGCGCAGCCGACGCAGCGCACTCTCGTAATGGCTGCGTTCCTTCCCCAGGCGCTGTCGCTCGCGCTCCAACTCGCGCTGCAACCGCTCCTCCTCGCGCTGCTGCGCACGCAGTTCGCGTTGCTCCTCCTTCTCGATCTCCTTCCTCGTGACGTAGTCCGCCGTGAGCTCCAGCTCCTCGACGCGGAGCCGGTGGTACTCGTCACTGATGCGAATGTGCATCGTGGCGCCGAGCCTGGCGATCGTGTCGCGGGTCTTGTTCAGGCGGTCGATCAGGGAGCTGAGGCGGTGCGGCTTCATTCCCCGTACGGCGTTGTCCGCCTCAGCGTTGTAGGCGCGCAACATCAGCTTCGAGAAGTCGCGGACCATCTTGCGGCCCTGCGCGACGGAGCCGTTGACCGTCCAGTCCTGTGCCGCGAGCACAGCTCGGTTGTCCCTGGCCAGCTGCTTGTGGTGCGCCTTGAGGGAATCCAGGCGGTTCTTGTACGCGACCGCGTCCGCCAGGGGGTGGCGGTATTCGTAGATGCCCGCCTCCTGGAGCATCTGCGTCTCGTCGGTGACCACAAGCTGCCGCTGCGCCTCCGCCACCCGCTGTTCCGCTTGCGCCGCCTGCCCGGCCAGGTCTTCGGCCCGTCGGCGTACGTCCACGAGCGATTGGGCGGCCCGCTCGGCCGCGTGTTCCACCTTGGCGTCCAGGAGGGCGTCGATGCGCTCGATCTCCCGGGTCTTCTCCTCGTGCATCCGGTGGAGCCGCTGCTGCTCAGCGGCGATCTGCGCAGCATCGGCCCCTATGACCCGGCCCAGCTGCTCGGTCAGCTGTCGCTTGTCTTCCTGCAGCGCACGTAACTGCCCGTCGGCCTGCGCCAACTGCTCGGCACGTCGTGCCGCCTCAGCCTCTGCCTGCTTGCGACGCCGCCCGAACAGCCCTCCCCCGCTGGGCGCCGGATCAGCCGCATCGCCATAGGGAGACTGCTGCGGGGCTCTGGGCGCGGACTCGCTCAACTGCGCCGTCGGGCCTTCGGGCACCCAAAGCTGCCACCCCGGCGGTACGGGCCACGACGGATCCGGCTGCCAGCCAGGAGGAGGTGTCCAGCCCTCGGGCGGTCGGGGCCAGGAGGGCGGAGGATTGAACCGGTAGGCCATGGTCAAGCGGCTCCTGCAACGCGACCTCGTGGACACGGACGAACAAGACGACCGACCTGTCCACGATGCCGGAAGGCCGGCCAATGGCTTGAAGCGAAGGCAACCACGGGTCGGGACCTGCGCCCTCCCGGGCGCGCACCCCTACGTCACATCGGCGCGGGGGCCGGCCCCATGGGGCGCCCTGCATCACGCAATTCTCCGCCCGCGCCCCGAGCAACGGCAAGGCCCGTGACCAAGCGAGCCCCACGCCCAAGCCTCCGAATCGCGGTCCGGGCGGGACGGCAAGTCGCCTGCCATTGCGGCACTGCGCCTGCCGAAAAGGTCGTCCACGCAGCTCAGAAGCTTGCTCGGCGGTGCGGCAGGATGAGCACTTGTGCTGCTGCGTCTTGTCTAGTTGACCATCACCAACCTGTACGGCGCGCTGCGGTTGCTGCCGGTGAGCGACCGCGGCAAGGTCACGGAGATCCTCGCCCTGCGCAACCAGCTCACTGTCCTCGAGCGACAACTCAGCGCGGACCGGGTGAAGCTCGCTCCGGAAGACCGGGTGTCCTTGCCGCTCTGCTGGTGCCATTACCCCGCACGGTCCTGCGTCGATAACGCCTACTGATCCGGCCTGACACCGTGCTGCGCCGGCATCGCGACCTGATGAAGCGGCGCCGCGCACTTCGCCAGTTCGAGCTGCACTACAGCCTTCACCGGCCCCACCAGGCGCTACAGCAGGCAGGACCGCTGCACGCCGGCCCTGACCCCCTCATCCGCACACAGACCACCCGGCTGAAGGTGCGCCGGAGAGACCGCCTCGGCGGAATCCTGCACGCGTACCAGCATGCCTCTTGAGCTGCGCGGATGGAATTTTCGGCAGGCGCAGTCTCCACTACGTCCCGATCTCCTGCCCCCTCAGGGTCAGTTGTCCCGTCAAGAACCGCAGAGTTGGGGTGCGCCGGTGCGGGCCGCCGCTTCGAGTTCACCCGGCCTCAGGTCCCGGGCAGGGTCGGTGTCCAGCAGGACGAACCGGTCGGGGTGCTCGGTCTGGGCGCTGCGCAGGACTCCCCAGACGGCGGCCTGCCCCGGGTCGGGCGCCGGGTCGCCGTCGAGGACGGCGAGCGCGCCCTTGGTGGCGACCATCAGCCGGCCCCGCCGAGGCCTTCGGCGTCGAGCCACTGCGCCGTGAGGGTCAGGGCGCGGGAGGCCTGGTGGAGTTCGTCCGGCCCCGCCTCGGTGAGGACCACCACGGTGGCGGGGGCCGGCCGCCCGGCGTCGACGGCGTCGATGACGGCGGCCAGGGGATGGTCACCGGACGGATCGAGCAGGGCGAGGTCCCCGGCCACGGCTGAGGGCGCGGTTAGCGGACGCCAGGCCAGGCGGTGGAGCACGGTGGCCGGGTCACCGGCGGACGCGGCGATGCGCCGGGGCCGGGACGCCGTCCGGGGAGACGAGGACCGCGGAGCAGGCGACGTCGACGCCGTGGCCGGTGTCGTACCGGCGGGCGCCGCCGACCACTTCCAGAGGCCCGCCGAGGAACATCTGGGCGGCGCGCACCGGGTAGACGCCCATGTCGAGCAGGGCGCCTCCGCCGAGTTCGGGCTTCCAACGGATGTCGTCGGGGGCGAGCTGCGGGATGCCGAACTCCGCGGTCATCTCGCGGACCGTGCCGATGGTTCCCTCGTCGAGGATGCGGCGCACGGCGCGGTGGAGGCCGTGGTGGACGAACATCAGGTTCTCCATGAGCACCAGGCCGCCCTCCCGGGCCAGGGCGAACAGCCGGGCGGCGGCCCGCGCGTCGGTGGCCAGGGGCTTCTCCACGAGGACATGCTTACCGGCGCGCAGGGCGTACTCGGTCCACTCCTCGTGCAGCCCGGTGGGGAGCGGTACGTAGACCGCGTCGATGTCGGGGTCGTCCAGCAGGTCCCGGTAGCCGGTGACGGCCCGGCAGCCGAAGCGGGCGGCCTTCGCGCCGTCGCGGCTCGCGACGGCGACGGGCTCCAGGCCGTCGGCACGCCGGAGGGCAGGCAGGACACGGCGCTCGGCGATGGACGCGCAGCCGAGGACACCGACGCGTGTCGGTCGGCCGGTCATGCGGAGGCCTCAGCGGTCCAGAGGCTGTGCAGAACGGTGAGGAGCGAACGGGCCTGCACGTTGACCTGGTAGCTGTGCCGGGTGAGGGTCACGAGCTGTCCCACGGACACCCAGCGGAATCCGTCCGGCTCCCTGGCGGCGAAGGTCTCGGGCACCTCGACGACCAGGTGCCGGGCCAGGGAGTGGTAGGAACGGCCTCCCTCGTCGGACAGGAGGGTGTCGTAGCGGATGTCGGCCGGGTCGGCGCCGAGGACGGTGTCGAGGAAGGGCGGCCGCGGCAGCCCGGTGCCGGCGAGATTCGCGGGCGTGCACTGGACGGTGGGGGCGAGTTCGACGCCGTCCAGCAGTCCGGCCTCGACGCGGGCCTGGACCAGAGCGTGCAGCACACCGTCGACGCGCGTGACGAGGAAGGCGATGACGCCCTGGCCCACCGGGGCGAGCAGGGGCTGGGTCCAGGAGCGGACCTCCCTCTGGGTGGCGCGGACGGAGACCCCGACGATCCGGAAGTACCGGCCCTCGTCGTGGGCGACGGCGTCGGCGTCCCGGTGCCAGCCGGAGATCCCGGCGAGCGGCACGCGCCGGGTGTCCAGGGGGTGGTCGACCTTGGAGCGGGTGAGCCACTGCCCCAGATCCTCCAGGGTGTGGCGGGTGCCGGCGTCGGCGCGCAACGAGCGCAGCAGGGCCGCGCGGAATACGTCGCCCGGCAGCTCGCCGGGGTCCGGGGCGGCGAGCGCGAGGCAGGACAGGACGGTGCGGACGTCCATGTTGACGATGTCGTCCTGGTGGAGAAGGCGCAGTACCTCGCCGAGGGTCGTCCAACGGAAGTCGTCTCAGACAGGGACGTCTCCGACGGCTTCGACGACCATGTTGCGGTTGCGTTTGCGGTGGAACCAGGAGCCCATCTCGGACTGGAGGACGTCGACCAGCGCCCGGCCCCGTCCCGGCCGTATGAAGTGGTCCAGGTAGGGCACCGGGCCGCCACCGTGGACGCCGCTGTAGTTGCTGCGGGTGGCCTGCACGGTGGGGCAGAGCTGGGTGCGCTTGGCGTTGCCGGGCTCCATCTTGGCCTGCATGAGGAAGTGCGGTACCCCGTCGAACTCCTTGACCAGCAGGCCGAGGACGCCGACGTCCCGCTGGACCAGGATCGGCTGGGACCAGTCCTCCACGGGGCCCGTCTCGCGGCGCACCGAGAGGCCTTCGACGCTGAAGAACCGTCCGGTGTCGTGCCGCAGGTCGCCGGTGCCGGGATCGAAGGACCAACCGGCGAGGTCCTCCAGCGGGACGCGTTCGACGGCGAGGGCGCCGGCCGCGCCGCGGGCCGCGAGCCACTCCTCGGTCGTCGGCCCGGGAAGCGGGCTGCGCCCGACGAGCGCGGAGGAGGCGAGCCGCGCGGCCGGGCCGGAGACGCCCGCCGCTCCCGTCCGCGCCACGTGCGTGTTCAGCGGCGCACGCGTCGGCTGCGCTGTCCCTGTCACCCCTGTCGTCGACGGCATGTGACACCTCCTCTCTGCGGCCGCCCGCACCGGGCAGGGCCTGCGTCGCCACCGTAGGAACGGGTGATCCAAGCTCCCTCGACGCACGGTCGACAGCGGGTCGCTCCCGACTGGAGCGCGGGGCGAAGCCTGCCGGAGAGCCTGGTGGCCGCACGGGAACACCGTGGTGCCACGTGCCGCGGGAAGGGGCGGACGGGAACGCACGACAGACGTAGAAGAGGGAGACCCCATGCGATTCGACGACTTGTTCATCTCCGGGTTGGCCACCCATCTGCCGGAGCGCTTCCCTGTGGAGCGGGCGGTGGAGCTGGGCCTGTACGACGCGGCGGACGCGGCGCAGGGCAACTGGGTGTCGGTGGCGGTCGCCGGTGACACCCCGGCCCCCGATCTGGCGGTCGCCGCGGGCCGGCTGGCCCTGGAGCGCTCGGGTCTGGGCGCGGCCGACATCGATCTGCTGGTGCATACCGCCACCCATCACCAGGGGCCCGATGCCTGGTCACCACAGCACTACGTGCTGCGGCACACGCTCGGCACCGATGTGCCCGCGCTGGAGCTGCGGCAGGGCTGCAACGGAATGCTGGCGGCGATCGAGGCCGCGGCCAACCACCTGCACGCCGATCCGCGGCGGGCCGCCGCACTGCTGACCTCCGGAGACAACTTCGGCACAGCGCTGATGGACCGCTGGCGCAGCATGACGAACATCGTGCTCGGTGACGGCGGCACGGCCCTCGTCGTCGCTCGCCGGCCGGGATTCGCGCAGGTGGTGTCGCTGGCCAACGCCTCCGTCCCGAGCCTGGAGCTGCTGCACCGGGGTGACGAGCCGCTGTTCCCGCCGGGCCCCAGTGTGGGCCGGGCGGTGGACCTCAAGGCGCGGGCCGCCCAGTACGCGACGTCCGAGGCCGCCGCCGGTCTCGCCGACCACGAGCTGATCGGCAGCGCGACGGGCCGGGCGGTGAAGGAGGCGTTGGCCGACGCCGAGGTGGAGATCGGCGACATCGCCCGGGTGACGCACATGAACTGGGCGCACGAGAGATTCCTGCGCCGCACCCTGGCCCCGCTCGGTCTGGACACCTGGCGCGGCACGCTGGAGTTCAGCCGTCGCGTGGGTCATCTGGGAGCCGGGGACCAGATCGCGGGCCTGGACCATCTGCTGGAGTCAGGTGCGCTGGCCCCCGGCGATCATGTCCTGATGATCGGCGTGGGCGTCGGCATCTCCATCTCGTGCGCCATTGTGCGCGTGCTGGAACGGCCGGCCTGGGTGGCGTAGAGGTATTTGGGAGACGTACCTGGTAGAGGTGCCTGAGAGGCGTGGACGTACGGCCCGGGTGCCCCGAGCCGCGGCGCTCCGCCATGCCGGGGGTCGGCGGCCGTCAGTGCTCGCGCTGCAGCACGTCGGCCACGGTGTGGCCCGGCTGGATCATCCGAGTCTCGTAGGCCAGCACGACGAGCTGGACGCGGTCGCGGACGCCCAGCTTGGAAATGGCCCTGGTGACATGGGTCTTGGCCGTCATCGGGCTGATCACCAGCCGCGCGGCGATCTGCTCGTTGGAGAGTCCGGCCGCGACCAGGCCCGCCACCTCGCGTTCACGGGACGTCAGCACGGCGAGGCGGTCCGGGAGCACGGACGGAGCCACGGTGGGCCGCTGCGCGAACTCCTCGACCACCCGGCGGGTCGCGCTCGGCGACAGCAGCGCATCGCCCCCGGCCACCGCGCGGATCGCCTGCCGAAGGTCTTCCGGCTCGATCTCCTTGCTGAGGAAGCCGCTGGCCCCGGCGCGCAGTGCGGCGAACACGTACTCGTCGGTCTCGAAGGTGGTCAGCACGATGACCCGGCATCCGGCCAGGCCCGGATCGCCGGTGATGGTTTCGGTGGCGGTCAGCCCGTCGGTTCCCGGCATCCGGATGTCCATCAGGACGATGTCCGGACGCAGGGCGCGCGCGGTCTGCACCGCCTCGCCACCCGAGGCCGCCTCCCCCACGACCTCGATGTCCCGACTCCTGCGCAGCAGGCTGCGGAATCCGGCCCGCACCAGGGACTGGTCGTCGGCGATCAGCACCGTAATGGTCATGGTCAGTAGCTTGGCACAGGTATCACGGCCCGGACGGAGTAACCGCCGCGACCGTCGTCCGGTGCGGCGGGACCAGCCGAAAACGTACCTCCGAGGGCGGAGACACGCTCCCGCATTCCGCGGACGCCGTATCCGGCGCTCGCGTGCGGCGCCCCGCCGCTGCCGTCGTCGCGGACCAGGACATCCACCACGTCCGGCCCGCATCGCAGGGTCACGTCGACGCGTCCGCCACCGGAGTGCCGGATGGCGTTGGTCAGCGACTCCTGCACGATCCGGTGGACCGCGAGGGCCACCGGCGCGGGGACGGCCTCCGGGTTGCCGAAGATCTCGATGCCGGTCTCCAGGCCGGCGGCCCGGGTCTGGGCGAGGAGGTCGCCTATGCCCTCCAGCCCGCGTTCCGGGGCGAGTTGCATGGCCGGCCCCGCCGCGTCGGAGGGGTCCCGCAGCACACCGAGCAGTGCGCGCAGATCGTTGACGGCCGTGGTCCGCACCCGCTGGGCGGTGTCCAGGGCGTCCCGCGCCTCCTCGGGGGAGTCCTCCATCGCCTCGACGGCGACCCGGAGTTGCACTCCGACCACGGTGAGGGTGTGGGCGACCACGTCGTGCAGTTCGCGGGCGATCCGCAGCCGTTCCGCCTCGGCGCGGCCACGCGCCGTCAACTCCCGCTCCCGGGCCTTCCGTTCCAGACCCGCGGACAGCTCTGCGCGCCAGCGCCGCCAGTTGCGGTACGCGGTCGCGGCGGCGAGCACCAGGCCCAGCCACAGTGTCTCCGCGCCGAGCCCGGCGACCACCTCGCGGGTCTCCGCGCCCGCCACGAACAACTGCCAGTTGGCGGCGAAGGCGACTTGGAAGACGCCGACCGCGACGGCGAGCGCGGGCCCCGAGCTCATGAGCCGGCGAAGGCGCCCTCGCACGGGCCGCTCCGACGCCGCCACCACGAAGTACGCGGCGGAGGCGGGCCAGATCCAGCCGGCATCGAACAGGTCTGCGGCCCGGCAGGCGATCACCATCTGGACACTGACCAGCAGCGCGGCCAGCGGCCACCGCCACCCCGCCAACAGCGCCAGGGCGAGTCCGGCGGCGAGCGGGGCCGTCCCGGCCACGGTCGGGCCGCTGCCCGCCAGCGCCTCTCCGGTGAGCACGGCCACCGCCGTCGCGGCCGCCAGGGAGATCACGGGCCGTCCCGGCGACGCCCACGGCCGGCTCGGACGCGTGCCTCGGCCGTCGACGACGTCCTCCCGTGCCGTGGGCTCGTCAGCGTACGACTCTGTCGGCTCTGTAGCAGTCCGTTCCGCGGTCATCGGGCAATTGTGCCTACCCGCACCGCCGTTCACCTCGTACGCCGCGTCGCGGGGCGGGAGACGGCGACCGCGGCGAGCGCGACCCAGAGCAGATCTGCGCCGAACGCGATCCGCTCGACGAGCCCGACCACGGTGGGAAACCCACCGATCGACAACGACGGCCCACCCATCACGTCGCCCAGAAACACCACCAGAACGGCCGTGGAGATCAACGAGAACCGCGAGACCACCCGCAGGAGTGCGGCGCCTCCCGCCCAACGGGCCGCGAGCCTGCGGTGGAGCAGGAGCGCGGCAAGCGGCAGCGCCACGAACGCAAGGGTGGCGGCCATGCCGTGGACCATGTCCGCGGGCGACGGCTGCCCCCACAGCCCCGGCGGGTCGGCGGGAAAGATCCCGGCGACGAACACCCCGGCGGCCCACACCACGAGCGCGACCCGTCCCGTCCGGCACACGTCGGTGCCCCGCAGCCGCGCCGTGCTCGCCGCCGAGGCGACGCCGATGGTGAGCAGCGCGGCCGTGATCAGCCAGCCGTGGTTCCCGTTCACGTACCGGCTGATCACCTCGGTGACCGGACTGTATGCGGGGTTGACCAGATCCGCGGCGACGATAGCCGCCGCCGAGGCGGCGACGGCGGCGGCAGGCCACAGCGCGAGGCGACGGCCCGGGGCCGTCCTCGTCGTGCGGCCGCTGCCCTGACGGGAGAACGATTCGGTCTGAGTCAGCATGGAGTCCTGCCTTCCGTTGGGGTCGGCCCCTCCCCCGCCGGCCCGGTAACCGGCGGGCCCGGCGTACGGAACGGGCGTCGGACCCGGTCCCGAGCCCGACACCCTCAAGCTAGGAACCCGACACCCTCACGTCGTCGTCCACGGGCGGTCACCTGCGCCTGCGCCTCTGGCGCACGCCATACACCGAACGGTGTATGCCGGAGCGGGGACGGCTCCCGGTTGTGGACGTCTCCTGAGGTTCGGCGCGTGGGACTCGGTCGCCGCCGTGTCGATCTCGGGCCGGTAGCGGGCGAGGCGCCGAAGCAGCTGGGCACGCCAGATCGCCGCGTCGCCGACCGCGCCCAGGAGCAGCGGCATACCCGCATGGACGAAAGTGCGGTTCCGTGCCTGCGGCACCCTGGTCATGAACTCCTCCCGGGCGGCCCGTTCTTCTCGGTGCCACCAACGGTGGAGCCTCTCCATGACCGCGCTCAGCGGGCAGTCGATATGCCCGAGTACACAACTCGCCATGATGCGTGCGTCGCATCGGCAGACACGGACCGCGCGGTGAGCGTGAACGGCTTGGATCGGCCGGTAGCCGCGTAGGCAGCGAGGCCAGAGACAGGGACAGGGACAGCCACACAGTTCAAGGCCTGGAGGATGACGGCGGGCACGGACATGCCCCAGCACTCGCTCCGGTTCAGCGATCGTTTTCGTGACATGAACCATGGGGATGGAGTCGACCACCAGGCCCTGGTACGCAAAAGCCCTCAGTGGGAGCGGACGCCATAACGACACCCCCTCTCCAGATCGCACAGCACACGCGAACCTCCCCGAACCGCTCCCACCCGCGTTCAACCTCTCGATGCAGCCCCCAACAGCCACCACCGAAAGCCGCATACCACCCACCCGGAATCGGAACTGGGGTCAAAATTTCACATGGCCCCATAACCCGGATTCCAGCCAAGGGGACGCCGCTCCCGTCCCCACTCCCACTGGGAGCGACCCCTTCCAGCGCGAAGAGCTCAAGCCCTTACCCGCAAAGCCACCCATGGGACGGGAGCCGCCGGTAACAACCCGGGGTCGGACGTGAACACACGCCCAAGGAATCGAATATGTGCGCATCGGCCCGAGTGGGAGCACACAGGCAAGGGGACAATGGGAGCCTGCCCTCACTCGCCGCGCCCCCAGTGGGAGCGCGGGAGCAACAGAAAAAGGGCCGTTCGAAAACGGCCCTTCACCTGCGACGTTCGATCGTTCGAACTGTCGGGACGACAGGATTTGAACCTGCGACCTCTTGACCCCCAGGTACGGACACTCCCAGCCGAGTTCTTGAACGCCGCTTTGCGCCGTTGCAAGTTGCTCGCGGCGACTGCGTGGAAGTTCACGGACCACATGCCCAGCGTTCATAGTTCGACGCTCTCGACAGAGGTTGCTGGCTGCTTCTCACGGTTCGCGGCTTTAGCGAGCCGTCAATTCTCGCCCCGTTCTGCAGGCTTCATGAACTGTCGACCGGCATCGCACCCACTGGGCGCCGTTGCCCAACGCCAGGCACTGTCGCCTGACGCTGCGAGCAAGAGGATGTCCTTGACTCACATTGGCCTCCACTGACCACACGCCCGCGCAAGCCTCGGGCCCGCCTCCGTCCCTCAAACCTGCACCAGCCCCGTTGCACGACGATGATGATGCCAGTAGGGGACTCTTCCTCCGACCGGACCTACGCACGAGGTCGCGAGATTCGACCTGTCACCCAAGTCGGCATCAGCCCCGACACGCATTGAGCACCAGGCAGGCGGACCACCCCAGCCTCCTGCAGGCCATGCGTGGCTGGTGACTACGAACGTCGCAGGTCGTGCACCGCACCACTGGGGGTTCGTCCCAAGTCTGCAGTGCGCGGCGACTCAGCCTCATCCGCCCGGCGTTGCTCTGCCACCCAGGCATTGAAGCGGTCCGCGTTCTTCTGCTCTTCCTCGGGTGCCAGCCCCTTGGCCGCCTGGAACGCCTCGCTTACCCGTGCACCGACTGCGTCCATGTAGACATCGGAGAGCACAGCTTCGCGCAAGCTGAGGTTCCCGGAGAGCACACCCCTCGCCATCTCTCGAACGGTGTCATCGACCTTTGGGTTGGATGCCAGAGCGCGCATCGCACGCAGAACATCCTGCGCGCGCTCCGGCGATTCGACGTCCTCCAGGTCCGCGGGATCGACCTCGCGCTTCTCCTGACTCGCCGTCACCAGCAATTCCCCTCTCGCCCGTCTACCTGCTCTGCGACTGCATCACTGTATGCATCTGCCTCGCAGGCGTCCCACTCACGCCCCTCCTTGCCCTCACGACCCCCTATTACCGTATGTTCGATCAACGAACGTACGAACGGGGGAAGCTGATGGGCATCACCCTGCCAGGCTGGGCAGACGAGGCCTTGGACATCATCGGTGTTTCGTGGCCGAACGTAGACGAGGACGACTACCGCGAAATGGCCGTGGCCATGCGGGAGTTCGCTGATGCGCTCGACAACGGAGCCATGGACGCCCACCAGTTGCTGAACGACCTGATCGGCAACAGTGAGGGCGCGGCTGTCGAAGCCCTGTCGGCCCACTGGTCCAAGGTCCAGGGAACCCACTTGGCGAATCTTGGCGAGGCAGGTCGACTGACCGGCACAGCCCTGGACGCGGTGGCCGTCCTGATCGAGGGCGCGAAGATCGCAGCGATCGTCCAACTCGGTATCCTCGCCGCCGAGATCGCTGCTGCCGCAGCAGCTGCGCCTTTCACCCTCGGCCTGTCCACCCTGGGGGGCCTGGCCGGGACGGTGGCCACCCGCACTGCGGTGAAACGCATCTTCAAGGAGGTGTGCGAGCAGATCGCCGAGCAGATCGTGAACACAGCCATGGGGCCGGTCTACGAGGCACTTGGCTCGATGGTCGGCGATCTCGCCATCCAGGCGGCCGGCAACGCTTTGGGCACACAGAACGGCATCAGCGCCTCCCAGGCCGCCAAGGCCGGAGCGGACAGCTTCAACGCGGGCGTCGACTCCGCCAAGCAGTCCGGCTCCATGGAACTCCTCAACGCCGAAGGCTCCTCCAGCGGAGGCACGTCGGGTGGAGCAGGCGGTGGTTCGGGCAAGTTCAGTATCGACCTGGACGCCTTCGACTCCGCCGGATCCAAGCTCAAGAACATCGGCGCTGACCTCGGCTCCTCCAATGACGACAAACTCGGCCGCGCCAGAAATGCCCACGGCCGCACCCGCGGCAAGGACGCCCTCGCAGACGCCGCCAACGCAGGCCTGGACACTGTCATGGACGGCATCCAGAAGGGTGCCAAGCGCCTGGCCAGCCACCTCGACGACACCATGCCCCGCGGTCTGAAGAGGATGGCCACCAATCATCGAGAGAACGACAAGAATGTCGCCCTGTCACTGGACAAGCTCGGAAAACGGGGCGACAAGAGCCCCACGTATCTCATGTCGGACAACGGGTCCATCCAGCGCCTGCACAGCAGCGGAAAGACCTCCGAACTGACACAGGACGACCATGCACGCCTGGGGCTCGACAGCGCATCCATCGGACGCCCGAAGCCGGGGGAACGGAATGCCAGCCTCAAGACCAAGGCCGAGGGAAAGACGGATCCACGTCAACGATCCGATTCCCAGCAGGTCGCCCTCGGAAGCACCGACCTCTCACGCGCCACCCAACTTGCACGGCACGCAGGAAAAAGTTACGGCGGCCACAAGAAGAACGGCGACTTCCAGAGCAACAACTACGCCGCAGCACGAGTTTCAGGAAGCGGCGACGCCGACAATTTCGTACTGGTCGCACGAAGCAATGGCTTCCGACATTCGGAGCGAATGATAGGAACCCCTTTCCTGAGACAAGGAGACGGGGACCGAATAGGCGAGATGTACACGGAACGAGCCCCGTGCGCAACCGGCGCAAATTGCAGTTCGTGGATAGCTGAAAGATTCCCGAACACGGACGTCACCCACAGCGTCGAATACGGAGCCACCAAGGAATCTCGAGCTGCAGGAAATTCAGCCATGGAGAACTATCTTGACCAGCTCCGTTCAAAGAGATAGGATCCTGCGGTCACGGATGAAAATGGAGCGACATGAGCAGCCCGCTAACTCGAAATGAAATGTTGACCGTCTTTTCCGAAGACGAGTTGATGCTACCGAGCGAGGAACTCCTGGGAGAGATTCCAGACGTCGACTCCAGGGAGGTGCTGCGCACGCTTGGACTCCCCGTCTGGGAGAACCCATGGTTCGACATGGATGACGAGGTCTCTGAACGACTGCAGAGCGTCGCCGGCTGGGACGTCGGCCTTTCGGATCGGTTTGATGAAATTCCACAGGGTGCCGAAAGGTGGATCTCGCTCGGGACAATCCCGTACGACGACATCGCATTCGACGCGTCCACCGGGGTGGTCTACTGCCTCTCCGATGAATCCGGAATCTACCCGTTCAACAGCAGCCTCCGAAACTTCATCCACTTCCTTTACCTGCTGCAGTCGGAACGACCGAAATTCGACATCGAACACCCAAGGTATGAGCAGGAGGGCGAGGACGACCCGGAGATGACGCGCCGCCGAGTCAAGGACGCCATGGAAGAAATCGACCCCGCAGCGCTGGAGAATCCGGATTCCCGCTGGCATGAAGTCCTGGACTACATCGTCGATTCTGAACTGCATTACTGATACCGCACGACAGGATCACCCCGCGTACGCGCGACACTCCAGATAGGAAATTCAATTGTCAGGCGCTAGCATGCGGCATTTCGGCGCAGCGGCAAATGGTGACCCCTTCGACACTCCCAGCAGCGTGCTGCGGCTCGGGCAGCTTGCGCTGCCGCTCCGTGTGGGGCCGTACTTCGCGACGCAGGCCGAGGAGCCCGTGTTGCTCGGCGACTATGCGGCATCCGTGGGCCGGGAGGTTGTGCGGGACGAGTGTCGCACCTGGGCGCGTCTCGGAACCGACCAGGGATTCGAGTTGTGTGTCGACGCCCAGGGGGCAGTGCGGGCCGTACTGCTGGATTGGGAGGAGGAGTTCCGCTACGTAAGCTCCTCTCCCGGGGCATTCGCCGCAGCACTGTCCGCGCTGGATCAGGCACTGCGATTCATCCTGGCCACGGATGAGCCCCAGCAGGCCGGGCAGGCCTTCGCGCACCTCGAGGAGCGGCTGCGCAGCATCGATGCTCCGGCCTTCGCCGGGCGTGAGAACTGGTGGCCGCTGGTCCTGGACGACATCCGGGACACCGCAAGCGTCGAGTGGTTCACCGCCTTCGAAGTACTCAATGGGCAGGACGAGAAGCAGATCGTCACCGCCTCTGGCGGTATCGGCATTCACCCCGAAGAAAAGCTGTGGGAGCAGCTGCACGCGGCAGGCTTTGAGGCCGAACAAGTGCTGCGCATCCACACGGAGCTGCAGCCGTGCTTCACGCCCGGACACTACTGCTCAATATGGCTCGGTCAGGTCTTCCCCGATGCGCAGATGACGCACAACTTCCCCTACGGGGAGAGCGCCGACTCGCGGGCCGAGGGGATTCGACAGCTGCGTGAAGCCGCCACACAGCAGTAGAACAACAGCATCAAGACAGCAGCAGTAGGGGGAGCGCACGGTGCAAACGGACAGCCAGATCGTCGATACTCAGGCGGCGCAGGCGCTGTTGGACTGGGCCACGGGCGACACATCTCGGTTGTGCCAGGTCACCGGTGCGCGGGGCAGCGGCAAGAGCCAACTGCTCGCCCATTTCCTGGTCAGCTCGGGCAGTACCCCGGGCACCGTCGTCCATGCCACGGTCCCGGCCAAGGGACTGCATGTCGATGGTCTGGCATGGGAATTGGGCCGCCAGTTGGGCTACGGGCCGCAACCGGTACACGGTCTCGTCGATCGCGTGGCCGCCGATCCGCGCCCGCTGCTGATGCTCGTACCCGATCTGCACCTCACCCGCGATCCGGCAGCCGTCGTCGCGGACCTGCTCGATCCGCTGCTGCGTGTGCCACAGGTACGCATGGTCGTCGAGAGCGACGACGAAGCGCTCTTCGAGGAGGCGGCACACGTCATCGTCCTGGGGCCCGGGGCGTACGAACCGCCCCGGCCGCAGAGCGACTTCGCCTCGCTCCTCGCCACGGTCCCGCGCACCGCTCACCAACGTCCCGACTGGGCCAACACTCCTCGCAAGGACCGCGAGCGCCTCTTGGACCAGGCCCCCGACCAGGAGGCGATACTGGGTCTGCTGAGTGACCCCGAGTTCCTGCTGCACGGTCCGGCCACCGCGATCAGCGCCACCCTCGCCGATCCGAACACCCCTGCCCCACCCAGCTTGCGCGCCGTGTGGGCCCTGGTCGCCCCGCAGCTCTCCGCCCTCGAGCACGGCACCACACAGCGCGCCGCGCTCCTGCACACCGCTGCCCTCGCCCACGACGCCACCCTGGCCAACTCCTTGCACTCACTGGCCCAGGAGCATCCCCTGCATGCCGTGTGGGGGCGCTGCGGGATCCCTGTCACGGCCCTGGCCTCGCTCGCAGGGGGCACCGTAGCCGCCGCCGACCCGCTCGGTTCCCTGCACACTCTGGACCCAAGCACCGGTCATCACACCGGAACCCTGCCCGCAAAGCCCACCGCCCGCCCACATCAAATGGCCGCCGCGCGGCTTCTGTTGGACGAACAGGGCACCCTCCTGCCCACCACGGGCGATGCCCCCGTCGCGGACGCCATCGCCGCCTATCACGGACAGGCCGCCTTCGCCGCCGATCCCGTGCGCCCCACTGCCCTGGGCAGCGATCCGTCCGCGGCCACCGCCGTGATCGGAGACGACCAGGGCGCCGTCCATGTCTGGCCCCTGGCCACCTACCAGCCGCTCCCGCACACCACGCGGCTCCACACCACACCCGTCACTGCCACCACCTGCCTGCACCTGACCGACGACAAGGTGACTCTGGTCTTCTCCGCCGGCATGGACGGGACCGTACGGCTGTGGGGCCTGGGCAGCGAGCCGATGTCTGACCCCATTGAGCGGCGCCCCTCCGTTGCTACCGCCCTCGCCGCCACCAACACCCCAAGCGGTCCGGTCCTGGCCGCCGCCTGGAACGACGCAGAACTGCACCTCACCAACGTCCTGACGGGCCGGATTCGCACCTTCCCCCTTCTCCAGGAGGCTTCAGCCCTCGCCTTCACCCCCGACGGACTACTCATGGTCGGCGGCCCGAACATCACGTATGGCCTGCGGATCTCTCCTGGATAAGCATCAAGGCGACCGCCCTTCTTTCGATATGCCGTCTCCCCCACCCAGCGCTGGAAGGCGCGCTGAGGAACCTGAGACACGAAGTGACGGGTGAGCAGCATTGTGGATGGCTGTGGGGCAGAGTCCTCGTCGGGTTGGGGTGCGACTGTCCGCCCGCAAGCCGGCTCCGATTGCGGGGCACTCACACCGGCTCCATTCGTTCGGCCGCGCACACCCCCGACATGTGGGGGCTCATGGAGATGGAGCACGTCCATACAGCAGGCGAAGCGGAACTCCTGCTCAGTCCTGAAGTCGGAGCGTGTCCCGCTCGGAAATTCGATTCCGGCTCTGGCTTGCAGCTTCTCCACGCGGGGCAACGGCCTCAGTGGCACCTGGGATGATCCTTCGATGTCGCTGTCGATCGTCACTACCCTGGTCCGGAATCTGATCGAGGTGCCTTCTGCCGTACTCCGCAGCCGCGTGGCCAAGGACGCAGAGGTCCTCGCGTTACGGCATGAGAACGCGGTGCTGCGCCGTCAGACTGCCCGCGTCCGCTACGAGCCCGCAGACCGAATCTGGCTTGCCGCGCTCTCGCGGTTCGTCCCGCGCGAGCGCTGGCGCCAGGCCTTCGCGGTCACCCCCACCACACTGCTGGCCTGGCATCGCCAACTCATCGCCAGGAAATGGACGTTCACCCGACACCGCCGCCCCGGAAGACCCTCCACCGCGCCCGCCGTCAAGCAGCTCATCTTGCGCATGGCCCGGGAGAACAGCAGCTGGGGCCACCGCCGGATACAGGGCGAACTCGCCCGCCTCGGCTATCCGATCGCCCCGTCCACAGTCTGGGAGATCCTCCACGCAGCCGGCATCGACCCCGCGCCGCAGCGCTCCGGCCCCACCTGGCGGCAGTTCCTGACCGCCCAGGCCCACGGCATCATTGCCGCCGGCTTCCTGCACCTGGACACCATCTCGCTCGAGCGCCTGTACGCCCTGATCTTCATCGAACATGGCTCCCGCCGCGTCCACCTCGCCGGCATCACCGCCCACCCCACCGCCGCGTGGACCGTTCAGCAGGCCAGGAACCTTGCCATGGCGCAGGGGCACCGGTGGGATTCGCTGCGCTTCCTCCTCCGGGACCGGGACAGCAAGTACACCCGTTCCTTTGACGCCGTCTTCGAAGCCGACGACATAAACATCCTGCTCAGCCCGCCGCAGGCTCCCAAAGCAAACGCGATCTGCGAGAGAGTCGTGGGCACCCTCCGCCGCGAGCTCCTCGACCGCATGCTGATCTACAACGAGGCTCACGCTCGCGCAGTGCTGGTCGAATACATCAGGCACTACAACGGGCACCGTCCCCACCAGTCCCGGCAGCAACTGCCCCCGGCCAGCGCCGAACCAGCCACCCCGGCCACCGTCACCAACCTCCAGGCCCACCGGATCCGGCGCCAACGCCTCCTCGGAGGCCTGATCAACCAGTACGAGAGAACCGCCTGACTGAACGGACTCACCCCAGCTCACAGCACCGAATCGTATTTTCGAGCGGCACTGGGCATCCTCGCGCCGCAGCCGGCGGCGCGGGGCTCCAGTGGAGTGCCCGGCCCATTCGGCACACCCGACCAGGAGGCGAACCATCCCGGACCGCTTTACGGCAGACTGTCGACGTCCAAAGCTGGCCGGCCGAGCAGGATGCGGGTACGGGCCTCGCCCGGGCGGTGACCCGTCTCCCTGTGGATCGCCAAGGCCTCGTGGCCGATTCGTTCGGCGGCTGCGCGGTCCCCTTCCGACCGGGCCACCGCGCACAGCGCCGTCAGGGCCTGCCCTTCCACCACGCGGAAGGAATGATCGCGCGCGATCTCGACCGTCAGCTCGGCGTGTTCACGGGCTTCTCCGTGCGCGCCCCGCCGTTCGTGGGTGAGGGCGAGTCCGAGGATGCAGTCCGCCTCGGTCCTTCGGTGCCGGGCCTCGCGGGCCAGTTCGAGGGCTCGGGTATGGATGCCGATGGACCGGTCCGTGTGTCCGAGACCGCGGTGTGCGGCGGCGATCGTGTTGAGGATCGTAGCCCGGACCCAGGGCCGGCCCGGACCGTGGACCATTCCGTAGGCCTGCTCGGCCTCGCGCAGGGCCTCGTCGTATCGACCGAGGTCGACATGGATCTTCGCCAGGGCGTCGAGCATCATGGCACGGCCGTTGCGATAGCCGGACTGCTCGTCATGATCCGTACTGGGGCGAAGCAGAGCGAGGCCCTCCTGATATCGGCCGAGCTCGTGATACACCGCGCCGAGGAACTGTACGGCCAGGCTGTCGTCCCACCAGCTGATCCACTTTCTTTGCTGGGCCGCGAGTGCGAGATGGCCGACGGCTTCGTGCAGCCGCCCCAGGTCCCGGCAGGTCATGCCCATTCCGAGGTGTCCGAATGCCGTGATCTGGCGGTATTCGTCGTCGCGCACCGCGTCCAGCGCGGTGCTGAAGTTCTCGTATGCGGATTCGAGACTCGCCATGCTCCATTCCACGAACCCTCGGCCGCCTCGTGCCGCAATCTCGGCGGCGGGCCACTCTGCCTTGCCACCGAGCTCCATGACCTGCGCATGGTGCGCGAACGACTTTCCGGCCTGCCTCTTGTCCCAATGGATGATGCCAAGAATGCTGTGCATGACCGCTTGGCCGAGCAAGTCACCTTCGGCTACCGCCGCGTCCAGCCCCGCCACCACCGCGTCCAGCCACGTGGCCCGCGGAAGATGGATCCAGAAGTAGCCGAACAGCCCGCTGTTCAAGTGCCAGGCGCCGTACCGAGGCCCGTGTCGTCCAACGTGGTGGATCATCGCGAGGAGATTCGCGCGCTCCGCCTCGAGCCACTTCTCGCCGTCGACCGTGGACGGAAGGCCCTGAGCATCGGCCGCCCCCCGACTGTCGTACAGCTCGGGGGCGAACCAACTGCCCGCCGCCGCGTGGGTGGCATGCAGATACCAGGTGAGAAGCCCGCTCAGAGCGGCCTCCGCGTCGGCGTCGGACTCGTCCTCCACGGCGCGTTCCCGCGCGAATTCCCGAAGCAGGTCGTGGAAGCGGTACCGGCCCGCGGTCACGGGTTCGATCAGATGGGCCGCTGTCAGGGTGCCGAGAAAGCGCCGGGCCTGGCGTGGTGATGTGGCCAGAAGTGCCGCGGTGGCCTCGGCCGTGAACTCCGCACCGGGGAAGAGGCCGAGCAGGCGGAACGCACGCCGCGCAGTGTCGGGAAGTCTGGCGTACGACGCGGAGAACGCCGCTCGCAGCAGCGAGGTTGCGGCACGGTCCGGTTCCAGCGCCTCCAACCGATTGCCCTCGTCGAGCTCGGCGACCAGGTCGGAGAGGCGCAGACCGGGGTCGCCTGCGAGTCGGGCGGAAGCCACCCGAAGCACCAGCGGCAGTCCGCCGCACCGGGCGATCAGGGCGTCGAGGGCGGCTGGTTCGGCGGTGAGCCGTTCGGCGCCGAGTATCGCGCGGAGCAGTGTGTGCGCCTCGGCCGACGCCAGAAGATCGAGGGACAGGGCGCGTGCGCCGTCATGCGCGACGAGTTCACCGAGCCGATTCCGGCTCGTGACCAGCACACAGGAGGACCCCCCACCCGGGAGCAGCGGGCGCACCTGTTCCGCGGAGGCTGCGTTGTCCAGCAGGATCAGAACACGTTTCCCAGCCAGGAGTGACCGGTAAAGGCGTGCCTGTGACTCGGCGTCGGCGGGAATCTCCGATGCTCCGAGGCCGAGGCTGCTCAACAGCGCCTCGAGGGCCTCGCCGATGCCGAGCGGCGGTCGGTCGTGGTCGAATCCGTGCAGGTTCACGGACAACTGTCCGTCCGGGAAGCGGGAACGCACCCGGTGGGCCCAGCGCACGGCGAGCGCCGTTTTCCCGATGCCGGCAGAGCCGCCGATGGCGGAAATGACCACTGCGCCGGACAGCCCCTCGTCCGCGTCGGCGGGAAGCAGCTCGTCGAGAAGTGCGAGTTCCTCGGAGCGTCCGACGAATCCTGCTACGTCACGCGGCAGTTCAGCCGGCTGCAAGGCGACGTTGCCGCGGGCAGTGGATTCGGACGGTCCGGCGTTTCCGATGAGGTAGGTGTCGTCCTTGCGCAGCACCGCCTCGTACACCCGGCGGAGTTCCTCGCCGGGGTCGATGCCGAGGTCGTCCCGAAGGCGTGCGCGCATCTCGTGGTAGGCGTTCAGCGCGTCGGCCTGACGCTCGCATCCGTACAGCGCACGCATGCGCGCCGCCAGCAGCGCCTCGTCGTAGGGCGCGCATGTCCCGAACGCGCCGATGTCGTCGAGTGCCTGGTGGAAGCGGTGCAGCCGCACCAGGCAGTCGAGCCGCTCGAGTCGGAGAGCGCGTCGGCGGTCCAGGAGTCGTTCGCGCTCGTCCCGCAGGAAAGGTCCGGGCAGGCCGGCCAGGGGCTCCCCGCGGAAGAGCGAGAGTGTGGACGTCAACTGGTCGAGTGCGGCGGGCAGGTCGCCGGTCGCGCGGATACGCGAGGCCGCGTCTCCTCGCTCCGCCAGGTCGGCGAGATCAAGCCGCACATCGTCCGGTGCCATGCGGTACCAGCCCTGCCCACTGTGGATCACCGACCTGTCAGGTGGAGTGCCCTCGTCATCGAGAAGCCGACGGAGTGGGTTGATGTAACTGGGGAGCACTTTCACTCCGGTCGGGGGCGGTTCCGTTCCCCACACGTCATCGAGCAGCCGCTCGTGACTGACCCTGACTCCGTCACGGAGCAGCAACGCGGCAAGCACCGCCTGACGCTTGATCGGACCGAGCTTCAGTGACGTCCCGCCCCGCCAGGCTCGCAACGGTCCGAGGGCCTCGATCCGGAGCCACTCGGGGCCGCCTTCCGCCGCCCACATGTCCTGCCTCCGCTCGCTGGATCATTGGGAATTCAACAGCATTTCAGCACGGCCGATCAGAGTCGGCGGTACGTCATCGCACAACCCGCACAACCGGATTGCGCGGGCGATACGGGGGCGGTGTCGTGCGCGTGCGGACCGCACCTGCGAGATTCGAGCGAGGGGACGCCATGACCGAGATGCTGTCACTGCCGGACCTGTCCCACGCGTCGTGGAACCGCAGCACCTTCCCTCCGCCGACACAGGGGATCACGGAAGTCGCCGCGCGAGAGCGTTTCGGGAACTGTCTGAGCACCTTCGCGGCCAAGCCTGATCTCGGCCCGGGCCGGCAGCAGGGCTCACGGCTCTACGTCTACCGCTCCGGGGTCATCGTGACGGCACCAGGGGATTACGTGGGTGCCTACGCGTGGGAGACCATGCGCGTTCTTCAGTACCCTCCCTCCGTCGAATCCGGGGCGGGCTACCGCAGTTGCACTCTCATCGACCCGCACGGAAACGCCGTGGCGCTCGGTCCCGGTGGCCTCTACCTCACCCGCGCCGCGAGACGCGAGTACGGCATCACCTCGGCGGTGCAAGGCTCCCGGATTCTCTACCCGAGCGAGTGGGGCCCGTACATTCAAAAGGCAGTTGCCGCCGCACAATTGAACCCGACGCTGCTGCGCATGGCGCGGGGCGAGACGATCGACTTCGGCCCTCTGAAGGCTGACCGAATCGGACTGCACGACTCGGAGAAGTCAGTCGCGTGGCAGGACATCGCCGACTTCGACCTGTCGCACAGAACTCTGACCTTCAACTCCCCCTGCATGCGGCCGGTTCTGGCCGCGACGGACACGTACAAGATCGTCAACATACATCTGTTCCTCACGCTCTGCCGGACCCTGACCCCCTGATCACCACCCTCGCGATCGGGCCGCCGGCCGAGTCCACGCTCGGCCCCCTTCGGCTCGCCCTTTCCCAACAGACCTTCAGCACAAAGCTGTCGAGCCCGTACCCGGACTCGTACTCACGGCACATCACCGCGCCTCGGACGCAGAATCCTGACGCCCCACAACGACCGGCGCGATCACCACGACAGGACAGACATGGCGAGCAGCACCGAAGACGACAGCGAGAACTCGAACGAGAACCTCGACGGCAACGAACTGGGCGACACCCAGCACGAGCTCGACCAGCCACCGGGACAACACATCTGGGTCGGTGGCGACAGCAGCGCACCCGTGATCGCGGGGAATCACATCGCGTACATCGGCGCGGAGAACGGTTCCACGGTGATCGTGCGGCTCGAAGGCGAACGCCCTCGCCCGAGGCGCCGCGAACGGGTCGGCCTGCCTCCTCGACGGCAGAACGAGCCGTTCGGTCGTAGCGCCGATCTCGCCGCGATCCGCACCGCGCTGAGCGAGGGAAAGACGGTCCAGCTCTGGGGCCCTGCCGGCACCGGAAAAAGCGCGCTGCTACGGTACGCAGCCCTCGAACTCGACGCAGGACCCGACGGAATCCTGTTCCTCGATGCCTCCGGACGTGAGCCCGAGGACCTGGGCCAGGACATCTTCGAAGCCTGTCACGAGACCCACGGATACGCCCCACCGCGCGCCGTCCTGCGCGACTTCATGCAGGGCATGAAGGTGACGGTGTACGTCGACAACGCCGACTACGACGCGGAGCAGCTGAGCACGGTCATGGACGCGGCACCGCACGCCACGTTCGTCTTCGCCGGGCGCGAGAACTCGCTGCTGGGGCCCGACGTCCGGTCACAGCAGGTCCAGGGGATCGACCGGACCGCCGCGGTACGGCTCCTGGAATCGGCGCTGGCCCGCCCGCTCGACGCGGCGGGCGGTCAGGACGCGGCCGAAGCTCTGTGGGAGGCCACGTCCGGCATGCCGCTGCCGTTGCTGCGTGCGGCGGCAGCGGCCCGACTCGACCCGTCGGGCCGGACCGAACTCCCCAAGCCCGGCGCGGTACGGGAACTGCTGCCCCTGCTGTTCGGCCGGCTCGACGGCCCCGCGTTGCGTGCCCTGCACCTCCTGGCGACATTCGGCGACGCCGCTCTCGCCCCGGCGCACATCGGAGCCCTGAGCGGGATCCCGGACCCGGAAGCCCTGTGCGAGAAGCTAGTACGACTTGGCCTGGCCCAGCAGTCGGGCCCCGGCTTCCGTACGACCTCGGACGTGGTTCGGGCGTTGAAGCAGCGCGAGGGATTGGTGCCGTACTCGCTGGAGCGGCTGTGCGGCTATTTCGCGGAGTGGGCAGCGCGGCCGGCGACCGAAGCCTCCCAAGTGGCCGCTCACTCACGGGTGTTCGAAGTGATCGTGGAGATCGCCGAGCGTTCGGGACGGGCCGATCTGGCTGTACGGGTCGTACGTGCGACCTCCCCCACCCTCGCCCGCTCCCTGCGCTTCGGCATCTGGGGACGCCTGCTCGACCAGGGACTTCCGGCAGCACGCCGGGGCGGGGACCGCCGAGCGGAGGCGTACTTCACCCATGAGCGGGGCATCCGGAGCATCCTGACCGGCAACCGCGTTCTCGCGGCGACGCTCCTGGCACAGGCGGTGACTTTGTGGCGATTGCTGGGCGACGACGATGCTGCCGATACCGCGGTGGAGATGGCCCAGGCGCACGCGGGGAACACAGCTCCGGCACCCGATACGCAGACGAGTACGGAGGGGTCGTCCCCCGCGGACACCCCTTCCCAAGGCGACGCGAGCCCACCGGCGGACGGGGGTAGCCCACCATCCGAGCCCGACGCGACGCCCGGTCCGGACGCGGGTTCCACGGGGGCGAATCCGCCGCCCGCCGAGCACGCGAACCCCGCCGGGCCGGATGCACCACCGCTGCAGGAGGTAAGTGACGCCCCGGCATGGAACACAGCTCCGGTGCAGGACACAGGCTCCGTGCCACAGGATCCGACACCCCCATCGGACACGGGATCAGCGGTGCAGGATCCGACGTTCTCGCAGTCCGTACCCGAACATGGCCTGCCCGTCGATCCCGGAACAGCCTCGACCGCGCCTGGAACGCTACCGCCCGGCCTCGGTGAAGGTGCGACCGCCGCCGGTACGGGGACCGCACACGCCGGCACCGCCGTCGCCCTCAAAGTGGCCGCGGTGATCGCCTCCGTTGCCATCGGCACAGTTGCCGTCCAGCAAACCTGGGATTCCACTTCTCCAGGCCCGGACTCGCCGGCCGCCACCGTCACCATGCCGGGCACAGGGATCGACGACGAAAACCTCGCGGACGCGGCCTCCGCGACACCGGAGCCCGAACCGACCGGCCTGGCAGGCCGGTGGCTGCACAGTGAAGGCGGCGGGCTCGAATTCGTCGACGCGGGCTCCGGGAGTTACACGGTACGGGGGCAAGACATCTGCGGCGATACGACCACGGTCGAGTTCACGGGCAGCGGCGACACGTACACCTCCACCGGTCCGCTGTACGACACGGACGACGGCTCGTGCGGAGATGTGATCGGCGAGGTCACTACGACGATCACCGTCGCACCGGATGCCGACACCGCCAAGGCCACCCGCGTAATGACCTCAGCGGTCTCCGACGGCGTGACCTGCTACGACTGCACGCCCTTCACCCTGACCCGCCTGTAATAAGCACGACGAGGAGTCCCCCGCCCCATGACGCAGAAACCCGTCAACCACAACACGGTTCGCATCGGCCGCGACTCATCCAGCCCTGTCGCGGCCGGCGAGAACATCCACATCACGGTGGCCCAGGGCATCGAGACCTCCAGGACGGGCTCAACGTCGCGGGACACCGCTGACAACAGCGACGCGTCCGTCCGGGCCGACCGCAACGCCGCAACCGACGAGCCGGCGCGTCGTGGTGCGGCGGTCACCCACCATCGCGCCACGGCCGGGGACGTGGGCCCGTCCTTCCCCGATGCCACCCACATCACCGGCACTCCGCCCGAACCCGATCCACAGTCGGGCCGCGACGACGCCGCGGATTCCGTCGGCACCCCGCCAGTGCACCACCAACGCCGTTGGAAACTCGGGCTCATCACGGCAGTCGCCGTCTTCGCTGGACTCGCCGGAAGCCTCAACGACGGATCGGACGTGTTCACGAAGGTCGGAGCACTATTGGGTTGGTAGGGACCTCGACCGGCGGACCCCGGCCAGGAAGACGAGCACGGCGTGGGGCAGCAGCACGGCGGGAGACTTCCACCCCACCGAGCACGCTCCACTCAGTCAGTTGCTTGCGAAGGGGAAGACGTGCTTCCGATAGACGTCCTACTGGCAGCCGGCCAAGTGGGAGTCCGGGTCCCGGGCCGACGTTGCCCCTGCCGAAAACTCATCCGTCCTGGTCGGAGCCAGTGTGCGGACGGGCATCTCCGCCAGCGGGCACCGCGAAATCCTCGGGCTGATGGTCGGCACAGCGAGTCGAAGCCGTTCTGGACGAAGTTCCTGCGCAGTCTGCGGGCCCGCGGCCTGGACCAGGTCCAGCTCGTGATCTCCGATTCGCACAGCGGTCTGGTCGCCGCGATCCGCACTGTGTTCCTCGGCTCGGCCTGGCAACGCTGCCGGGTTCACTTCGTGCGCGACGTCTTCTCAGTGATCGAGAAGGGGCTCGGCGGAGATGGTCGCCGCGACCATCCGCACGATCTTCGCGCAGACCACCGCCGACCAGGTCCGCACCCAGCTCGACGTCGTCGCGGACATGCTCGGACGGCAATTCCCGCAGGTCAAGACGATGCTGCTGGAGGCGGCCGGAGACATCACCGCGTTCGCAGACTTACCGCCGGCGCACTGGAAGAAGATCTGGTCCACCAACCCGCTGGAACGACTGAACCGGGAGATCAAACGACGGGCCGACGTCGTCCAGGTCTTCCCCAACCCCACCGCTCTGGACCGGATCGCCGCCGCGGTCCTGGCCGAACTCCACGACGAATGGCAGGTCTTCGACCGCCGCTACCTCTCCGAAGGCTCCATGGCCGGACTCTTCGCCGACCAGCCGACCTCACCACGACAGGTTCCCGCACAACCGGAACCCCATGAGCTGGACTGACTACACCACTTCGTGGGACACCACCGAATATGTGCGCATCGGCCCGAGTGGGAGCGAACAGACAAGGGGACAGTGGGAGCACGCTCCTACTCGTCACGCTCCCACTGGGAGCGTGGGAGCAACAGAAAAAGGGCCGTTCGAAAACGGCCCTTCACCTGCGACGTTCGATCGTTCGAACTGTCGGGACGACAGGATTTGAACCTGCGACCCCTTGACCCCCA
>NZ_JBHWKQ010000066.1:0-37688 GCF_042730865.1 Streptomyces sp. NPDC059897 | reverse complement strand
GGGTCGGACCGCCTTCGGGGTCCGACCCCGGCCACCTGCAACTCCCGTCTCCCACAAGGGGGTGTGCCGGATGAACGGCACCGTTCGGCTGCACCGGCTCACGATGGTCGCCGAGGACGACGGCGTGATGGTCGGCCGGCCCGACACCGGTTCGTACGCGGTGTTCCCCGAGGAGGGGGCACAGGCGCTGCGGATGTTCGCCGACGGGGTGCCCGTCGGCGAGGTCGCCGACTGGTACGAGCGCACGTGCGGCGGACCGCTCGACATGGACGACTTCCTGGAAACCCTCGCCGACCTCGGCTTCCTGCACACCGGCGGGCCGGAACCGGAGCGGCGGCGGATGCGCTGGCAGGGGCTCGGCAGAGCGCTGTTCTCCTGGCCGGCCTGGACCGCGTACGCCGTCCTCGTGGCGACCACGGTGACCGTGATGGTCCGCGATCCGGGGCTGCGGCCCTCGTACCACCAGGTGTTCTTCACGCACTATCTGACGCTCATTCCGCTGACCGTCTTCGCGCTCGCGCTGCCGTGCATCGTCGTGCACGAGGCGTTCCACGCGCTCGCCGCGCGCCGGCTCGGCCTGCCGTCCACGCTCGGGATCGGGCGCAGGCTCTACTACCTGGTCGCGGAGACCCGGCTCGATTCGCTGCTCAGCGTGGAGCGCCGGAAACGCTATCTGGTTTTCTGGGCGGGCATGCTGGCCGATGTGGTCCTGCTGTGCGGGTTCACGCTGCTTTCGGTCGCGCTTGACACGAACGCTATTCCGTCGTGGATTCACAAACTCTGTCTTGCTGTCGCCTTCACCTGCGTCCTGCGCCTCATCTGGCAATTCCTGTTCTATTTGGAGACGGACATCTATTACGTGGTGTCGACCGCGACAGGATGCACGGATCTGCAGAATGCGTCGCGGTTCCGGCTGCGTTCCGGGTTCCGCCGGACGCTGCGGCTCGCACCGCCGACCCCGGACACCGAGTGGTCGCCGCGCGACCGGGCCGTGGCCCGCTGGTACGCGCCGCTGCTGTTCGCCGGGTACGGGTTCTCGCTGGCCTCGCTCGCCTGGGCCGGGATTCCCACCGCCACGCGCTTTTGGACGACGGTCGCGGGCCGGCTCGGCGACCCGGACACCCCGTTCTGGGACCTGGTGGACGCGGCGGGCTTCCTGCTCCTGTCCGCTCTCCAGATCGGGCTGCTCGTCCACGTCACACTGCGGGACCGGCGGGGCCGGTCCCGTCCCCACTCATCGCAAGGAGCCCTGACATGACCGCTGTCCTGTCGACGCGCCACTGGTGGTTCGACGCCACCGCCACCGCGGACACCACGGCCGCGGAATCGCCGCCCGCCCCGTCCATCGAGGTCCGCTGCCACCGCCGGTTACGCGGACCGTTCACCGCCGCGCACTTCCTCCTGCACCGGGCCGTGCCCCAACTGGTGGCGCACGACCGCGAGTTGGCGGCCTCGGAGCGGGCGACCGAAGTGGAGTCCATCGCGCCCGAGCTGATGGCGATCGTGCCGACGCCGCCGCAGACCCTCACCAATCTCGCCGACGCCAAGGAACGCACCCGCTTCTATCCGGCGACCCGCGCCCTGCGCATCGCGCACGGTGTCGCCGAACTCCTCATGGACTGGGCGCGGGTGGCCCACCCGCGCGGCCTCACCCTCGCCTTCCGGGGCCTGGACGAGGCCGACCCCACGGACCGGGACCTCGTCGCCGTGCTGCTGCGGCGCTGCGATCCAGCCACCCTGACCGTGGTCGTGGACGGCGCGGGGGCGGCCGACGACCTGCTCGGCAGGGCGCTCGCCGCACACACCCACCGGGTCCCCCGGCTGCCGTTCGTGGACGCGGAGCTGCTGCCCGACACGGACCTCGCGCAGCGCTACATCGACAGCGACGGCACGAGCGACGACGCGCGCCTGCTCCGGGCCTACGAAGCGCTGCCCGCCGCCGAGCGGGCCCGCCGCCACACCGCGCGGGCCGAGCTGCTCGCCGGCCGGGACGAGCCGACGCTGCGGCTCGGGGCGGTCCCGTACCACCTGGAACACGGCACGGACCCGCGGGGCGCGGGCGTCGAGGCGATCGTCGAGGCCGTCACCGCCTGCTTCAACAAGGGGTTCTACGAGGCCGTGGTGGACCTCGCCGAACGCGGGCGGGCCCTGCTCGCCGACACCGAGCCCGACCGTACGTACTGGAACCTGACGCACAAGACCGGCGCCTGCCTGTGCTACCTGGGGCGCGGCGCGGACGCGTTCGCGTACTTCGAGGAGATGCGGCGCGGCTCCACCTCGCCGGACGCGCACATGGGGACCGCGTACCTCATGGCGATGCTCTACACCCGGTTCCTGCCGAAGGACGCGCACGACGAGGACCTCGCGCTGGCCTGGGTGAACACGGCGATCTCGATCGCGGACGTGCACCCCGATCCGCACAAGCGGGTCCTGGTGCGGGCGTTCATGCGCAACGCGCGGGCGCTGGTCGAGCTGCACCGCGGCAACGCCGACGGTTCGCTCGCCCTGGTCGACGAGGCGATGGCGATCACCGACGCCGACTTCGGCCCGGACGAGCAACTCCTGCACCGCTCCGTGCTGTTGTACAACCGGGCGCAGGTGCGCGGCGCGCGCGGCGACCACACCGCCTCGCTCGCCGACTACGACGAGGTGATCCGCCGCGACCCGGACTACGGCGACTACTACTTCGAGCGGGCCGCCCAGCACCGCGCACTCGGCGCCACCCGTGAGGCGCTCGCCGACTACGCGGCGGCGATCCGGCTCACGCCGCCGTTCTACGAGGCGCACTTCAACCGGGCCGATCTGCTGCGGGAGCTGGGCGACGACGCGGGCGCGCTGCGCGATCTGGACTACGCCCTGGCCGTCGAGCCGGACCACATCGACTCGCTGCTGCACCGCGCGGACCTGTCCCTGGAGCGCGGCGGCTTCGACCGGGCCCGCGCGGACATCGACCACGGCCTCCACCTCGCACCCGGAAACCCCCAACTGCTCGCCGCGCAGGGTGCCTTGCACTACGAACTGGGTGACACGCGTGCCGCGTACGAGAGCTACTCGGCGGCACTGAAGGCCGATCCGGGGTGCCTCGCCGCCTGGGCGAACCGGGCCGTCCTCGCCTTCGACGCGGGCCGCCCGGCGGAGGCCGTCGACGACCTGGACGCGGCGCTCGCCCTCGACGACGACGCGGAGCTGCGGGTCAACCGGGCCGTGGCTCTGCAGTCCCTCGGCGAGCACCGGCGCGCGGTGGCCGACCTGGAGCGCGCGCTGGCAGCCTCGGCCGCCGGCCCGCCCGACCCGGAGCTGTTCTACCTGCGGGGCGTCAGCCGCTTCGCCCTCGACGACCCGACCGGGGCGGTGACGGACTGGCGGGCCCACCTGGACGCGTACGAGCGGGACGACGCCTCGCCGCACGCCGAGGAGATCCACGCCCGTGCCGGGGCCGCGCTGCGGGAGCGGGCGGCGTGACCGCCGGGGCGACGAGTCCGCCGCGCATCGAGGCGGCCCGCTCCGACCTCGTGCGGTCCGCGCTGCGGCGGCACGCCAAGGGGGTCGCCGTGGTCACGGTCGGCGGGGAGCGGCCCGCCGGGTTCTGTGTCACCTCGCTGGCCTCGCTCTCCCTGGACCCGCCGCTGCTGTCGTTCACGGTCGGCCTGCGGTCGGGGTCGTGGGAGGCGGTGCGGGGCGCGACGTGGGTGCTGGTGCAGCTGCTCGCGGCCGGTCAGGAGGAGGTGGCGCGGGTCTTCGCCGGCCCCCGCCACGCCCGCTTCGGGCCGCGCACCTCCTGGCACCGCGATCCGCTGGGCCTGCCCGCCCTGGACGGCGTACTGGCCCGCTTCGTCCTGGCCCCGGTCAGCATGCGGCCGGTGGGCGACCACGCCCTGGTCATCGGGCTCGTGGTGCGGGCGGGCCGGGTCGCGGAGGCGGGGCCGCTGGTGCACCACGACGGGGCGTTCGTCGGCCTGCCGGAGCCACCCGGTGCGACAGGCGGGCGACACTGAGCCATTGGTACAGTCGGCGGCGTTCCGCCGCGCCACCGAAGGAGTCCGACGCCATGGCCGTGGACCAGCTCGACACCCGCATCCTGCGGCTCCTCCTGGAACAGCCGCGCACCAGCATGCGCGAGTACGCCCGGATCCTCGGGGTCGCCCGCGGCACGCTGCAGGCCCGGGTCGACCGGATGGAGCGGGACGGTGTCATCACGGGCGTGCAGCCGTCCCTCTCCCCCGCGGCCCTCGGCCACCCGGTGCTCGCCTTCGTGCACATCGAGACGACGCAGGGCCACCTGGGGGACGTCGGGGACGAGCTGGCCGGGGTGCCGGAGATCATCGAGGCGTACTCCACCACCGGCGGCGGCGATCTCCTCGCCCGCGTGGCGGCGCGCGACGCCGAGCACCTGGAGGATGTGATCCAGCAGCTCAACCGGCTGCCGGGCGTGGTCCGAACCCGCACCGAGGTGGCGCTGCGCGAACGCGTCCCGCACCGGCTGCTGCCACTGGTCGAGGCCATCGGAAAGGCGGCCGGGCAGCCGCGCGGATGATCGGCGGACGCCGGTCCTGCATCCTGGGTCACATGAGCGACGCGAACCACCCCTCGTACCACTTCGGCGACACCGCGGTCGTCTTCGATCTCGACGGCACCCTCGTCGACAGCGAGCCGAACTATTTCAAGGCCTCCCTGGGCACCCTGGCCCGGCAGGGCATCACGGACTTCACATGGGCCGACCACGAGACGTACGTGGGGATCTCCACGCTGGAGACCATCGGCATCTGGAAGCGGCAGTACGGCATCGAAGCGCCGGACGGCGAACTCCTTGAGGAGATGAACGCCCGCTATCTGGAGCTGGCGCGCGCCGAGACCCATGTCTTCCCGCAGATGCGCCTGTTCGTCGAGCGGCTCGCCGCGGCGGGTGTGCCGATGATCGTCGCGTCGGGATCGTCGCCGGAGGCCATCGACGCGATCCTCACCGGCACGGGGCTCGCGGCGCAGCTGCCGCTGTACGTGTCGGCGGACGAGGTGGAGCACGGCAAGCCGGCCCCCGACGTGTTCCTGGAGGCGGCGCACCGGCTCGGCACGCGGGCCTCGCACTGTGTGGTCCTGGAGGACGCGGCGCCGGGGGCCGCCGCCGCGCACGCGGCCGGCATGCGCTGCATCGCGCTGCCGTATGTCGCGGCGCAGGCGGAGGACCCGGCGTTCACCACGGCCGACCTGCTGTTCAAGGGCGGTCAGGAGGAGTTCACGGCGCGCGCCGCGTGCGAGTGGCTCGAGCGCTCAGCTCCGTCTTCCTGATCTTCCCGGTGGGGGTGAGCGGCAGCTCGTCGAGTATCTCGACGATGTGCGGGACCTTGTACGTCGCCATGTTCCCGGCCGCCCACTCCCTCAGCCCGTCCCCGGTGAGCGCGGAACCGGGCACGGTGCGGGCGAACGCGTACGGGCGCTGACCGGTCTCCGGGTCCTCGACCGCGACGACCGCGGCGGCGAGCACATCGGGGTGCTGGGCGAGCAGCGTCTCCACTTCCGTGGGGAAGACGCTCATGCCCTTCACCTTGATCATGTCCTTGTCGCGGCCCAGGTAGTGCAGACACCCCTCCTCGTCGAGGGCGCCGATGTCACCGGTGTGCAGCCAGCCGTCCCGCAGCGCGCTCTCCGTCGCCTCGGGAGCCCGCCAGTACCGGGTGAGCACGGACGGGCCGCGCACCACGATCTCGCCCCGTTCCCCCAGCGGCAGCGGCTCCCCGGTCGTGAAGTCGACGACCATGAAGTCGGTGCCGGGGACGGGGAGTCCGCAGAACACCGGGTCGCTCAGCAGATCGTGGTCGCCGTCCTGGAAGCCGAGTGTGTTGGTGTCACTGGTGTGTGTCTCGGTCATCCCGTACGAGGCCTCGCGCAGCACACTGTGTTCGCCGACGGCCTCCTTCCACCGGGCGCGCAGGGCGGGGGTGAGCTTGCGGATGAAGGAGACCGTGAGCGGGGTCGACAGGCTCGTCAGGTCGTGGCGGGCGAAGTCGGGGTGGTCGAGGAGTTCGAGGTAGTTCTCGACGGTGCCGGCCATGGTGGTCACGCCGTGGGTCTCGATGGCGTCGAGGACCTCGGCCGCATTCCAGCGCGTGAGCAGGATGCTGGTGCCGCCGGAGACGAGCGGGGCGAGGATGCCGAGGTTCTCGCCCGCGATCCAGAAGATGGGCAGATAGCAGACCGAGACGATGCCGCGCGCCCGCTCCTCGTCCGTAGCGACCCGGCCGTTGTCGATGGCGGTGGCCGTGTAGACCATGTGCCGCTGGGTGTGCTCGCAGCCCTTGGGCAGTCCTGTGGTGCCGCCGGTGTAGTTGAGGGCGGCGAGCGCGTCGAGGTCGTCGGCGACGGCCTCGTGGCGCTCGTGGGCGACGGCCGTCGGCCAGTCGGCGTCCGCCAGCACGGTGCGTACGGGGGTGTCGGCCCGCACCTCGTCGACGGCGGGCAGCAGCGCGTCCCGCGTGACGAGCAACTCCGGTCCCGCGTCGTTCAGTTCGTGCCGCAGCTCGGCCGCGCGGAACATCGGGTTCACCGGCACGTGCACCGCGCCGATGCGCAGCACGGCGAGCAGGGCGACGACGAAGCGGGCCCCGTTCGGCAGGAAGACGCCGACGCGGTCTCCGGGCCGTACGCCCTGTGCGGTCATCCAGCCCGCCAACCTGGCGCTCTGGTCGTCGAGTTGCCGGTAGCTGAGGGTCCCGCCCGCCGTGACGATCGCGGGCCGGTCCGGATTCCTGGCCGCCCAGCGGGCCACATGCCCGGGGAGCGTCAACTCCCCTGCCTCGTGGCGGGTTTCGGACGGCTGACGGCCCGCCCTGGACTTGGCCTGGCGGGCGCGCAGGTCGTGCAGATACGCCTCTGTGGCTGTGCCGGTGGACAACGTGCGGCTCCCTACTGCTGTGGTGCTGCTCCGATACCGAGAAGGTGCACATACATGGCGGTCGCGTCGGCGACCGCCTGGTCGTACGCGGCCGGGCGCTCGGCGACCAGCCGCGCGAACTCGATGCTCATGCCGCCGACGGCACGCGACAGGGTGAGCGGGTCGACGACCGGGTGCGCCCGGCCCTCGGCCGCGATCCGGCGTACGTAGCGGGCGGCGCGGCGCACCGGACGCTCGCGGATCTCCTCCCACAGGGCGCGCACCTCGGCGTCGCCCCGCGCCTGCTGTTCGATGAGGACGAGCAGGGGCAGGTGCCGGGCGTAGGCGGCGATGAACGCGGCCGTGGAGGCGCGGGCCACCGCAGGCACGTCGTCCGTGTCCACCCCGGGCACGTCCTGCGCGCTGAGGAACGCGTCCCGCACGCGCCCCGCGAGCACCCGGAAGACCTCTTCCTTGGACGCGAAGTAGACATAGAACCCGGCCCGCGACACCTCGGCCTGCGCCGTGATGTCGGCGATGGTCGCCGGGCCGTAGCCGAGCCGCGCGAAGACCAGTTCCGCCGCGTCGAGCAGCCGTCCGCGCGCCGGGGCGTCGGTCCGGTCCCGGGCGGTGCGGACGGACCATTCCTGTTGTGCCTGCTGACTGCGTGCCACAGCGCCAGAGTATTGACGTTGACGTCAGTGTCAATGAGCATGACGGAATCCGGTTCTGAATCCGAATTCGACTTCCCGGAGGGGCTCATGGGGTCTGCCGCCGTACTCGTCGCCAATCGTGGGGAGATCGCCGTCCGGGTGCTGCGCGCCGCCGCGGAACTCGGGCTGCGCACCGTGGCCGTGCACGAGCCGGGCGACGAGGCGCACCTGCACCTGGCGGACGAGGCCGTGCCGCTCGCGGCGGGTGGGTACCTGGACGCCGAGGCGCTGGTCGCGGCCGCGCGTGGGAGTGGCTGCACGTATCTGCACCCGGGGTACGGCTTCCTGAGCGAGTCCGCGGGGCTCGCCCGGCGGTGCGCGGACGCCGGTGTCACCTTCGTGGGCCCGTCCGCCGACGTGCTCGACCTGTTCGGGGACAAGGCGCGCGCCCGGGCGCTCGCCGTCGGGACCGGAGTGCCGGTGCTGCCCGGCACGGAGGGTGACACCACGCTGGAGGAGGCACGGGCGTTCCTCGCCGATGGACCGGTGATGGTCAAGGCCGTGGGCGGGGGCGGCGGGCGCGGGATGCGGGTCGTACGGGACCCGGCGGAGCTCGACGAGGCGTGGGAGCGGTGCGCGTCCGAGGCGCGACAGGCGTTCGGTCGCGGCGAGTTGTACGTGGAGCGGCTGTGGGAGGGCGCCCGGCACATCGAGGTGCAGGTCGTCGGCGACGGTGACTCCGCGAGTCATCTGTGGGAGCGGGACTGCAGCGCGCAGCGCCGCCACCAGAAGCTCGTCGAGATCGCCCCGGCGCCGGGCCTCGACGCACGCGTGCGCGACCGGCTCCTCGACGCCGCCCTGCGCCTGGCCCGCGCCGCCCGGTACACGGGCGTCGGGACCGTCGAATTCCTGGTCAGGGGCGAGGAGTTCGTGTTCATGGAGGCCAATCCGCGCCTCCAGGTGGAGCACACGGTGACGGAGGAGGTGACGGGTGTCGACCTGGTCGCGGCGCAGCTGCGGATCGCGGCGGGCGAGAGCCTGGCCGGCCTCGGGCTCGCCACCGAGCCGCCCGCCCCGCGCGGCTTCGCCGTGCAACTGCGGGTGAACGCGGAGGTCACGGGGCCGGACGGCTCGGTGCGCCCGTCGGCGGGGCGGCTCGCGCGCCTCGACGTGCCGACGGGCCCCGGTGTGCGCGTCGACACCGCCGCCCGCACCGGCACGGAGGTCGGCACGCGCTACGACTCGCTCCTCGCCAAGGTCGTCGCGCACGCGCCGGCCGGCGACTTCGCGGCGGCGTGCGCGCGGGCACGGCGGGCGCTCGACGAGTTCACGGTGGAGGGCGTGCGGACCGGCATCCCCTTCCTGGCCGGACTGCTCGACCATCCCGGGTTCACGGCGGGCGGCTTCGACACCGCGTTCGTGCAGCGCCACTTGGCGGAGCTCGCACCGTCCGAAGCCACCGCGCCCGAGGGCACCACGGAACCGGGCACGGTCGTCGCGCCCATGGCGGGCACGGTCGTCGCCGTCGAGGCCGAGCCCGGCCGACTCGTCGCCGCGGGCGCCACCTTGCTCGTCCTCGAAGCGATGAAGATGGAGCACGTGGTGCGCGCCGAGCACGCGGGCGTCGTCCGTGCCGTGCGGGCCGCCATCGGTGAAACGGTGGGCGAGGGCGCCGAGTTGGTGCTGCTCGACGTGACGGAGGGCGACGACGCACAGGAGGACGCGGCCGAGGAACTCGACCTCGACGCGGTGCGCCCCGACCTCGCGCAGGTCGTCGCGCGGCACGCCTTCGGCCTCGACGAGAACCGCCCCGAAGCGGTCGCCAAGCGGCATGCGACCGGGCTGCGCACGGCCCGCGAGAACATCGAGGACCTGTGCGACCCGGGAACGTTCACCGAGTACGGCGCGCTCGCGGTGGCCGCCCAGCGGCGGCGCCGCCCGCTGGACGACCTGATCCGCTCGACGCCCGCCGACGGCATGGTCACCGGCACCGGCCGGATCGGCGGCGCGCCCGTGGTCGCCATGTCGTACGACTACACGGTGCTCGCCGGAACGCAGGGCCACAACAACCACCGCAAGACCGACCGGATGCTGCACCTGGCCGAGGAGCGCGGGCTGCCCGTCGTGCTGTTCGCGGAGGGCGGCGGTGGCCGCCCGGGTGACACCGACACCTCCTCCATCGCGGGCCTCGACGTCATGACGTTCCATCAAATGGCGCGGCTCAACGGCAAGGTGCCGCTCGTCGGCATCGCGTCGGGACGCTGCTTCGCGGGGAACGCTGCGCTGCTCGGCAGCTGCGACGTCATCATCGCGACGCCGGAGGCGAACATCGGCATGGGCGGACCCGCGATGATCGAGGGCGGCGGCCTCGGCGTGCACCGCCCGGAGGACATCGGCCCGCTGTCGGTGCAGGTGCCGAACGGGGTGGTGGACCTGCCGGTCGCCGACGAGGCCGAGGCGGTGCGCACGGCCCGCGCCTACCTGTCGTACTTCCAGGGCCCGCAGGCGAATTGGGAGGCGCCCGACCCGCGCCGCCTGCGCCACGCGATCCCGGAGAACCGGCGCCGCGCCTACGACATCCGCGCCGCGATCGAGGGGCTCGCCGACACGGACTCGGTGCTCGAACTGCGCCGCGGCTTCGGGGCCGGGGTGATCACGGCACTCGTACGGATCGAGGGCCGCCCGATGGGCCTGGTCGCCAACAACCCGGCGCATCTCGGCGGCGCCGTCGACCGGGACGCGGCGGACAAGGCGGCGCGCTTCCTGCGGCTGTGCGAGTCGTTCGGCCTCCCGGTCCTCTCGCTGTGCGACACCCCGGGCTTCATGGTGGGCCCGGACTCCGAACGCACCGCGACCGTGCGGCAGTTCGCGGACCTGTTCGTCGCGGGCGCCCGGCTCACCGTGCCGCTGGTCTGCCTCGTGCTGCGCAAGGCGTACGGGCTCGGGGCGATGGCCATGATGGGCGGTTCGACGCGGGCGCCGCTCGGCACGGCGGCCTGGCCGAGCGGCGAGTTCGGCGGGATGGGCCTGGAGGGCGCGGTGCGGCTCGGCTACCGCCGCGAACTGGAGGCCATCGCCGATCCCGCCGAGCGGGAACGGGCCTTCGAGGCCCGGGTCGCGGAGCTGTACGAGCACGGCAAGGCGGTGAACGCGGCGGCGGCCCTGGAGATCGACGCGGTCATCGACCCGGCGGATTCACGGAGTTGGATCATGTCCGCGCTGGACGCGTAGGCATCCGCCACGGAAATGTCCGCGCATTGATGCACGCCAAGAGGGGTACTCGAACGATCATGCGTATCAGTGTGGTGGATGTCGGTTCGAACACCGTGCGCCTCGCGATCGCGGACGCGCGCGACGGGGCGCCGCTGCCGGTGCACACGGCCAAGCGGCGGCTACGGCTCTCCGAGCTGGTCGACGGCGACCGCAGACTGGGCCCCACGGCCGTGGGACGCCTGGTCGACGCGGTACGGGCGGCGGTCACGGAGTCCGAACGCTGGGGCAGCGACGAACCGTTCGTCTTCGCCACGGCCATCGTCAGGGACGCGCCGAACCGGGACGAGGTGCTCGACGCCGTCGAGGCGGGCACCGGGGTGCGGCCCCGCGTGCTGCCCGGCGAGGTGGAGGCCGAGCTGACGTTCCTCGCGGCGCGGCGCTGGATGGGCTGGCGGGCCGGGCCGCTCGGCGTCCTCGACATCGGCGGCGGCTCGCTGGAGGTCGCCTTCGGGCGCGGCCGGCTGCCCGAGTTCGCGATCTCGCTGCCGCTCGGGGCGGGGCGGCTCACGCGCGAGCACCTGCCGGCCGACGGGTCGGCGCCGACGGAGCGGGACCTGAAGGCGCTGCGGCGCCATGTCCGGCATCAGCTCAGGGACGTCGCGGCGCGGATCCGCTGGGAGGGGCCGCTCACGGCGGCGGCCACGTCCCGTACGTTCACACAGCTGGCGCGCCTGTGCGGGGCCCCTCCGGGGCGGCACGGGCCGTTCGTGCCGCGGCAGTTGAGCCGGCAGGCGTTGGGGGTCGCGGTGACCGAGCTTGCGGCGTTGCCCGCCGAGCGGCGGGCGGAGCTGCCGGGCATTTCCGCGCCCCGCGCGTCGCAGTCCCTCGCGGGGGCGCTGGTCGGCCATACGGCGATGAAGCTCATGGGCATCCGCGAGCTCACGGTCTGCCCGTGGGCGATCCGGGAAGGGATCCTGCTGCGGCGGATAGAGGGCGACGCGGGATGGTCCGCGACCGGCCACCCGGCGCTCCACGTCGCAGCCGACCGCACCTACGCCACGGGGCTCCGCCCCGGACCCCGCTCCTCAATCGCCGGAGGGGCTTGATTGGCGTACCAGCTCGATCGCTCGGCCCAGTGTCGCGAGCCGCGCAGACACCGTGTCCCCGGCCGGGTACAGGCGCACCGTGTCCACCCCCGCGTCCCGCCACACGGCCAACCGGTCCCGCACCATCGCCTCCGTACCGATGAGCGTCGTCGCGAGGACCATGTCGTCGGTGACCAGACCGGCCGCCCCGTCCCTGTCACCCGCCTGCCAGCGCTCGCGCACCGCCGCGGCGACTTCGGCCCAGCCCTGCCTGCTGTACGCCTGGTTGTAGAAATTGGTCGAGGCGGAGCCCATGCCGCCGAGGCTGAACGCGAGCTCCTTCTTCCGGCCGCCCACCACGGCCGCCAGCTCCTCCTCGTCCTCGACGAAGTTCACCTCGGCCCCCTGGCAGATGTCGAGGTCGGCCCTGGTCCTGCCGGACGCCGCGAGCCCCGCGTCCAGGTGGTCGAAGTACGCCTCCTTCGCCCCCTCGGGCACGAAACTCGTCCCGAGCCACCCGTCGGCGACCTCCCCGGTCAGCCGCAGCATCTTCGGCGACAACGTCGCGAGGTAGACGGGCAGTTCGTGCTCCGCCCGCATCGACAACCGCATCGGCTTCGCGTCCCCGCCGGGCAACGGCAGCGTGAACTTCCGCCCCTCGTAGGCGAGTTTGTCTCCCGTCGCCGCCATCCGCACGATCTCGACCGTCTCCCGCATCCGCGCCAGCGGGCGCGCGAACGGCACCCCGTGCAGGCCCTCGATCACCTGCGGCCCCGACGGTCCGAGCCCCAGCAGGAAGCGGCCCTCGGAGATGTTCGACAGGGTGATCGCGGCGCGCGCGATGGCGGCCGGGGTCCGGGTGGCGAGCTGGATGATGCCGGAGCCGAGCAGCATCCGCTCCGTGCGCGCCGCCAAGTACCCCAGCGGGGAGGGCGCTTCGGAGCCCCAGGCCTCGGCGACCCAGCAGATGTCGAGGCCCAGCCGCTCGGCCTCGGTGACGAAGTCGACGGTCTCCCGCCAGTTCCCGCCGGACGCCTCGATGGTGGTCGACGTACGCATCAGACATCCACCCCTTCCGCGCCCTCGCCCGAGCCCGCGCCCGGTTCCGCCAGCGCCTTCAGCCCGTCCAGCGTCGCGTTCATGCCCCGCTCCCACTCCCGCAGCCGCCCGTAGACGATCTTCTGCTCCTTCTCCGGCATCCGGTCGATGGCGTACGAGAGGCCGGAGCGTCCCGGCCCCATCCGCGCCCACTGCGTCAGCTCCGTGCCTCCGTCCTCCGTCGCCGTCATGTTGAACCGCCATACGGCGCTGGGCCGTTCGGGATCGCCCACGGCCCACGCGAAGACGCGGCCCGGCTCGCACTCGACGACGTACGAGGTGGTCTCCCACGCCCCGAACGCCTCGTGCCTGCTGCGCCCCAGGAAGCAGGCGCCGACGCCGCGCTCCTCCCCCAGCCACTCGGCCGACTGGAGTTCGGCGCTGAACCGGGGCATCAGACCGACGTCGCCGACCAGCTCCCACACCCGTCCCGGGGGCGCGGCGATCGTGCGCCGCACCTCGACGGTCGGCGCGTCCGCGTAACGTGCGCCCGTCCACTCCATCGTGCTCCACCTCTCCGTAGAACAGCCTGTGACCACGAGAGTTTCGTAGATGGACTCACTGCGTCAAGAGCAACCGGGCCATCGTTAGGGATCGGTTCAGCGGGTGAAGCGTGCCGCGATGTCCGGGCGGCGCGCGAGCTTCTGCGGGTAGCCGGGGCCCATCCGCGCATGGGTGTCGTCGGCGGTCATCGGCTCGCCGCAGTGCCCGCAGACGACCGCCGCCTCGGCCTCGTGGCCGCACCGGTCGTGCTCGAAGACGACGGGCGCGCCCTCCTCGCCGGACAGCCAGCGGTTGCCCCAGGCGTTCATGGCGGCGAGGACGCCGAAGAAGTCGCGGCCCTTCTCGGTGAGGACGTAGTCGTGCCGCACGGGCGCGGTGTCGTAGGCGCGCTTCTCCATGAGGCCCGCCTCGACCAGGCGCCGCAGCCGCTCGGCCAGGGTCGTCCGGGCGATGCCGAGTTCCTGCTGGAACACGTCGAAGCGGGTGATGCCGTAGAACGCCTCGCGCAGCACGAGCGGCGTCCACCAGTCCCCCAGGAGGTCCATGGTGCGGGCGATGGAGCAGGGCCAGTCGGCAAAGGAAGTGCGCCTCATGACCGAAAGGATACGGACGGGCCGCGGAGCGGGTATCGGTACAGGACTCAGGACGTGACGTTCGCCATGAACGGCGTCGGCCCATTGTGGACCGGGCCCCCGGCTGATCATCTGGAGACCTACAACGCACCGAGCAGGAGGCCCCGTTGTTCGCTTCCGTGGACGAAGTCACCACGCGCCTGGCCGAGACCGGCTACCTGGCCTCACCCGCCGTGGCGACCACCGTCTTCCTCGCCGCCAAGCTCGGCAAGCCGCTGCTCGTCGAGGGCCCGGCGGGCGTCGGCAAGACGGAACTCGCGAAGGCGGTCGCGGCGATCTCCGACGCCCGCCTGATCCGCCTCCAGTGCTACGAGGGCGTCGACGAGAGCCGCGCCCTGTACGAGTGGAACCACGCCAAGCAGCTGCTGCGGATCACGGCGGGCCGCGACGAGACGTGGGACCAGACCCGCACGGACATCTTCAGCGAGGAATTCCTCCTCTCGCGCCCGCTGCTCTCCGCGATCCGCGGCGACGACGCGAAGGTCCTGCTCATCGACGAGATGGACAAGGCGGACGTCGAGGTGGAGGGGCTGCTCCTCGAAGTGCTCTCCGACTTCCAGGTCACCGTCCCGGAGCTCGGCACCATCGCCGCCACCACGCGCCCCTTCGTGGTCCTCACCTCGAACGCGAGCCGTGAACTGTCGGAGGCGCTGCGCCGCCGCTGTCTCTTCCTCCACATCGGCTTCCCCGAGGAGGAGTTGGAGCGCCGCATCGTCGCCCTGAAGGTGCCCGAGCTCGACGCGGTGCTCACCGAGTCCCTCGTACGGGTCGTGGGCGCGCTGCGCGCGATGGATCTGCGCAAGGTGCCCTCGGTCGCGGAGACGGTGGACTGGGCGCGCACCCTCCTTGCGCTCGGTGCGGACCGCCTGGACGAGGAGGTCGTACGGGCGTCCCTCGGCGTCGTCCTCAAGCACCAGGAGGACGTGAACACGGCGGCGGCCAAGCTCGACCTGGACGCGGTGTGAGCACGGCCCTTTCGGTCGCCGACCGGGTCACGTCGCTCGTGCGGGCGCTGCGCGCGCACGGCATCCGGATCGGCACGGGCGAGAGCGTGGACGCCGCGCAGGCGGTGGCGGCGCTCGGCATGGACAGCCGGGAGCACCTGCGCGAGGGCCTCGCCGCCGCGCTCCTGCACGACCAGGGGCAGCGCGCGGTCTTCGACCCGGTCTTCGACGTGTACTTCCCGCAGGCGGTGGGCGCGCCCGGCCGGGGCGGCGCCACCGACCGGGACAGTCTGCGCGAGCGCCTCACCGAGGCCCTGGCGGCGAACGACCGCGCCGCGCTGGCCCGCCTGGCGGCCGAGGCGGTGGACTCGCTCGGCGGCTACGACGCGAACGGCTGGTCGTCCCAGCAGACCCTGGACCGGCTGCGCCCGCAGACGCTCCTCGCCCCCGTCATGTCGGCGATCCGCGCGGGCGGCAGCGGCCAGACCGGGGCGTTCACCGACCGTATCGAGGCGGACGAGATCCGCCGCCGCATCGAGGAGTTCCGCGACGGAGTGCGCGGCGAGGCGCGTCGCCGGGTCGCCGAGGCCCGCAACCGCGACGAGCTGGCCCGCCGGATGCCGGTCCAGACACCCGACCGCACCGTGTTCCTCTACGCGGACAAGGCCCAGCTCGCCGAGTTGCGCCGCACGGTCCACCCCCTGGCCCGCAAGCTGGCCACGCGCCTCGCGGCCCGCAGGCGCCGCGCGGCCCGGGGCCACATCGACCTGCGCCGGACGCTGCGCGGCTCGCTGTCGACGGGCGGCGTCCCGATGAAGCCGGTCCTGCGCAAGCGCCGTCCGACGCGTCCGGAACTGGTGCTGCTCTGCGACGTGTCGGGTTCGGTGGCCGGCTTCGCGAACTTCACGATGCTCCTGGTCCAGGCCCTGCACGACCAGTTCAGCAAGATCCGCGTCTTCGCCTTCGTCAACCGGACCGACGAGGTCACCGACCTCATCGCGCACGGCGCCGCGGACGCGGAGGGCCTCGGCGCCCGCATCGCGGCCGAGGCCACGCTGACCGGCTGGCACGGCAGCAGCGACTACGGCACGGCGCTCGGCGAGTTCGTGGAGCGCTACGAGTCCGCGGTGGGCCCCCGCACGACGGTCCTGATCCTCGGCGACGCCCGCAACAACCAGCAGAACCCGAATCTCCCGGCCCTGCGCCGCATCACCCGCGCCTCCCGCCGCACGTACTGGCTCAACCCGGAGCCCCGCTCCCAGTGGGACACCGGCGACTCGGCGGCCTCCACGTACGCGGAGGTGGTGGCCATGCACGAATGCCGCAACACGCGCCAGCTGAGCGAGCTGGTGGGCCGCCTGCTCCCCGTCTAGCGGCGACCGCCACGGCGCACTCTCCGTGGCTCTCTCACTTGCGCGATCGCGCAGGTGCGGGAAGCGTGGCCGGGAGGCTCACCGACCGGGACGGAGGCCGCATGAAGGCGGACGGCCGCGACGCGTACTTCGACAACGCCAAGTACCTGGCCATCGTCCTCGTCGCGCTCGGGCACGCCTGGGAACCGCTGCGCGGGGACAGCCGCGCCGCCTCCGCGCTGTACTTCACCGTCTACACGTTCCACATGCCCGCGTTCATCGTGATCTCCGGCTACTTCTCGCGGTCGTTCGACGCGAGCCCCAGACGGATGAAGCGCCTGGTCGCGGGCGTACTGGTGCCGTATGTGATCTTCGAGATCGCGTACACGTTCTTCAAGCGCACGGTGGGCGACGACCCGGACTACCCGATCACGCTGCTCGACCCCTGGTACCTGACCTGGTTCCTGATCGCGCTGTTCATCTGGCGCATCACCACCCCGCTGTGGAAGGTCGTGCGGGCGCCGCTGCCGCTGGCCCTCGCGGTCGCCGTGCTCGCCGCCGTCTCCCCCGACATCGGCGACGACCTGGACCTCCAGCGGGTGCTGCAGTTCCTGCCGTTCTTCGTGCTCGGCCTGGTCCTGAAGCCGGAGCACTTCCAGTGGGTGCGCCGCCGTCGGGCCCGCGTCCTCGCCGCGCCGGTGTTCGCGGGCGCGCTGCTCGTCGCGTACTGGGCCTCGCCGCGGATGACCGCCGCCTGGTTCTACCGCCGTGACAGCGCGCAGGAGCTGGGCGCGCCCGGCTGGACGGGCGTGGTGATGACGCTCGCCCTGTTCGCCTGCTCAGTGATCCTCATGGCCTGCTTCTTCGCGTGGGTGCCCGGTCGCAGGCTGTGGTGCACGGCGCTCGGCGCGGGCACCCTGTACGGCTATCTGCTGCACGGCTTCCTGGCGAAGGGCTCGCGCTTCTGGGGCTGGTACGACCACGACTGGGTGCACACGCCGCTCGGAGAGATCACCGTGACCGTGATCGCGGCGGCGGTCATCACCGCGCTGTGCACGCGGCCCGTGCGGTGGCTGTTCCACTGGGCGATGGAGCCCGAGATGGCGTGGGCGTTCAAGCGGGACCCGGTCAAGCCGGACGCGGCGCGTCCCGTGCCACCACCCGGATCGTCCTGAGCGAGGGGTCCGCCGGGTCCGGCACGTTCATGCCGGCCTCGATGCCGGTGCGCAGATACGTGAGCACCGGCTCGGTGAGCCGCTCCCCCGGCAGCACCGCCGGGATGCCCGGCGGGTACGGGGTGGTCATCTCGGCGGCCACGCGGCCCGCGGCGCGCTCCAGCGGGACGTCCTCGACCGGCCCGAAGTACGCGTCACGCGGCAACATGGCCTGTTCCAAACGCAGTTCGGAGGGCTTCGGCACCGCGACGGCGGGCGCGCCGCGCAGTTCGGTGCGGTGCTCCTGGACGTCCCGCAGGCCGTCCAGGAGCGCCGCGAGGGTCGCCGGGGAGTCGGCGAAGGTGAGCTGGGCGCCGATCCTGCGGTGGTCGGCGATGTGCACGTCGAGAGCGCGGTGGGAGCGCAGCCAGTCGGCGACGCGGTAGCCGCTCGTGTCGAGGTCCGCCACGTCGATGAGGACGGGCAGCGGGTCGAGGTCGTGGGCGAGCCCGGGGCCGGTGAGGTCGTCGGGTCCGTACACGTGCAGTCCTTCGATCGCGTCGATGTCCTGCCGTGCCTGCGCCGCCAGGTCGAGGGCGTCGCCGAGCAGTTCCTGCCCGTGCAGCCGCATCTGCCGCCGCCAGCCGTCGAGGCCCGCGTAGATGAGGACGGAGGGGCTGGTGGTGCCGAGCAGGTCGGCGCGGGAGGTGAGCGTGTCCGGGTCGATGAGGTCGCCGCGCAGGTGGAACACCGAGCCCTGTTCGAGGCCGCTGCCCATCTTGTGGATGCTGGTGACACACACGTCGGCGCCCGCGTCCATCGCCCACTTGGGCAGGTCGGGGTGGAACGGCAGGTGCGCGCCCCACGCCTCGTCGACGATCAGCGGCCTGCCGCGCGTGTGGCAGACCTCGGCGAGCCGCGTCAGGTCCGCGCAGGTCCCGTACGGGGTCGGGCTGGTGATCAGGGCCCCGCGCGCGTCCGGGTGCCGCGCGAAGGCCTCCTCGTACGCCTCCGGGGACGGCGGGTGCGCGAGGCCGCGCTCGGCGTCCCACTGCGGTTCGACCCACACGGGATCGATGCCGCACAGGATGAGCCCGCTCACCACGGACTTGTGGGCGTCGCGCCCGATGAGCAGCTGCTCGTGCGGCCCGGCGACGGCCAGCATCGCGGCCTTGACCGACAGGGAGCTGCCGCACGTGGTGAAGAAGGTGTGGTCGGCGTGGACCGCGTCGGCCATCAGCTCCTCGGCGCGCCGCAGGACGCGGCCGCGCATCCGGCGGTCGTCGAGGCCGCCGCTCGCGAGGACGTCGGCGTGGAAGGCGTCGCCGAGCACTCTCCTGGCCTGCTCGTCGGCGCCGCGCGCCTGTTTGTGACCGGGCGGGGTGAAGGCGAGCCTGCCGTGCGCGTGGTAGGAGTCCAGGGCTTCGAGAACGGGGGCGGAGGTGTGGTCCATGGGGGCCGGGTACCGGGAGTCGGTCCTGTTCATGCCGCCTGCTCCTGCCGGGTCGTGTGGCGGCGAACGGATTCAGCCGCGCAGGCCGTCTGCATGTCCCACGAGTCACCCGATTTCGGCCACGTATGTCTCCGGTGAACCGCGTGAACATCTCCCGTGAACTGCGCGAACGTGCTGCGGGACGGCGGTGCGGGCCGCATGGGCGGCTGCCGCGGGGGTACTCCGCGCCCGGTGACCGATCCACTCGATCCACAGGACGGAGGACGCGACATGACCGCCAGGGTGCGGGACGTGATGACTCAGGGTGTGACGGCGGTTCCCCCGGACATGCCGCTCAGCCAGGCCGCGCAGGCGATGCGCGACGAGGGCATCGGGGCCGTGCTGGTCTGCGCGGGAAGCCGGCTGGTCGGCCTTGTCACCGACCGGGACATCACGCTGCGTGTTGTCGCGGACGGCGCGGACCCGCGCGTCATCGACGCGGGCATGGTGTGCACACCGGACCCGCTGTACCTGGGCCCGGACGACGAGTCCGAACACGCGGCGGCGCTGATGCGCCGGCACGCGGTGCGCCGGCTGCCCGTGCTGAGCGAGGGCCGGCCGGTCGGCATCGTGAGCATGGGCGACCTGGCCCGGCACCGGGACCCCGGCTCTGCGCTCGCCGACGTCAGCAGGGCGGCCGCGAGCCCCGGCCAGGGCTTCGTCGCGACATGACCGAGCCGGCGGGCCCGCGCGTGACGGGGTGAGGCGCGTGTTCCGACAGGCGGGGCGCGCGCTCGCGGGCGAGGTCGGGGCCATCGGCCGTTCCGCGCGCCGCGCCGTGTCGGTTCCGGGGCCCGAGCGGGCCACCGCCGTGCAGGCGCTGAAGGCCGCCGCCGCGGCGATCGCGGCGTGGGCCCTCGCGGGCTGGTGGTGGAACGCGCCGATGGCGCTGCTCGCGCCGTGGACCGCGGTGGTTCTGGTGCACAGCACCGTGTACCGCTCGGTGCGCTCGGCGGTGCAGCAGTTCCTGGTCGTCGCGGCGGGCACCCTCATCGCGTCCGGGGCGATGGCGCTCACCGAGAACGTGATGATCGGGATGGCGATCGCGCTGCCGGTCACCGTGCTGATCGGCTCGTACGGGCGCTTCGGCGACCAGGGCTGGTACGCGCCGAGCGCCGCCCTCTTCGTCCTGACGTACGGCTCCTACGGGCCCGCGGAGATCGGGCACCGGCTCCTGGAGACCGTCCTCGGCGCGGTCGTCGGCGTCCTGGTCAACGCGCTCGTGCTGCCGCCCGTGCACACCAGCGACGTGCGGCGGCTGCGCGCCCAGGTGCCGGCGGACTGCGCCCGGCTGCTGCGGGAGATCGCCGACGGCATCGAGGACGGATACGGCGCGGCCGACGCCGAGGAGTGGCACGGGCGGGCGCTGCGGCTCGGCGCGACCGTCGCCGAGCTGCGCACCGCGCGGCACCGTGCGGACGAGAGCCGCCGCCTCAACCCCGGCCGCCGGCTGCGCCGCGGGCGGCCCGCCCCGCCGTCCCGCGACATCCGCTGGGAGCGGGTCGCGGACCACCTCGCGGAGGCCCTGCGCTCGCTGACGGAGGCCGCGCACGACACCCCGCCGTTCGAGACGCCTCCGCCGCAGGCGCTGCGCGAGCTGGCCGCGCTGCTGCGCGCGGCGGGCGAGGCCCGCGCCTGTGACGCCGACCGGATCGGCCGCACGGGCGGGGAGCCGGCGGCGGAGGCGATCGACGCGGCGCGGGCGGCGTGCGACCGCATCGCCTCGCACCTGGCCGACCCGGCGGGCCGCGGCTTCGCCTCGCTCGGCGAGCTGACCACGGCGACGACGCGCCTGCTGGACGACCTGGCGGCCGCGACGGATCACTCCTCCCAGGTCCCGGGCGCCCGCTCCGGCACGGCGAAGTCGGCCCACACCCCGTAGTGGTCGCTGACCTGGACGCCGTCGACCGGTTCGACGAGGAACCGCTCGCACGCCTCGACGCGCAGGGTCGGCCCGTGCCGACCGCAGCGCGCCAGTACGTGGTCGATGCGGCGCCCCGCCTCCAGCGGCATGTCCCCCGCGCGCACCAGCGGATTGCGCGGGCTGAAGGTGTGCCCCGGCGCTGCGCCGTGCACGGCCTCCCATGCGTCCTGGTAGCAGACGCTCGCCCCGCCGAGGGACTGCAGGCCGCGCCAGAACCGCAGGCTCGCGGCCTCGGGCCCCGCGTCGAAGTCGCCGAGGACGAGGACGTGCCGCAACCGCCCCGCCCCCTCAGCGAGCATCCGCTCGGCGAGGAGGGCCGCGGCCCGCGCCTGCCGCTCCCGCTCGGCCTCGAAGCCGTAGGGCCAGCTCGGCTTGTGGTGGACGACCAGGACGCCGCCGAGGGGGTCCTCGTACGCGACCTCGGCCGCCGCCACCCCGCACCACGGCGTACCCGCCGTACGTTCGGTCACCTGCAACGGATCGGTGCGCACGCGGCCGAGCGGGGCGCGCACGGCGAGCACCGCGCCGACGCCGTCCGGGCCGGTGCGCGGGTGCGGGACGAGCCGCCAGCCGTCGGCCTCCAGGCGTCGTAGGTCGTCCGGCACCACTTCCTGCAGGGCCAGCACGTCGGGGGCCGCGTCGGCGAGCGCGGCGGCGAGAACACGGCGCAGCGCGGGCCCGTCCGCGTACTCGGGGGCGAGAACGTTCATGGTCAGCGCGCGCAGGCGCGGTTTCGCGGTCATCCGGGCTCCTTGTACGGGACACCGGCCGGGTACCCGGATTCGATGCTTGATCAGCTCCTTCGGGGGAACTCGGCGCCCATGACCGAAAGCGCATCCGCCCAAGGGTCGTACTGGATCGAGTCCGCGCCCGGGCCGTCCTTCCCACCGCTGGAGCGCGACGTGAACGTGGACGTCGTGGTGATCGGCGCGGGCGTCGCCGGGCTGAGCACCGCGTGGGAGCTGACACGCGCCGGGCTGAGCGTGGCCGTCCTGGAGGCGGGCCGGATCGCCGAGGGCGTCACCGGGCACACGTCGGCCAAGCTGTCCGCGCTGCACACGCTGACCTACCAGCGGCTGCGGCGCACGCGGGGCGCCGAGGCGACCCGCCAGTACGCGCGCTCCCAGTCGGCGGCCGTGGAGCACGCCTTCGAGGTGGCCGAACTCATCGGCGTCGACTGCGAGTTGGAGCGCCGTGACGCCTACACCTACGCGACCGAGGCACAGCATCTGTCCGCGGTGCGGGCGGAGGCCGGGGCGGCGCAGGCCGCGGGGCTCCCCGCGTCGTTCGTGCGCGAGACCGATCTGCCGTTCCCGATCGCCGGGGCGGTGCGCGTGACCGGGCAGGCCCAGTTCCATCCGCGCAAGTACCTGCTCGGGCTCGCCGAGGACCTGCGGGCACGCGGGGCGCTGGTGCACGAGCACACGTCGGTGTTCGGCCTGGAGGAGGACCACGCCTGCCATGTGACGGCCGAGACGGGCGCCCGGGTGACCGCGCGCGACGTGGTCGTCGCGACCCACTACCCGATCTTCGACCGGGCCCTGCTGTTCGCCCGGCTCGCACCCCGCCGGGAGCTGGTCGTGGCGGCCCCGATCAACGCGGAGCGCGATCCGCACGGCATGTACATCACCCCCCGAGGAGAACACGCGCTCGGTGCGCACCGCGCCCTACGCGAACGGGCAGCGGCTGCTCATCGTCACCGGCGAGAAGTTCACCCCCGGCACCGGCAACACCCCGCAGCGCCTGGAGCGCCTGGCCGCATGGGCCGAGGACCACTTCCCCGGCATCGAGCCCACCTACGGGTGGGCGACGCAGGACACGTTCCCCTGCGACACGACACCGCTCATCGGCCTGCTGCACCCGGCGGCCAAGCACACGTACGTCGCCACGGGCTTCAGCGGCTGGGGCCTGAGCGGCGGCATCATGGCGGGCTCGCTGCTCACCGCGCTCATCACGGGGCGTGAGGTACCCGAGTGGGCCGGCCTCTACGATCCGCGCCGGGTGCGCTCGGTGCTGCGCGAGGCGCCCCGCTTCCTGAAGCACCAGGCCGATGTGGCCGCCCACTTCTTCGGCGACCGGCTGCGGCCCCCGAGCGTCGACTCCGTCGACGAACTGCCCCCGGACACCGGCTCCGTGCTGCGCACGCAGGGCGGCCGCAGCGCCGTGTACCGCGACCCCGACGGGAAGCTGCACGCCGTGTCCGCGCGCTGCACCCACCTGGGCTGCCTGGTCGCGTTCAACGCGGCGGAGCGCGCCTGGGAGTGCCCCTGCCACGGCTCCCGCTTCGACACCGACGGACAGGTCCTCCAGGGCCCGGCCACCCGGGGCCTTGAGCAGCGCGACATCTGAACCACCCGACGCAGAGCACGAGTCGAGGGAGAGCCATGACCCACCACAAGCATCACCATGGCGACGAGGGCCAGAGCGCCGAGACGGCCACCGAGAGCGTCCTGGAGGAGTTCGAGGAGGGCCAGACCGATCCGCGGCACCGGGCGGAGAAGGACCGTCGCCGCGGTGAGAGCGGGGACGCCCTCACGCCCAACGAGGAGGCCCAGGAACAGGCCCATGGCGACGACCAGTGAGCCGGACGAGGACCCGAAGAACCCGAAGGACCCGACGGATCTCCCGCCCCGCTCCTGGTGGGCCGTGCTGCGGCGCACCGGCAAGGAGGCCTTCGACGACGACCTGCCCGACCGGGCGGCGGCGCTGACGTACTACGGCGTCCTCTCGCTCTTCCCCGGGCTGCTCGTCCTGGTGTCCCTGCTCGGTGTGGTCGGCGAGCGGGCGACGCAGGGTGTCCTGGACAATCTGCGCCACCTCACACCCGGTCCGGTGCGGGATCTGCTCAACCAGGCGGTGGAGCAGTTGCGGGACAGGGGCGGGTCGAGCGGGGTGGTCGCGGCGGTGAGCCTCGTGGCCGCTGTCTGGACGGCCTCCAGCTATATCGCCGCGTTCATCCGCACCGCGAACGCCGTCTACGACACGGAGGAGGGCCGCCCGGTGTGGAAGCTGGCACCGCTGCGGCTGGCGCTGACCGTCGCGCTGATGGTGCTGCTCGCGGCGAGCGCGACCATCGTCGTGTTCACGGGACCGCTGGCCAAGCGCGCCGGCGACGCGCTCGGGGCGGGGGACGCGGCGCTCATGACGTGGAACATCGCGAAGTGGCCGGTGCTGCTCGTCCTGATGGCCCTGTTGGTGGCGCTGCTCTTCTGGCGCGCGCCCAACGTGCACGGCCCCGGCTTCCGCCGGCTGAGCCCCGGCAGCTTCCTCGCCGTCCTGCTGTGGCTGGCCGCGTCCGGCGGCTTCGCGCTGTACGTGGCCGGGTTCGGCTCGTACAACAAGACGTACGGCACCCTCGCCGGCGTCATCATCTTCCTGGTCTGGCTGTGGCTGTCGAACCTGGCGCTGCTGCTCGGCCTGGAATTCGACGCGGAGCTCGCCCGGCAGCGGGCCATCAGCGGCGGGCTGCCCGAGGACGAGGAGCCGTACACGGAACCGCGGGACACCCGCGCGTGGCCTCCGGATGCCACGGGTCCGGGGTCCGAGCGGCCCGCGTAGCGGGGGCCCGGACCCCGGCCGCCTTTCGGCCTAGGGCCTGTGGATCGCCCCCTCGCCGCCCCGCAGCGGCAGCCCGCTCCCGCCGCGCCGTGCCGCGACGATCTCCGCCCCGATCGACACGGCGGTCTCCTCCGGCGTACGGCCGCCGATGTCGAGCCCTATCGGGGAGTGCAGCCGCGCCAACTCGCCCTCGCTCAGGCCTACTTCGCGCAGCTTCCCCATCCGGTCCTCGTGCGTGCGCCGCGAGCCCATCGCCCCGACGTACGCGGCCGGCAGCCGCAGCGCGACCTCCAGCAACGGCACGTCGAACTTGGCGTCGTGCGTGAGGACGCACAGGACCGTGCGCTCGTCCGTCGCCGTCGAGCGCAGGTAGCGGTCCGGCCACTCCACGACCACCTCGTCCGCCTCCGGGAAGCGGGCCGGCGTCGCGAAGACGCCGCGCGCGTCGCACAGTGTGACGTGGAAGCCGAGCAGCTTGCCGACCTTGACCAGCGCGCCCGCGAAGTCCACCGCGCCGAACACGATCATCCGCGCGGGCGGCACGCTCGACTCGACGAACAGGGTGACATCGCCCTCGCAGCGCGCCTTGCTCTGCGGCACCTCGCACACCCCGGTGCGGCCGAGGTCGAGGTGGGCGCGGGCCTGCGCCGCGAGCCCCGAGTCGTCGCCCGCCGTGAGACGCCCCTCGGACGAACCGTCGGGGCGGATCATCAACAGGCCTCCGGTGGCGGCGAGTTCACCCGGTCCTTCGAGGATCCGGGCGAGCGCCACCGCCTCGCCGCGCACCGCGACGGCGAGCGCCGAGACGACCGCCGCCCGGGACGGCGAGTCGAGCCGCACCGGTTCGACGTGCACCTCGACCTCGCCGCCGCAGGTGAGCCCCACCGCGAACGCGTCGTCGTCGCTGTAGCCGAACCGCTCCCGCGCGGGCGCCCCGTCCTCCAGGGCCTGTACGCACAGTTCGTACACCGCGCCCTCGACGCAGCCGCCGGACACCGATCCGATGACCTCGCCCGCCGCGTCGACGGCGAGGGCCGCGCCGGGCGGCCGGGGCGCGCTGCCGCTCACCGAGACGACGGTGGCGACAGCGAACTCCCGGCCCTGCGCGGCCCATTCGCTCAGTTCGGTCGCGAGATCAAGCATGGCCGCGCTGCGCCTCCGCGAGCAGTACCCGGTCGGGCCGCAGCGGCAGGTCGCGGTGGCGCACCCCGGTCGCGTGCCACACGGCGTTGCCGATCGCGGCGGCCGTGCCGACGATGCCGATCTCGCCGACGCCCTTGATGCCGACGGGGTCGTCCGGGTCGGTGTCGTCGACCCAGTGCGCCTCGATGACCGGCACGTCCGCGTTGGCGGCGACGTGGTAGCCCGCGAAGTCGGCGCCGACGTGCCCGCCGTCCGCCGCGTCCCGCACGGCCTCCTCGTGCAGCGCCATGGAGATGCCCCACGTCATGCCGCCCACCAACTGGCTGCGCGCGGTCAGCGGGTTGATGATGCGGCCCGCGGAGAAGACGCCGAGGAGGCGCCGCACGCGGACCTCGCCGCTCGCCACGTCCACGGCGACCTCGGCGAACTGCGCGCCGTAGGAGTACCGCTCCTTCTGCGCGAGGGCGCCGACCAGCTCGGTGGTGTCGGTGCGGACCGTGAGGCCCTCGGTCGGAACGGCGGCGGTCGGGGACAGGCGGTCGCGCAGTTCGCGGCTGGCCGCCATCACGGCCCAGCCCCAGGAGCGGGTGCCCATCGAGCCGCCCGAGAGCCACGCCTGCCCGAAGTCGCTGTCGGCGATCCGCACCCGCACCAGGCCCTGGTCGACGCCGAGTTCGTCGGCGGCGATCTGGGTCAGCGCGGTGCGGGCTCCGGTGCCGACGTCCGCCGCCGTGATCCGGACGGTGAACGTACCGTCGTGCTCGGCGGTGACGGACGCCGTCGACGGGGCGACACCGGACGGGAAGGAGCAGGCCGCCACGCCCGTGCCGAGCAGCCAGCGGCCCTCGCGGCGCACGCGCGGCCGCGGGTCGCGCCCCTCCCAGCCGAAGCGGCGCGCGCCCTCCTCGTAGCAGCCGAGGAGGTTGCGGCTGCTGAAGGGCAGCCCCGAGACGGGACCGACCTCCGGTTCGTTGCGCACGCGCAGCTCGACCGGGTCCATGCCGAGCTTCTCGGCGAGCTCGTCGAGCGCTGACTCCACGGCGTACGAGCCGGGGGCCTCGCCGGGCGCCCGCACGAACGTCGGGGTCGGCAGGTCCACGGGCACGACACGGTTCACGGAGAGGTGCGCGTCGGACGCGTACATCACGCGGCCGTATCCGGCGCTGGCCTCGACAAACTCGCGGATGTTCGAGGTCAGCGACTGCGCGTCGTGCCCGAAGGCGCGCAGGCGTCCGTCGGCGTCGGCGCCGAGCCGCATCCGCTGCGTGGTGGGGCTGCGGTAGCCGGTGAGCGCGAAGACCTGACGGCGCGTCATGGTGAGCCGGACGGGGCGCTGGAGTTCGGTCGCGGCCATCACGGCGGCGATGTGGTGCGCCGCCACGAGCTTGCCACCGAAGGCCCCGCCGACGTGTTCCGAGCGGACGTGCACGGCGGACGGGTCCAGCGAGAAGGTCTGCGCGAGCTGGTCGGCGACCGCCCTGCTGCCCTGGTTGGCGTCGTACACCTCCAGGCGCCCGCCCTCCCAGCGCACGGTCACCGCGTGCGGCTCCATGGCGGTGTGATGCGCCTCGGGGGTGGTGTACCGCTCGTCCACCACCGCGGCGGACGCGGCGAGTTCGGCCTCCAGGTCGCCCTTGCTCGCCTCCGAGCCCTCGGGGGCGTAGGTGCCGGGCCGGTCGGCCTCGAAGGCGATGTCGTGCGGCTCGACGTCGTACTCGACGACGAGCGCCTCCGCGGCCTCCCTGGCCTGCTCGGGCGTCTCGGCGACGACGAGCGCGACGGGCCAGCCCGCGTGCAGCACCTGGTCGTGCTGGAAGACGTGCAGGATGCCGTCGGGCGGCCCCATCAGGGTGAGGTAGTCGGTGTTGATGCGGGGCGCGTTGCCGTGGTGCATGACCGCGAGGACGCCGGGCATGGCGCGCACGGCCGCCTCGCCGACGGAGCGGACCCGGCCGCGCGCCACGGTGGACAGCACGAGCCAGCCGTGCGCGAGGTCGGTGAACGGGAACTCGCCCGCGTACCGGGCGGCACCAGTGACCTTCTCGCGCCCCTCGACCCGGCTGCGCCCGACACCCACCGAGTCCGTCTTCGCCGTGCCGGCCGCTGTGGTGGTGGTCGTCGTCATCGGGTGGCCTCCGAGAGTTCGGTGAGCAGCGCAATGATCAGATTGCGCATCAGGGGCACCTTGTACGTGCTGTCGGGCAGCGGCTCCGCCGCGGCGAGCTCGGCGTCGGCGGCGGCCGCGAACGTCGCGCCCTCGGCGGGCTTTCCGATCAGCGCCGCCTCGGCGGCACGGGCCCGCCACGGCCGCGAGGCGACCGCGCCGAGCGCGATCCGCGCGTCCCGTACGACGCCGTCCTGCACGTCGACGGCGGCAGCTACGGAGCCGATGGCGAAGGCGTACGAGGCGCGCTCGCGGACCTTGCGGTACGTCGAGTTGGCCGCGACGGGCGCGGGCGGCAGGGTGACGGCGGTGATCAGCGCACCGGCCGGGAGCCCGGTCTCCAGGTGCGGGGTGTCGCCGACGGGCCGGTAGAAGTCGGCGAGCGCCAACTCGCCCTTGCCCTCGGCGGTTTCGTACTCGACGACGGCGTCGAACGCGGCGAGCGCGACACCCATGTCGGAGGGGTGCACGGCCACGCAGTGCTCGCTCGCGCCGAGGATGGCGTGATTGCGGTGCTCGCCCTCGACGGCCGGGCAACCGCTGCCGGGCTCCCGCTTGTTGCACGGCTTGCTGACGTCGGTGAAGTAGCCGCAGCGGGTGCGCTGCAGCAGATTCCCGCCGACGGTCGCCATGTTGCGCAGCTGGCCCGAGGCCCCGGCGAGCACGGCCTGCGCCAACGCCGGGTAGCGGAGCCGCACTTCGGGGTGGGCAGCGAGGTCGCTGTTGGTGACGGTGGCGCCGATCCGGAGCCCGCCGTCCGCGGTCACCTCGACGCTGTCCAGCGGCAGTTCGCGTACGTCGACGAGGCGCGCGGGGCGCTCCACGCCGATCTTCATCAGGTCGACGAGGTTGGTGCCGCCGCCGAGGAAGCGGGCCTCGGGGTCGGCGCCGAGCACCGCCACCGCGCCCGGCACATCGGTCGCACGCTCGTATCCGAACTCCCTCACGCCACGGTCTCCTTCGCGTCCTCGGCGGCGTGCGCGGCCGCGTGGGCGACCGCCTGCACGATCGACACGTACGCGCCGCAGCGGCACAGGTTTCCGCTCATCCGTTCCCTGATCTCCTCCGGGGTCAGCGGCTGCGGGGCCGCCGCGGGCCGCACATCGCCGGTGGCCGCGGACGGCCAGCCCGCGGCGTGCTCCTCGATGACGGCGATGGCCGAACAGATCTGTCCTGGCGTGCAGTAGCCGCACTGGTAGCCGTCGAGCTCGACGAACGCCTCCTGGACCGGGTGCAGTTCGCCGTCCGGGCCCGCGACGCCCTCGATGGTGGTGATCTCGCGGTCCTCGGCGGCGACCGCGAGCTGCAGGCAGGCCACGGTCCTGCGCCCGTCGACCAGCACCGTGCAGGCTCCGCACTGCCCCTGGTCGCAGCCCTTCTTCGTGCCGGTCAGATCGAGCCGCTCGCGCAGGGCGTCGAGCAGCGTGGTGCGGTGGTCGACGGGAAGGGTGTGCTTCTCCCCGTTGATGTTCAAGGTGACGACGCTGGACGTAGCGGACACGGTCGTGCCGCCGATGTCAGCTGGGGGCATGGGTGCAGCCTTCTTTCGCGTGTCTGATGCGTGGAGAATCGGCGCTGTACTCGCTGTACTCGCTGTGCTCAAGGCGGGAGGCGGACCGGACGCGCGGGTGCGGCACGGGCCGGTACCCACTAGGGTGTTGACCCTAACCGGACAGCTGTCCGTTCTACGGGACACGAACGTAGTGGACAACTGTCCGCCTAGCAAGGACTATTCCCCGCCACGGCAGAAGGAGGAGAACTCGCGTGGGGCACTCGAAGAAGCCGGCCGCGCTGCGCTCGGACGCGCAGCGCAATCGCGAGCGCATCCTCGAGGTGGCCCTGGCCGAGTTGACGCGCTCCGCGGACACACCGCTCAGTGCCATCGCGAAGAAGGCGGGCGTCGGGCAGGGCACGTTCTACCGCAATTTCCCCAGCCGTGAGGCGCTCGTCCTCGAGGTGTACCGCTACGAGGTGGAGCAGGTCGCCGACGCGGCCTGCGAGTTGCTGTGCTGCCGGCCGCCGGAGCTGGCCCTGCGGGAGTGGATGGACCGCCTCGCCCAGTACGCGATGGCCAAGGCCGGCCTCGCGGACGCGCTGCGCGAGGCGACGAGCGCGCGCGGGACGATGAAGCAGCTCGCGCACGGCCCGCTCACCGAGGCGGTGACCCGCCTCCTGGACGCGAACACGAAGGCGGGCACGATCCGCCCCGACGTCACCCCGGACGACTTCATGCTGGCCATCGCGGGCCTGTGGCTGATCGACCCCCGCGGCGACTGGCAGACCCGGGCGGGCCGCCTCCTGGACCTGGTGATGGACGGCCTGCGGTCGGGCGCGCCCGGAGCCGCCCCTTAGGAACGCTTGCGGGGCTTGCCACCCTTGGTGTTCTTCGGCGGCTTGTTCGCGCTCCGCTTCGACTGAGGCCTGCCGTCCTGCCGAATGCGCCCCGGCTTCACGAACTTCTTCCCCGCCGGCTGCTTCTTCTTCTCGGACGCCTTCTTCTCGGGCTCCTGCGTACGGCCCCGCGAGCTGTTCACCGTCCGGCCGCGCACGATCCCGATGAAGTCCTCGACCTGGTCCGTGGTGCGCTCCTGCGGCCAGGCGAGCACCACGCTCGACTCCGGCGCGTCGGTGACCGTGCGGTACGTGAGGTCCTTGCGGTGGTGCAGCCGGGCCAGCGACATCGGGACGACGAGCAGGCCCACGCCCGCCGCGACCAGCTCGATCGCGTCGGCCGTACTGGCGGGCCGCTCGAAGGCGGGCTGCCCCGGCGGCCGCTCCCAGCCGAGCACGTCGTCGAGCGGATGCTGCACGATCTCGTCGGCGAGGTCGGCGAGGGTGACCTCGTCCGCGGCCGTCACTACGTGATCCTTGGGGACCACGACCACGGTCTTCTCGGTGTAGAGCGGGATCGCGCTGAAGTACTCGCGGTCGACGGGCGGCCGCACCAGGCCCGCGTCGGCGTCCCCGCGGCGCAGCACGTCCGGCACCTCGGCGGCGGTCACCTGCACCAGGTCGAGCGGCACATCGGGCATCCGCTCACGCCAGATCCGCACCCACTTGGCGGGGGTGGCCCCGGGAACGTAGGCCAGCCGGAAGCCGGGGCCTGAGGTGTCTGCGGGGGTTTCTTGCGTGCCGGTCACGGATCAAGGCTACCCGCCGTGGTCGGCGGGCCCCGTCACGCTCGATACCCTTGACCTCATGAGTTCGCACCAGAGCACCCAGACCATGAAGCCCGCGACCGCGGCGAAGAAGCTGGGTGTGTACCTCGACGCCACGCCCGCCGAGTTCCAGGAGGGCGTCGTCTCGCGCGCCGAGCTGACCGCGCTGCAGGCCGAGCCGCCGCAGTGGCTCGTCGACCTGCGCGCGAACGGCCCGCACCCGCGCCCCGTGGTGGCGCAGAAGCTGGGCGTCTCCATCTCGGGCCTGGCCCGCGGCGGCGTCACGGAGGCGCTGACCACGGAGCAGATCGAGGCCATCAAGGACGAGAACCCCGAGTGGCTCCAGGCCGAGCGCGCCACCCAGGCCGACGTCCGCAAGGAGAACGTCCGCGTGAAGAAGCTGCACGCCGAGCAGGCGGAGAAGCGGGCGCAGCGCGAGGCGTGATCCGGTGGGGCGTCGAGGTCACCGTTCGGCCTGCGCCCCACCGCACGGGGCTCCGCCCCGGACCCCGCGGGCTCTCGTCCGAAAGGCGGGCTTGATCTTGCCCATCGATACGACGCCCGCGAGGACGAGCGCCCCGCACACCACCCCGCTCGCCGCGCCCCAGCCGCCCGCCGCCACGAGCGGGGCGGCGAGTGCCGCGCCCAGGGCCCCCGCCAGGAAGTACAGCAACAGGTAGACCCCGCTCAGGCTGCCGCTGCGGCGTGGGTCGATGGACATGACCCGGGTCTGGTTGGCGGCCTGGGCCGTGAAGCAGCCCGCGTCGACCAGGGCGAGGCCCGCCGCCGTCACCACGGGCCGGTCGAGCCCCGTGCACAGCAGCGCCGCACCGGCGGCCGCGACGAGCATGCTCCCGGCGATCACCGCCCGTGGCGAGTACCGGTCACCGAGGCGCCCGGCCACCGGCAGCGCCGCGAACCCGAGCGCCCCGGCGAGGCTGTAGAGGCCGATGGCCGCGGCGTCGAGCTCGTACGGCGGCTGCGCGAGCCGCACCGTGAGCGCGACCCAGACGAGGCTGAAGGCCAGGTACCAGAGGCTGCCGCCCAGCACCGCGAGCCGCAGCGCGCCGTGCCTGCGCAGGAGTCCGGGCAGCGCGGCGAGGGTGCCGAGGTAGCCGCCTCCGGTGCCCTCGGGCCGCTGATCCGGCAGCCGCGCCCACGCCGCCGCCCCGCACACCACCACGAGCCCCGCGAAGACGAGCAGCATCCCCCGCCAGCCGAACGCGTCCGCCAGCGCCCCGCCGACGAGGCGGCTGAGCAGAATCCCGGCCGACATGCCCGCCGCGATGCCCGCGACGGCCCTCCCGCGCCGCTCCCCCGGCACCCCGCGCCCGGCGATCGTGGACGCCATCGCGCTGACACTCGCGCCCGCGCCCACCATCACGTAGGCGATCACGAGTACGCCGAGGCCGGGTGCGCGGGACGCGAGCAGCAGGCCCGCCGTGAGCAGCGCGAGCTGGCCCGCGACGAGCCGCCGGGGCGCCGCCCGGTCCGCGAGCGGCAGCAGGAAGGCGAATCCGGCGATGCATCCGGCGAGCGCGGCGGTCGTGACCAGGCCGATGGCGGCGGCGGACGTGCCGGTGTCGTGGGCGACGTCGCCGAGCGCCGGCTGGATCGCGTAGTTGTTGGAGAGCGCCACTCCGGCGGTGCAGGAGAGCACCGCGACGCCCCCGCGCGGCAGTCTCACGGCGCCTCGCCGCGCACGAGGACCACGGCGTAACGGCAGTCCAGTTCCGTGGAGTTGACGAAGACGCAGGCCGTGGGCGGGCCCAGTTCGACCGTGTCGCCCGCGTCGAGTTCGTGCACCGTGTCGCCCTCGTGGAACGTGAGGTGTCCTTCGAGCACCCAGATGATCTGCCGGTGGAACGCGAACGCCGCGGCCGGGTACGGCACCTCGGCCCCGGCGGGGAGCCGGATCTCGGCCACCTCGGCGGGGAAACCGGGCCCCGACACCTGCCGCCGCGCGTATCCGGTCTCCGGGTCCTGCCACCGGGGCGCCGCCTCCGCGCGCCGCACCCGCTCCTCGGCCGACGCGGGCTCCGGTTCCGGTTCCGGGTCGAGCAGCGTCGCCACGCTCAGCCGGAACGCCGCCGACAGCCTGCCCAGGATCACGGCGCTCGGACTGCTCTCGCCGCGCTCGATCCGGTGGATCATCGCCCGCGACACCCCGGACTCCTCGGCCAGCTCCGCCAGGGTCCAGTGACGCCGGTCGCGCTCCGCGCGGATCCGGGCACCGATGCGCTCCACCAGGGGGTCTACGATATTGGACATGAATCCACGATACGAGACCCGGGCCCCGGCGGTGAAGGTCCGCCCGGCCCACGAGGACGACCTGGACGCCGTTCTCGCCATTCGCAATCACGCCATCGAGCACGGCACCGCGCTGTGGACGGACACGCCGCAGTCCCGCGAAGAGGGCGCCGCCTGGCTGGGGGCACACCTCGGACGCGGTTCGGCGTACGTGGCCGAGCTCGGCGGGGAAGTCGTCGGGTTCGGTGTCTACGGGCCCTGGAAGGCGTACTCCGGCTTCCGGCACACCGTGGAGAACTCGGTGTACGTCACCGGGGGCCACCAGGGGGCCGGCATCGGGTCCGCCCTGCTGACGACGCTCGTCGACTCCGCCACCGCCGCGGGCCTGCACGTCATGATCGCCGGAATCGAGGCGGGCAACGCCGCGTCGATCCGCCTGCACGAACGGCACGGCTTCGAGCACGCCGGGACGGTGCGCGAGGTGGGCACCAAGTTCGGCCGCTGGCTCGATCTGACGCTCATGCGGCGGCAGTTGAGCTGACCGGCCACGGCCCGCTCGCCTACGACTGCTCCGGCGACGGCGACGGCGACGGCGACGGCGACGGCGACGGCGACGATGACGGAGGCCGCAGCGCGGCATAGCGCTCGATGGCCCGCTGCAGCTCCACCCGCTCCTCGTCCGGCAGTTCGCCGCCCTGGGCGAACTCCAGGAGGTGCTCGGCCACGAGGTTCAGCTTGACGTTGCTGCGCTGCGACACGTCGCGCAGCACGCGCCACGCGTCCTCGGGCGGGATCCGGCCGAGGACGACGACCACGCCGATGGCCTGGTCCACCAGGGCGTGCGAGGTCACGGCACGCTTGAGCTGGGCCACCTCGACCTGCAGCCGTTCGTGCTCCTTGGCGAGGTCGGTGGCCGACAGGAGGGCGAGCGGTCGCGTCGAGGACAGCATGAAGAAGGCCATGGGGCCACCAGGTTGGGAAGCGGGAGCGGGCAGGGTGTTCACCTTTCTCAGACTTCGGCGGGAGCGCCGGTGCCCGGCGCTCTCGACCCTTGACCGCCACGGTACTTGGGCCGGACAGGGGTCGACATCTCGATACTCGGGCCTGCCGCACGAAGCCCGCAGTCCCCGGAGCGAAGTGTCCGGCGGGATCCATCCGGAAAACGAAACGCGGGCAGGCACGCACCCGCAGGTATGCGGCGTGGCAGCCGCCACGGCGGCGGCCGTAGGCTGACGGCACCGGGCATATGACTCTGGGGAGCGCGGCACACATGGGCACACTGCATTTCGACAGCAGCGACATCGGCGTCACCGAGGATTTCCTCAGCCGTCACTATGCCCGCATGCGCATCGGCAACGGCACCCCCGAGTCCAGCCGGGCGCAGATCCGGCGCGAGTCGATTCCGGGGGTGACCGTCGACGAACTGGACCTCGATTTCGACATGCGCTACGCGGTGACGCCGCTTCAGAAGATCTGTCTGTGCCTCGTCCACGAGGGCACCATCCAGGACCACTCGTTCGGTGATGTCGAGGACGCCTTCGGCCCCGGCGACGTGGTCTCCTTCGCCCCTCCCGAACTGCCCTACGAGGGCCGGATCTGCGGCGCCCGGTACAACATCACGATGCTCGACCCCGCCCTCCTGAGCCAGGTCGCCGCCAACGCCCCGGGCGCGGCGCCGGGTCCGGTGCGGCTCACCGGCCACCGGCCCGTGTCCGACGCCGCGGCCCGGCACCTGAAGCGTGCGATCGTCCACGTACGCGACCATGTGGTGGCCGACCCCGAGATCGCCGCCGAGCCGTTGATCGCCTCGACCGCCGCCCAGTACCTGGCGGCGAGCGTGCTGGCCGCCTTCCCCAGCACCGCGCTCGCCCGGCCGACCGGGACGGACCGGCACGACGCGCACTCCGCGACGCTGCGGCGCGCCGTCGCCCATATCGAGGCCCACGCCCAGGAGCCGCTCACCGTCGGCGAGATCGCGGCGGCCGCCCATGTCACCGTCCGGGCGCTGCAGTACGCGTTCCGGCGGCATCTGGACACGACGCCGCTGGCCTATCTGCGCCGGGTGCGGCTCGCGCACGCGCACGACGAACTGCGGGCCGCCGACCCGGCGAGCGCGACGGTGACCGCGATCGCCGCGCGCTGGGGCTTCCACCACACGGGGCGCTTCGCGGCCCTCTACCGGCAGGCCTACGGACGCACCCCCTTTCGGACCCTGACCGGCGACTGAGGCCCGGCGCGGTCCGCGAGGGGCGCCCCCCGTCACTTGATCGTTCATATTCGCGAACAACGATCACATACATAGCCGTTGACGCGGAAGCGACGCCAGCTCTACCGTCACGTCGACCGCCCGCAGAAAGGGCTTTCCCCCGCCGCGATGATGGCGCCTCCGGACGGTCCCGTTCACGGATTCGAACCAGCCACATTTCTGCACCTGGAGACGAACGATGAACTCAAGAGCCGCGAGACCCCTCGTCACCCTCACCTCCGCAGGGCTCCTGGCCGGCGCCCTCGTCGCCCTGTCCGGCACCTCCGCCCAGGCCGCGACCACCCGCTACCAGGCCGAGACCTCCCCCGCCGTGTGCACCGGCGCCGTCGAGACCGAATGGTCCGGCTACACCGGCTCCGGCTACTGCAACGCCACCAACGCCAGCGGCGCGTACGCCCAGTTGACGGTCGACTCCCCCGCCGCGGGCACCGCCACCCTCGCCATCCGCTACGCGAACGGCACCACGGCCGCGCGGGCCACGGACATCGTGGTCAACGGCGCCACCGCCGCCTCGACCACGTTCGCGGGCACCGGGGCCTGGACCACGTGGGCCACCAAGACCGTCACCGTGCAGGTCAAGGCGGGCAGCAACACCATCCGCCTCAACCCGACGAGTTCCGCGGGGCTCCCCAACCTCGACTACGTGGATGTCGACACACCGACGGGCGACACCACCACGCCGCCCGCGAGCGGCGCCCTGTACGTGGCGCCGACCGGGACCGACGGCGCGGCCGGCACCGAGTCCGCGCCCACCACGCTCACCTCGGCGATCAGCCGGATCTCCGCCGGCGGCACCATCTACGTGCGCGGCGGCACGTACGCGTACTCCTCGACGGTCACCATCCCCGAGGGAAAGAACGGCACCGCCTCCGCCCGCACCACGCTCGCCGCCTACCCGGGCGAGAAGCCGGTCCTCAACTTCTCGGCGCAGAGCGAGAGTTCGAGCAACCGCGGGCTCCAGCTCAACGCCTCGTACTGGCACCTCAAGGGGCTCGTCGTGGAGCGCGCCGGGGACAACGGCATCTACGTCGGCGGCAGCGACAACGTCATCGAGCGCACCGTCACCCGCCACAACCGGGACACCGGGCTGCAGTTGGGCCGCATCGCCTCCACCACCCCGCAGTCGCAGTGGCCCTCCGACAACCTGATCGTGAGCGCGGAGTCGCACGACAACGCCGACTCGGACGGCGAGGACGCCGACGGCTTCGCCGCGAAGCTGACCACCGGCACGGGGAACGTGTTCCGCCACACCGTCGCGCACCACAACATCGACGACGGCTGGGACCTCTACACCAAGTCCGACACGGGCCCCATCGGCCCGGTGACCATCGAGGACTCCCTCGCGTACGGCAACGGCACGCTCAGCGACGGCACCGTGAACGCGAACGGCGACCGCAACGGGTACAAGCTCGGCGGCGAGGACATCGCCGTCGATCACACCGTGCGGCGCAGCATCGCGTACAAGAACGGCAAGCACGGGTTCACGTACAACAGCAACCCGGGTTCCATGGCGGTGTCGAACAACCTCAGCGTCGACAACCCGCAGCGCAACTTCGCCTGGGACGAGGGCACTTCGGTGTTCAAGAGCAACACCTCGTGCCGGTTCTCGGTCTCCGGGTCGAACGACAAGACCGTCGGGAACGCGGACTCCACGAACCAGTTCTGGACGGGTACGAACGGTTCCCGCTGCGCCTCCTACAGCGGAGCGCTCGCCTGGTCGTACGCGGCGGACGGCAAGCTCGTCGTGACCCTCGGCGGTAGGCCGGTCACCCTGTAGCCGCACGTCACCCGACTCGCCCCGCCGTGTTTGGGGCGGGTCGGCCCGGCGACCCGGCACGATGGCCCCAAGGGCCCTACGCGCGCGGCCGGACCGGGCGGCAGACTGGCGGCGCCGAGCACACCTCTGCCGTCACTGATGGAGCTGCCATGGCGAAGGATCTGTCCAAGCACCAGGCCGCCGCGCTCGACGCGCACTGGCGGGCCGCCAACTATCTCGCGGCCGGCCAGATCTACCTTCTCGACAACCCGCTGCTCACCGAGCCACTCACCCGCGAACACATCAAGCCGCGCCTTCTCGGCCACTGGGGCACGTCCCCGGGTCTCAACCTCGTGCACACCCACCTCAACCGTGTCATCAAGGAGCGCGACCTCGACGCCCTGTGCGTGTGGGGTCCCGGCCCCGGCGGGGCCCCCCGGGGCCGGGGCGCCAGGGGGGGGGGGGCGTTCAAGCCCG
>NZ_JBHWKQ010000065.1:31504-38106 GCF_042730865.1 Streptomyces sp. NPDC059897 | reverse complement strand
GCCGGCCAACGCGTGACGGTTGCCGTGCCGCCTTGGGCAATCTGCCGCCTTGGGCGGCAGGGTGGGCAAGGCGGCACCCCGGTGCGGGGCGAGCGCTTCATCAGGCGCCCGCCCCGCTTCCGGTTTCGGGGCTCTGCCCCGGACCCCGCTGCTCAATCGCCGCAGGGGCTGAAGAGATCGGTCCCCCGCCCAAGGCGGCAGATTGCCCAAGGCGGCGGGACGTCACCCGCTACGGCAGCGCCAGCATCCGCTCAAGGGCCAGCTTCGCGAACTGTTCCGTCTCGCGGTCGACCTCGATGCGGTTGACCAGCTGGCCGTCCGCCAGGGACTCCAGCGTCCAGACCAGGTGCGGCAGGTCGATCCGGTTCATGGTCGAGCAGAAGCACACCGTCTTGTCGAGGAAGACGATCTCCTTGTCCTCGGCGGCGAACCGGTTGGCGAGCCGCCGCACCAGGTTCAGCTCCGTGCCGATGGCCCACTTCGACCCGGCGGGCGCCGCCTCCAGCGCCTTGATGATGTACTCGGTCGACCCGACGTAGTCCGCCGCGGCCACGACCTCGTTCTTGCACTCCGGGTGCACCAGGACGTTGACCCCCGGGATCCGCTCCCGCACGTCGTTCACGGAGTCCAGCGAGAACCGCCCGTGCACGGAGCAGTGCCCGCGCCACAGGATCATCTTCGCGGCCCGCAGCTCCTCGACGCTCAGCCCGCCGTTCGGCTTGTGCGGGTTGTAGACGACGCAGTCGTCGAGCGACATGCCGAGGTCACGCACGGCCGTGTTCCGCCCGAGGTGCTGGTCGGGCAGGAAGAGCACCTTCTCGCCCTGCTCGAACGCCCAGTTCAACGCCCGCTCGGCATTGCTGGACGTACAGATCGTGCCGCCGTGCTTGCCCGTGAACGCCTTGATGTCCGCGGACGAGTTCATGTACGAGACGGGGACCACGGACTCGGCGATGCCGGCCTCGGTCAGCGCGTCCCAGCACTCCGCGACCTGCTCGGCCGTCGCCATGTCCGCCATGGAGCAGCCGGCGGCCAGGTCCGGGAGCACGACCTTCTGGTCGTCCCCGGTGAGGATGTCGGCCGACTCGGCCATGAAGTGCACACCGCAGAACACGATGTACTCGGCCTCGGGCCGGGCCGCCGCGTCCCGCGCCAGCTTGAAGGAGTCCCCGGTGACGTCGGCGAACTGGATGACCTCGTCGCGCTGGTAGTGGTGTCCGAGCACGAACACCTTGTCTCCGAGCCTTTCCTTTGCCGCGCGCGCCCGCTCCACCAGGTCCGGGTCGGACGGCGAGGGCAGGTCGCCGGGGCACTCCACGCCGCGCTCGCTCTTGGGGTCGGCCTCGCGGCCGAGCAGCAGGAGCGCCAGAGGCGTGGGGGAAACATCCAGGTCAACGGGGGCCTGGGGGGACTGGGCCGTGGTCACGTCACGCACCCTTTCTTCGCTCTGCTCGACTTTTCGTCGAAATGACGCTATCTATCATACGTGCTTCACGTCAGTTTGACGATGGTGAATTCGTCGATGTGACGCATCCGGCCGCCGCCGCCCCGTGCCCCGCCCGCGCACTGTGTGCGAGCATGAAGAGAAGAAGTGCGTAACCCGGAATGGATCCGGGCCTTTGCCGGTTGCAATGGTCGGCAAGCAGTCTCCGAACAACCCGGGAGAGATGTAGATGTCCGTATCGGACGAGACCACCACCGTCAGCGACGGCATCATCCTCAGCGACGAAGCCGCCGCGAAGGTCAAGGCTCTGCTCGACCAGGAAGGCCGTGACGACCTGGCCCTGCGTGTGGCTGTTCAGCCCGGCGGCTGCTCCGGCCTGCGCTACCAGCTCTTCTTCGACGAGCGCTCGCTCGACGGCGATGTCGTGAAGGACTTCGGTGGCGTGAAGGTCGTCACCGACCGCATGTCCGCCCCGTACCTGGGCGGCGCCTCCATCGACTTCGTCGACACCATCGAGAAGCAGGGCTTCACGATCGACAACCCGAACGCGACGGGCTCCTGCGCCTGTGGCGACTCGTTCAGCTAAGCCGTACAGCGGTACAGCGCGAAGGGGCGGCCCCACTGGGGCCGCCCCTTCGGCATTCCTGCGGGTCCGCTCAGTCGCGCGGCGCGGGCTCGGCCCCGCCGGGCGCGTTCTTCTGCGCGTACGGCACGGCGGACCCGTCGGCCGTCACCACCTTCCGCTCGCCGAGCGGAGCGTCCAGCGTCACCGGCAACGTATAGAACTTCGCCATCTGCACGCAGACGGTGCCCTTCTTCCGCGTCTCGGTGACCTTCACGTTCACCCGGCCCCCGGACTCGTCCGCCGACGCCGCGTACTTCGCGCACACCCCGCCCGTGAAGTGCAGCGTCAGGGTCCTGCCCTTGGCGCTGTAGCCCTGGACGTGCACGGCACGGGTGTCGCCGCCGCCCGCCTTGCCGGAGGGCTGCGAGGGGGACGGCTGCGAACTCTTCGGCGCCGCGAGGTACCTGGGCTCCACCGCCGGATACGTCACCGTGAACGCGGAGTCGGAACCGCTGGGCCGCACCTCGAACAGCCACGACGGCACCAGCGCCTGCCGGCCCCCGACGGTGTGCGCGGCCAGCCCGAACGTCGCGCCGGTGACATCGACCGTCGCCGGCTTCGGCGGTGCGGAGGCACAGTCCTCGTTCTTGCCCTCGCCGAGCGGCACCGGACTCGCGCACCCGCCGACGGAGACCCGGCCCCCGCCGGCCGCCCCGTTCATCCGCTCAAGGGCCTCGCGCGCCCCCACCGTCGGATACGTGGCGTCCTTCGCCGGAGCCTTCAACCGGCCGCTGCCGCCCACCACTTGACCGTCGGAGCCGACCTGGATCCCGGTCGACCAGCCGTACGTCGGCAGCCCGCCGACCACCGGGTCGGCGTTCACCACCCGCGTGGCGCCCATGAGTTGCTCCGCGTCCAGCTTCGCGTCGTCCTGGCCGAGGGCCTTGAGTACCGGCGCGGCGGCCTGCTTCGCCGCGGCCTCACTCACCGCCCGCCCTCCGTCGCCATGGGGGTCGCCGCACTTCGTCCCGCCACCGCACTTGCCGCCGGCCGACGGTGCGTACGCGGAGTACGTCCAGCTCCCCGGCGCCTCCCGGCTCACCTGCAACGAGGGCCCCGAACCGTCCTTCGCGGGACCCACCTTCCAGGCGTCGCCGTCCTGCCGCGGCTTCCCCTGCACGTCGAGTGCCTCGGCGAGCGCGGTGGCCTCGGCGGCGCTCACCCCGCCGCGCGCGAGGTGGACGGGCGCCTTTCCGGGGCCCGCCGGGAGATCGCCGGTCGCCTTGTAACGGGTGCCGTTCGGGTCGGGCTCGCCGGGCGCGATGCCGGGCGGCGGCGCGGTGCCGGACGAGGGAGTGGTGCCGGAGTAGCCGTCCAGGGCGAGCGGCGGGGGAGTGCCGGTGCCGCCGGGCCGGGCCGACCCCTCGTCGCCGGACCCGTCCATCGCGTTCGCCGCCAGATACGCGCCGCCGCCACCGGCCAGCAGGACGGCCGCCGCGACCGACACGACAGCCGCCGTACGCCGTCGCCCGGGACGCTCCCGCGTCCGCTCTTCGCTGCTCACCGCATCGCTCCTTCTCACCGGGGTCACCGATGGGACGGGGCGTACGGGCGCGCGGTTCCCTTCCGGAAGCCGTCAGTCGCCGAAACCGGCCATGGAGTCGATCAGCCGGGCCGACGACTCGGGCACCACGACCCCGTGGATCCCGGCGGGCCGGCGGGCCGCGCCGGGCCGCTCCACCTCCCACGGCGCCGGTGGCGTCACCCAGTGCGGGAGCATCCGGACGCAGTCGCCGCGCAGCTCCGCGAGATCGTCCTGGACCATGCCTGACACGTCGTAGGTCATGACGGCACGGTAGCCCTGAGGTGACATCCGAAGAAAGAGTCGCTATCGGGCATTTTCCACCGTTCAGCCCGTGCACCCCGAGCGGGTAGCGTGAAGCGTCAACCCCTCCCCTTATTCAGGAAGCGTGCTCACGCCGTGCGAATCGCAGTCACCGGCTCCATCGCCACCGACCACCTGATGACCTTCCCCGGCCGTTTCGCCGACCAGCTGGTCGCGGACCAGCTGCACACGGTCTCCCTCTCCTTCCTCGTCGACGCCCTCGACGTACGCCGCGGCGGCGTAGGCCCCAACATCGCCTTCGGCATGGGCCAGCTCGGCACGAACCCGATCCTGGTGGGCGCCGCCGGCTCGGACTTCGACGAGTACCGCGCCTGGCTCGACCGCCACGGCGTGGACACGGAGTCCGTCCGGATCTCCGAGACCCTGCAGACGGCCCGCTTCGTCTGCACCACGGACGCCGACCACAACCAGATCGGCTCCTTCTACACGGGCGCCATGAGCGAGGCCCGGCTCATCGAGCTGAAGACCGTCGCCGACCGCGTGGACGGACTCGACCTGGTCCTGATCGGCGCGGACGACCCGGAGGCGATGCTCCGTCACACGGAGGAGTGCCGCTCGCGCTCGATCCCGTTCGCCGCCGACTTCTCGCAGCAGATCGCGCGGATGGGCGGCGAGGAGATCCGGACGCTCCTCGAGGGCGCCACGTACCTCTTCTCCAACGAGTACGAGAAGGGCCTCATCGAGTCCAAGACCGGCTGGACCGACGAGGAGATCCTCGGCAAGGTCGGCCACCGCGTCACCACGCTCGGCGCGCGCGGCGTGCGCATCGAGAAGGCCGGCGAGGACCCGATCGAGGTCGGCGTCCCGGAGGAGGACGCCAAGGTCGACCCGACCGGTGTCGGCGACGCGTTCCGCGCGGGCTTCCTGTCCGGTCTGGCGTGGGGCGTCGGGCACGAGCGGGCGGCGCAGATCGGCTGCATGCTCGCGACGCTGGTCATCGAGACGCTCGGCACGCAGGAGTACGAGCTGCGGCGGGCGCCGTTCATGGACCGGTTCCGCAAGGCGTACGGGGACGCTGCCGCTGGGGAGGTGGAGGCGCACCTCGGCTGACGCCTTCGGTGGGGCCGCGGCCGTTGCTGTTCTTTCGTCGAGCAGCGCGGCCGCGGTTTTGCGTGTGGTCGCGTTCGCGCAGTTCCCCGCGCCCCTGGGTTACCTGTTCCTGCGCACCACGTATGTTGTGCCCCCATCGGGGTGTGGTTCTGCCCCTACGTATTCGTGGCCCTGGGTGAAGCACCAGGCGGGGATGTCGACCGCGGCGACCTCGTCGTCGGCGATGACGGTGACCGTGCCGCCCACCCGCACCCGCCCGATGGCCCGACCGAGTTCGATGACCGGCTGGGGGCAGGTCATGCCCAGCGCGTCCACGGTCACGGTCTCGGCGGAGCCCTGCGCCCCGGCGGTCGGTGCGCCCAGCTTCTCCCGGACCTCGCCCACCACCCCGGGCAGCACGTCGAGGAACCGCTCGACCTCGGCGGCCTCCGTGCCCAGCGGCAGCGACACCCGTACGTTCCCCTCGCTCACGACGCCCATCGCGCGCAGCACATGGCTGGGCGTCAGCGTGCTGCTCGTACAGGACGACCCGGACGAAACGGAGAAACCGGCGCGGTCGAGGCCGTGCAGCAGGCTCTCCCCGTCGACGTACAGGCAGGAGAAGGTCACCAGGTGCGGCAGCCGGCGCACTGGATCGCCGACGACCTCCACGTCCGGCACCAGTTCCGGCACCCGCGCGCGGATCCGCTCCGTCAACTCCCGCAGCCGCGCCGCCTCCCCGGCGGCCTCCGCCCGCACGGCCCGCAGTGACGCGGCCGCGGCCACGATGCCCGGAATGTTCTCGAACCCGGCGGCCCGCCCCGACTCCCGCTCGTCGGCGGGCCCTTGCGGAGCGAACCGTGTCCCCTTCTTTACGGCGAGCAGTCCGACCCCCGCAGGGCCGCCCCATTTATGGGCACTCCCGGCGAGCAACGACCACTCACCCGCGACCGGCCCCCACGCCAACGACTGCGCGGCATCCACGAACAACGGCACCCCGGCGCCCCGGCACGCCTCGGCCGCCTCGGCGACGGGCTGCTCCGTCCCCACCTCGTGGTTGGCGGACTGCAGGCAGGCGAGCGCGGTGTCCTCCCGGAGCGCGGCACGGAACGCGTCGACGGAAACCCGGCCTTCGCGCCCCACCCCGACCTGGGCCACCGACCCGCCGAGATTCTCGTGCACCGCCGCCGAATAGAGCACGGAAGAATGTTCGACAGCTGACACGACCAGGTGCTTTCCCGCGCGCCGCCGCCCCGCGAGCGCCCCCGCCACGCCGTCGTGCACCGCCCGGGTCCCGGACGAGGTGAACACCAACTCGTCGGGCCGGCATCCCACGGCCTCGGCGGCGGCCTCCCGCGCGGCATCGAGCAACAGCCGCGCCCGCCGCCCTTCCCGGTACAAACGCGACGGATCGGCCCACCCCTCATCGAGCGACGCCTGCAGCGCCTGCCGGGCAACGGGATGCAGAGGAGCGCCCGACGCCCCATCGAAGTACGACACACCACAACGCTACGGGTAACCAGAGCCCCACCCCCACCCACCGGGACGGCCTACCCCCCCGCCTCCGCCGGGGGCGCGGGTCTGTGACATCAGCACCTCCGCCGCGGGCCGCACCCCCCCCGCCCGACCTGCACCCGCCGGGGTGGCGCTTCCCCGCT
>NZ_JBHWKQ010000065.1:0-31405 GCF_042730865.1 Streptomyces sp. NPDC059897 | reverse complement strand
TTCCGCCAGGGGCGCGGGGAACTGCGCACCCCAGCCCCGCCGAACCGCACCCGCCGGGGTGGTGCTTCCCCGCTTCCGCCAGGGGCGCGGGGAACTGCGCACCCCAGCCCCGCCGAACCGCACCCGCCGGGGTGGTGCTTCCCCGCTTCCGCCAGGGGCGCGGGGAACCGCGCACCCCAGCCCCGCCGAACCGCACCCGCCGGGGTGGCGCTTCCCCGCTTCCGCCAGGGGCGCGAGGAACTGCGCACCCCAACCCCGCCCGACCCCCACCGGCAGGTGACCGCACCCCGCCCGCCCGCGGCCCCCCCGACCCCCCGTCAGAAACCCTCAAACGCGGCCCGATCCCACCCTTCGGAGTGACCCGCGGCGCGTTAGGCACCCTCCCCGCGCGACCCCAAATAGCGTCCAGTAGGGTTTGGTCCGCATAAACATCCAAACCCCTGCCCGTGTGCCAGGGCGGCGAGCGACCAGCGAGATGGCGGCCGTAGCCAACCAAAGAGCGCGGGCGAGACTCTCGGGAAGGCGCTACGTGAGTCCCAACGGCTCCGACCGCTCGTCGCGGCGCCCGATGCGGCGGAAGCTGCCGCAGGTGCTGACTGCGGGCCTGATCCTGGTAACCGCTACCGGTTGCACATACAAGGACTTCCCTCGTCTTGGTATGCCCACTCCGGTGACGGAGGAGGCCCCTAGGATCCTCTCCCTCTGGCAGGGCTCGTGGGCGGCAGCGCTCGCCACGGGCGTGCTGGTGTGGGGTCTGATCCTGTGGAGTGTCATCTTCCACCGGCGCAGCCGCACCAAGATCGAGGTTCCAACTCAGACGCGGTACAACATGCCGCTCGAGGCGCTGTACACGGTTGTTCCGCTGATCATCGTGTCGGTCCTCTTCTACTTCACCGCGCGCGACGAGTCGAAGCTCCTGAAGCTCGAAGACAAGCCCGCGCACACCGTCAACGTGGTCGGCTACCAGTGGAGCTGGGGCTTCAACTACGTCGAGAACGTGCCGGGTGTCGACGGTGACGCCAAGAGCTCCAAGGAGCTCTCGGCGATCCCGAAGCGCTTCAAGGACGACTTCCCGGCGAACGCCGGCGGTGTCTACGAGGTCGGTACTCCTGGCGAGCGGAACCCGCAGACCAACAACCCCGGCCCGACCCTCTGGCTCCCCAAGGGCGAGAAGGTCCGCTTCGTTCTCACTTCGCGTGACGTCATCCACTCCTTCTGGGTGGTGCCGTTCCTGATGAAGCAGGACGTCATTCCGGGCCACACCAACTCCTTCGAGGTGACCCCCAACAAGGAGGGGACCTTCCTGGGCAAGTGCGCCGAGCTCTGCGGCGTCGACCACTCCCGGATGCTGTTCAACGTGAAGGTCGTCTCTCCTGAGCGCTACCAGCAGCACCTCAAGGACCTCGCGAAGAAGGGGCAGACCGGTTACGTCCCGGCTGGCATCGCCCAGACGGACCACGAGAAGGACCGGGAGACGAAGAACCTGTGAGCATCCTCAACGAACCCCAGGGTGCCGCGGCAGCAAGCGACTCGTACGAGAACGAGCTGCCGGCCCGACCCAAGAGCCCAGGCTCGACGGTGATCAAGTGGCTCACCACCACTGACCACAAGACCATCGGCACGCTCTATCTGGTCACGTCGTTCGCGTTCTTCTGCATCGGCGGAGTCATGGCGCTCTTCATGCGCGCCGAACTCGCCCGCCCCGGCACGCAGATCATGTCGAACGAGCAGTTCAACCAGGCGTTCACGATGCACGGCACGATCATGCTGCTGATGTTCGCGACGCCGCTGTTCTCCGGCTTCGCGAACTGGATCATGCCGCTCCAGATCGGTGCCCCCGACGTCGCGTTCCCGCGACTGAACATGTTCGCCTACTGGCTGTACCTGTTCGGCTCGCTCATCGCGGTGGGTGGCTTCCTCACGCCGCAGGGCGCCGCCGACTTCGGCTGGTTCGCCTACAGCCCGCTGTCGGACGCGGTCCGCTCGCCGGGCATCGGCGCCGACATGTGGATCATGGGTCTGGCCTTCTCCGGCTTCGGCACGATCCTCGGCTCGGTCAACTTCATCACCACGATCATCTGCATGCGCGCTCCCGGCATGACGATGTTCCGCATGCCGATCTTCGTGTGGAACGTGCTGCTGACCGGTGTGCTGGTCCTGCTCGCCTTCCCGGTGCTCGCCGCCGCGCTGTTCGCCCTGGAGGCGGACCGCAAGTTCGGTGCCCAGGTATTCAATGCCAGTAATGGCGGCGCATTGCTCTGGCAACACCTCTTCTGGTTCTTCGGACACCCAGAGGTGTACATCATCGCCCTGCCATTCTTCGGAATCATTTCCGAAGTGATCCCGGTCTTCTCGCGCAAGCCGATGTTCGGCTACTCCGGCCTCATCGGCGCGACGATCGCGATCGCCGGCCTCTCCGTGACGGTGTGGGCGCACCACATGTACGTCACCGGTGGCGTGCTCCTGCCGTTCTTCTCCTTCATGACGTTCCTGATCGCCGTGCCAACGGGCGTGAAGTTCTTCAACTGGATCGGCACGATGTGGAAGGGCTCGCTGTCCTTCGAGACACCGATGCTCTGGACGATCGGCTTCCTGATCACCTTCACCTTCGGTGGTCTGACGGGCGTCATCCTGGCGGCCCCGCCGCTCGACTTCCACGTCTCGGACTCGTACTTCGTGGTGGCGCACTTCCACTACGTGGTGTTCGGCACCGTGGTCTTCGCGATGTTCGCCGGCTTCCACTTCTGGTGGCCGAAGATGACCGGCAAGATGCTCGACGAGCGCCTTGGCAAGATCACCTTCTGGACGCTGTTCATCGGCTTCCACGGCACGTTCCTGGTGCAGCACTGGCTGGGCGTCGAGGGCATGCCGCGTCGTTACGCGGACTACCTCGCGGCCGACGGCTTCACCGCGCTGAACACGATCTCGACGATCTCCTCGTTCCTGCTGGGCCTGTCGATCCTGCCGTTCTTCTACAACGTCTGGAAGACCGCCAAGTACGGCAAGAAGATCGAGGTCGACGACCCGTGGGGCTACGGCCGTTCGCTCGAGTGGGCGACGTCCTGCCCGCCGCCGCGGCACAACTTCCTCACGCTGCCGCGCATTCGCTCGGAATCCCCGGCCTTCGACCTCCACCACCCGGAGATCGCCGCGCTGGACCAGCTGGAGAACGCCGGACACGGCGACAAGGCTCTTGCTAAGGAGGCCGGCAAGTGAAGGTCCAAGGCAAGATGTTCATCTGGCTGAGCCTCTTCATCCTGATCATGGCCGGTGTCTACGGCGTGTGGTCGAAGGAGCCGGTCGGAACCACGGCACTCTTCCTGTCGTTCGGCCTCTGCATCATGATCGGCTACTACCTGGCCTTCACGGCCCGGCGTGTCGACACCGGTGCCCAGGACAACAAGGAGGCCGACGTCGCGGACGACGCCGGCGAGGTGGGCTTCTTCAGCCCGCACTCCTGGCAGCCGCTCTCGCTGGCGGTCGGCGGCGCGCTCGCGTTCCTCGCCGTGGCGATCGGCTGGTGGCTGCTGTACTTCTCGGCCCCGATCATCCTGTTCGGCCTGTGGGGCTGGGTCTTCGAGTACTACCGCGGTGAGAACCAGAACCAGTAGCACTCGCTGCCGGTACTGAACTTCCGTATCCGAAGGGCCCGGACACTCCTGAGGGAGTGTCCGGGCCCTTCGGCGTGTCGCGCGTTGCCCCGTGCGGCTCACTCGCCGCGCTGGACCGGGCGTTCCTTCTTACGGTGAGTTCATGAACCACTCACCGCGTATCCGTACGGTTCTGGGCTGCACCGTGCTGGTGGCCGCACTCGGTGCGAGCACAGCGGCATGCGGCAACTCCAGCCACCCGCTCTCCGCCAAGCCGTACGACGCGGCGAGCCAGATCTCCTTCAACGGTCCCGCGGGCGGCGCCAAGAAGGCCGACCCGGACAAGCCGCTGGAAGTCACCGCCGAGGGCGACGAGTCCCGGATCACCGACGTCACCGCCCAGGACGCCGTGGGCCGCCACGTCGCGGGCGAACTCTCCGCCGACGGCACGAGATGGCACACCACCGCCCCGCTGACGGCGAACACCCATTACACGGTGCGGGTGAGCACAGAGGACGAGGACGGCGGACCCGGCCGCAAGGTCCTGGGCTTCGACACGGGCCGCCCGGAGAAGGAGAAGGCCCTCAGGGTCACGTTCGGCCCGCAGAAGGGCACATACGGCGTCGGACAGCCCATCACGGCCGAACTCAACAAGCCGGTACGGGACGAGAAGTCCCGCGCGCTGGTCGAGCGCTCCCTGCGGGTCGACTCCAAGCCCGCCGTGGACGGCTCCTGGTACTGGGTGGACAGCACCGAACTGCACTACCGCCCCAAGGAGTACTGGCCCACCCAGGCGAAGATCACCGCCACCAGCAGGCTGGAGGGCGTGAAGGTCAGGGACGGGCTGTGGGGCGGCAGCTCCAAGCCGCTGACCATCAGTACGGGTGACCGGATCGTGGCCGTCACCGACGCCTCCGCGCACTCCATGACGGTCTACCGCAACGGCAAGGAGATCAACTCCATGCCGGTCACCACGGGCAAGGCCGGCTTCGAGACCCGCAACGGCGTCAAGGTGGTGCTCGGCAAGGAGTACTACGTACGGATGCGGGGCGAGACGATCGGCATCTCCGAGGGGTCCTCGGACTCGTACGACCTGCCGGTGTACTACGCGACCCGCGTCACCTGGAGCGGCGAGTACGTGCACGCCGCGCCCTGGTCCGTCGGCTCGCAGGGCTCCGCGAACGTCAGCCACGGCTGCACCGGCATGAGCACGAACAACGCCGCCTGGTTCTACGACACCGTGCGCCAGGGCGACATCGTGAAGGTCGTCAACAGCTACGGCTCCGACATGGACCCGTTCGGCAACGGCTTCGGCGACTGGAACGTCAGCTGGAAGAAGTGGCAGGCGGGCAGCGCCCTCACCAAGAAGGCCGACAAGCCCGACCCGGCCCAGCAGGCACGCCTCAGCCCCCAGGTCTGAGCCCGCCCGACAAGATCAACGGTGTGACTTCCGACTCCCGTGCGCCGCCGGCGTACGGGAGTCGGCGTGTGTGCCGGACGGTGCGCGAGGGGCCTTGTCAGGCGCCCACGGCGAGCCGGGAGCGCAGCAGGGAGGCGAGGGCCTCGGCGAACTCCACGGGCTCCACAGGGAGCGTCACAGCGGCCTCCGCGCGGCTCCACGTCGCCAGCCACGCGTCCTGCGGGCGGCCGATCAGGAGCAGCACCGGCGGGCAGTGGAAGATCTCGTCCTTGATCTGCCGGCACACGCCCATGCCGCCCGCGGGAGCGGCCTCGCCGTCCAGGACGCAGACGTCGATCCCGCCGCGGTCCAGCTCCTTCAGGACGGCCGGAAGCGTGGCGCACTCGATGAACTGCACCTCGGGGACGTCGGCAGCGGGCCGCCGGCCGGTCGCGAGGCGCACCTGCTCGCGGGTGTTGGCGTCGTCGCTGTAGACCAGAACCGTCGCGGTCGACTGCATCGTTCCTCCGAAGACATCGGCGTCTTAAGGCGTCGTACGGTGATCCGTGCCGCGGAGCCTACTCCTCCCGACACCCCGTCAACACCGGTTCGCACACGGCTCCGATGGGCCATATGGGCTGGACACACCCCTCAGACACTCCGAACGGCACCCCCCGGAGTGAGGGCGAGATAAGCGACCGACATAATGTCGGTCGTGGCGACAGCAACGACAGTAGAAACCGGGCACGCGCACCCGTCGGTCAATCGACCGAACCTCACCAGCGTCGGAACCATCATCTGGCTGAGTTCCGAGCTGATGTTCTTCGCGGCCCTCTTCGCGATGTACTTCACCCTGCGATCGGTGACCGGACCGGATCACTGGAAGGAAATGGCGCATGCGCTGAATCTTCCGTTCTCCGCGACGAACACCACGATCCTGGTGCTCTCCTCACTCACGTGCCAGATGGGCGTGTTCGCCGCTGAGCGCGGCGACGTGAAGAAGCTCCGGTCGTGGTTCATCGTCACCTTCATCATGGGTGCGATCTTCATCGGCGGTCAGGTCTACGAGTACACCGAGCTGGTCAAGAAGGACGGGCTCTCGCTCTCCTCCGACCCGTACGGCTCGGTGTTCTACCTGACCACCGGCTTCCACGGCATGCACGTGACAGGTGGCCTCATCGCCTTCCTGTTCGTCCTCGGCAGGACGTACGCCGCCCGGAGGTTCACCCACCATCAGGCGACGGCCGCCATCGTCGTGTCCTATTACTGGCACTTCGTCGACGTCGTCTGGATCGGCCTCTTCGCCACGATCTACCTGATCAAGTAGTTCGACGATCACAGCATCGGGCGAAGAACCCGACACATTTCCGCAGCACCGACGCAGAAGATCCTGACACCGGGGTAATCCGTGAAAAAGCTCTCCGCACGACGACGCCATCCGCTGGCGGCGGTCGTCGTCCTACTCCTCGCGCTGGCGGCCACCGGGGGGCTGTACGCCGCGTTCGCACCCGCGGACAAGGCGCAGGCCGATGAAACCGCCCAGTCCCTCGCCATCGACGAGGGCAAGAAGCTCTACTCCGTCGGCTGCGCCAGCTGCCACGGAACCGGCGGTCAGGGCACCTCCGACGGGCCGAGCCTCGTGGGCGTCGGCTCCGCCGCCGTCGACTTCCAGGTCGGCACCGGTCGTATGCCGGCCCAGCAGCCGGGCGCGCAGGTCCCGAGGAAGAAGAACATCTACTCGCAGGCCGAGATCGACCAGCTCGCGGCGTACGTCGCGTCGCTGGGCGCGGGTCCGGTCACGCCGACCGAGAAGGACTACAGCGCCAACGGCGCGGACATCGCCAAGGGTGGCGACCTGTTCCGCACCAACTGCGCCCAGTGCCACAACTTCACCGGTGAGGGTGGCGCGCTGACACACGGCAAGTTCGCGCCGAGCCTCGAGGGTGTGGCCCCGAAGCACATCTACGAGGCCATGCAGACCGGCCCGCAGAACATGCCGTCGTTCCCGGACACGACGATGACCAAGCAGAACAAGAAGGACATCATCGCGTACCTCGACGCGGTCAACGGTGACGAGACCGAGAGCCCCGGTGGACTCAAGCTGGGCGGGCTCGGCCCGGTCAGTGAGGGTCTGTTCGCCTGGATCTTCGGCCTTGGCGGTCTGATCGCCGTCGCCATCTGGGTTGCCGCTCGGACCGCAAAGGCCAAGAAGTCATGAGTAGCCAAGACATTCCAGAAGAGAACCTGCCCACTGAGCAGGCAGCCGAGGAGCACGGCTCGGTCGCGGTGAAGGACGAGCCCTTCACGGACCCGGGTCTGCCGCCCCACGAGCACCGGATCCAGGACATCGACGAGCGGGCCGCCAAGCGGTCCGAGCGCGTCGTCGCCTTCCTGTTCATGGTGTCGATGCTGGCGACCGTCGGATTCATCGCCTCGTACGTCACCATCGACGTCGATACGAGCGTCTACATCTTCCCGCTGGGTCACATCAGCGCGCTGAACTTCGCGCTGGGCATGACCCTCGGTGTGGCGCTGTTCTGCATCGGCGCGGGCGCGGTCCACTGGGCCCGCACCCTGATGTCCGACGAAGAGGTCATCCAGGAGCGCCACCCGATCGAGGCGGAGCCCGAGGTCAAGGCGAAGGTCCTGCAGGACTTCGCCGACGGTGCCCGCGAGTCGCAGTTCGGCCGGCGCAAGCTGATCCGCAACACCCTGTTCGGCGCTCTCGCGCTGGTGCCCCTCTCCGGTGTGGTGCTGCTTCGTGACCTCGGGCCGCTGCCCGAGAAGAAGCTGCGCACCACGTCGTGGAAGAAGGGGATCACGCTCGTCAACATGAACACGGACGAGCCGCTGCTGCCTTCGGACATCGCGGTCGGCTCGCTCACGTTCGCCAAGCCCGAGGGCCTGGACGAGCACGATCACGACTTCCAGACGAACATCGCCAAGGACGCCCTGATGCTCGTCCGGATCCAGCCGGAGAACATCAAGGACAAGCAGGAACTCGAGTGGTCCCACGAGGGCATCGTGGCCTACTCGAAGATCTGCACCCACGTCGGTTGTCCGATCTCGCTGTACGAGCAGCAGACGCACCACGCTCTGTGCCCGTGCCACCAGTCCACCTTCGACCTCTCCGACGGCGCCCGGGTGATCTTCGGTCCTGCCGGTCACGCGCTGCCGCAGCTGCGCATCGGCGTCAACGAAGAGGGTCACCTCGAGGCGCTGAGCGAATTCGCTGAGCCCGTCGGTCCTGCCTTCTGGGAGCGCGGATGAGTACTACGACCACGAACGACGCGCCTGCGCGCGAGAAGGCACCGGCCGGCGAGCGTGTAGCCGACTGGGCCGACGGACGTCTGGGGATCTACTCCCTGGCCAAGTCCAACATGCGCAAGATCTTTCCGGACCACTGGTCCTTCATGCTCGGCGAGATCTGCATGTACAGCTTCATCATCATCATCCTCACGGGTGTGTATCTGACGCTGTTCTTCCACCCGTCGATGAACGAGGTCACCTACGAAGGCAGCTACGTCCCGCTCCAGGGGCAGCTGATGTCGGAGGCCTTCAACTCGACCATGCACATCTCCTTCGATGTGCGCGGTGGCCTGCTGATCCGTCAGATCCACCACTGGGCCGCGCTGATCTTCCTCGCGGGCATGTTCGTGCACATGATGCGCGTGTTCTTCACGGGTGCGTTCCGCAAGCCGCGTGAGGTCAACTGGGTCTTCGGCTTCCTGCTGTTCGTCCTGGGCATGTTCACCGGCTTCACCGGTTACTCGCTCCCGGACGACCTGCTCTCCGGCACCGGTGTCCGCTTCATGGAGGGCGCGATCCTGTCCGTGCCGATCGTCGGCACGTACATGTCGTTCTTCCTCTTCGGCGGCGAGTTCCCCGGCGGCGACTTCGTCGCGCGGTTCTACTCGATCCACATCCTGCTGTTGCCGGGCATCATGCTCGGCCTGATGGCGGCGCACCTGATCCTGGTCTTCTACCACAAGCACACGCAGTTCGCGGGTGCCGGCAAGACCAACAAGAACGTCGTCGGAATGCCGCTGCTCCCGGTCTACATGGCCAAGGCGGGTGGCTTCTTCTTCCTGGTCTTCGGCGTCATCGCGGTGGTCGCGGCGATCGCCACGATCAACCCGATCTGGGCCATCGGTCCGTACCGCCCGGATCAGGTGGGCACGGGAGCCCAGCCGGACTGGTACATGGGCTTCTCCGAAGGCCTGATCCGAGTGATGCCGGGCTGGGAGATCGACTTCTGGGGTCACACGCTCGTCCTGGGCGTGGCCATCCCGCTGGTCGTGATCTTCCCGCTGGTCCTGGTCGCGATCGCGGTCTACCCGTTCATCGAGGCCTGGGTCACCGGCGACAAGCGCGAGCACCACATCCTGGACCGCCCGCGCAACGCTCCGACGCGTACGGCCTTCGGTGTCGCGTGGATCACCTGGTACATGGTGATGCTCATCGGTGGCGGCAACGACCTCTGGGCGACGCACTTCCACCTGTCGATCAATGCGATCACCTGGTTCGTCCGGATCGCGTTCTTCGTCGGCCCGGTCATCGCCTTCATCGTCACCAAGCGGATCTGCCTCGGCCTCCAGCGCCGCGACAAGGACAAGGTGCTGCACGGGCGCGAGTCCGGCATCATCAAGCGCCTGCCGCACGGTGAGTTCGTCGAGGTGCACGAGCCGCTCGACCAGGAGGCCCTGCACACGCTCACGGCGCACGAGCAGTACGCGCCGGTCGAGCTCGGCCCGACGGTCGACGAGAACGGTGTCGAGCGCAAGGTCACGCGGCTGCAGAAGCTGCGCGGCAAGCTCTCGCGCGGTTACTACGGGGAGAACAACCAGATCCCGAAGCCGACCGCCGAGGAGTACAAGGAGATCACCAGCGGCCACGGCCACCACTGATCTCTGAACCGTCGCTGTAAGCCACAGCGGGAGCCCTCGTCCATTGCCTGGACGGGGGCTCTTTGCGGTCCCGGGACCTGGATAGGGTGGGGCCGCAGCACCTTTCACCCACAGATGCACACAGGAGCGGCCATGAGCGCTTTGAACCCCGCTGGAGGCAATACCGCGGCGGGCCGTTCCTGGCCCGCCGTCCTGAACGGCCTGCTCGAAGGCCGCGACCAGAGCGCCGACGACACCGCGTGGGCGATGGACCGGATCATGCGGGGCGAGGCCACCGACGCGCAGATCGCCGGGTTCGCCGTCGCGCTGCGCGCCAAGGGCGAGACCGTGCAGGAGATCTCCGGTCTCGTACGCGGCATGTACGAGCACGCCAACGTGATCGAGGTGCCCGGCGAGACCGTCGACATCGTCGGCACCGGCGGCGACGGCGCCAAGACGGTCAACATCTCCACGATGTCCGCGATCGTCGTCGCGGGCGCAGGGGCCAAGGTCGTCAAGCACGGCAACCGGGCCGCCTCCTCCGCCTCGGGCTCCTCCGACGTACTGGAGAAGCTGGGCGTCAATCTCGACCTGTCGCCGAAGCGGGTGCCCGAGGTCGCCGAGGAAGCCGGCATCACGTTCTGCTTCGCCATCAAGTTCCACCCGGCGCTGCGCTACGCGGGCGCCGCGCGCGGCCAGCTCGGCATCCGCACGGTGTTCAACCTGCTGGGCCCGCTGACCAACCCGGCCAAGGTGAAGGCGCAGGCCGTCGGCGTCGCCGATGCCCGGATGGCGCCGATCGTGGCGGGGGTCTTCGCCGAGCGCGGCAACTCGTCCCTGGTGTTCCGCGGCGACGACGGGCTCGACGAGCTGACCACCACCGGGACCTCGCGCGTGTGGGTGGTGCGCGACGGCGCCGTGCGCGAGGAGTCCTTCGACCCGCGCGACGTCGGCATCGACATCGTGCCCATCGAGGCGCTGCGCGGCGGCGACCCCTCGTTCAACGCCGAGGTCGCGAGGCGGCTCCTCGACGGCGAGCGGGGGCCCGTGCGCGACGCGGTGCTGCTGAACTCGGCGGCGGCGCTCGTGGCCGTGCGGCCGGGCGAGGGCACGCTCGTCGAGCAGATCCGGGCCGGCATGGACCGGGCCGCCGAGTCGATCGACTCCGGCGCGGCGAAGGCCGCCCTGGAGCGGTGGGTGGCGGCCAGCAACCGGTAGCCGCGTACGAGATGTGACGCAGGGCGCAGTCCAGATTTTGGACTGCGCCCTTGCCGTTCCTGAGACGTGTGGCAGGATGCTCTCCAAGGTCATGAGTGACAGCGCTGTGTTAATCCACTGCAGAAGGCCCCAGCCCGCTGTCCGGCAACCCTCCGTCCGTGGCGGGGTGCCCTGGGTGAAGACCAGGCCGTACGCAGCAAGGCGTATGGCAAGCGCGGACCCCTCGCAACCCTGGGGTCCTGGTCCTCAAGGGAGCAGTCTCGTGAGCAAGCGAATGCGATAGGGCGTTCCGGCCCCGCCTCCGCGTACCCGCTGTACTGACATTCACAGCATCTTTCTTTCCATGCCGTAGAGCTCTGTCGTCCAGAGCTCCGGCGTGGTCAATTCGCTTACCGCGCCAGGGAGTTCACCCATGTCTGTTTCCGTCGACGCCGCCGCCTGTACCGAGACCATCGCCCCGCTCCCCGTCCTCGGCCGGGACGTCACCGTGCCGCTCGTCACCGGTGGCGAGGTCACCTACGCCGCCCTCGACTACGCGGCCAGCGCGCCCGCCCTGCAGCGGGTGTGGGACGACGTCGCCGCCTACGCGCCGTACTACGGCAGCGTGCACCGCGGTGCCGGGTACCTCTCGCAGCTGTCCACCGACCTGTTCGAGAACTCCCGGGCCGCCGTCGCCGAGTTCCTCGGCTGCCGGGAGGGCGACCAGGTCGTCTTCACCCGGTCCACCACCGACTCGCTGAACCTGCTCGCCGCCGCGCTGCCCGCCGACTGCCAGGTGTTCGTCTACGAGACCGAGCACCACGCCTCGCTGCTGCCGTGGCGGGACGCGCGGGTCACGTACCTCAACGCGCCCCGTACGCCCGGCGAGGCCGTCGACACGCTGGAGCGCGCCCTCGCCGAGCGCGACCCCTACGGACCCGCCCTCGTCTGCGTCACCGGTGCCTCCAACGTCACCGGTGAACTCTGGCCGGTGCGCGAGCTCGCGGCGGCCGCTCACGCGCACGGTGCCCGCATCGTGCTCGACGCCGCGCAGCTCGCGCCCCATCACCCCGTCTCCGTCCAGGACCTGGACGTCGACTGGGTCGCCTTCTCCGGGCACAAGCTGTACGCCCCGTTCGGCTCGGGCGTGCTCGCGGGCCGCTCCGACTGGCTGACGGCCGCCGAGCCGTACCTCGCGGGCGGCGGCGCCTCGAAGAAGGTCGCGCGGCGCGTGGACGGCGGGGTCGACGTCGAGTGGCAGACCACCGCGGCCCGCCACGAGGCCGGTTCCCCGAACGTCATCGGCGTGTACTCCATCGCCTCCGCCTGCAAGGCGCTCACCGAGGCCGGGTTCGACAACCTCGTCGCCCGCGAGCAGTACCTGATCCGCAAGGTCCAGGACGGGCTCGCCCAGGTGCCCGAGGTGAAGGTGCTGTCCCTGTTCGGCGACGACGCGCCGCGCGTGGGCGTCCTCTCGTTCGTCGTCGACGGCTGGAACTCCTCGCACTTCGCCGCCGCGCTCTCCGCCGAGTACGGCATCGGGGTCCGCGACGGCCTGTTCTGCGCCCACCCGCTGGTGCGCACGCTGCTCGGCTCGGACCCGCAGCAGCAGGGCGAGTGCGGCGCCCCGGAGGCCGCGCCGGGCGAGAAGTCGCTCAACGCCATCCGTGTCAGCTTCGGAGCCGGCACCCCCGACGAGCACGTGGAGCGGTTCGTGTCCGCCGTGACGGAGCTCGTGCGGGACGGTGCGCGGTGGAACTACCGCACCGAGGACGGGCGCTGCGTGCCGGACACCGCGAGCGCCTGAACCGGTTGCCGTCCCCCGGGCAGGCGGCTGCCCAGCAGGATCATCCGCAGGGCCCGCTCGGTGGCGTCCGTGAGGAACTCGCCGCCCCGGCCCAGCGCCTCCGCGAGCGACACCGGTGCCGGCAGGATCGAGCTGTAGGCGTCGACCCCGGTCGCCGTCACCGTGTGCGCGCCGTCCCCGATGGTGCCCGCGAGGGCGAGGACCGGGCGGTTGAACCGCTTGGCGCGGCGGGCCACTTCGGCGGGCACCTTGCCGCGCGGCGTCTGGTGGTCGAGGGCGCCCTCGGCGGTGACGACCAGGTCGGCGCGGGCGAGCCGGGAGTCCAGGTCGAGGTGGTCGAGGAGCACGTCGAAGCGGGGCAGGAGCTGCGCGCCGAGCGCCGCGAGACCCGCGCCGAGCCCGCCGGACGCGCCGGTGCCGGGGCCCGCGAACAGGTCGGTGCGTACATCCAGATCACGCATCAGGACGTGCGCCCAGTGTTCGAGGGCGGCCGCCAACTGCTCGACCTGCGTGGGCGTCGCGCCCTTCTGCGGGCCGAACACGCGGGCCACGCCGCGCTCCCCGCACAGCACGTTGAACGGATTGCACGCCACCCGGATCTCGGTCTCCTTCAGGCGCGGGTCGAGGCCGCTCGGGTCGATGCGCCGCAGATGCGCCAACTCCCGCCCGCCGAGCGGGATTTGCAGATCGTCCGCGTCGAGCAGCCGGGCGCCGAGCGCTTGCAGCGCGCCCGCGCCGCCGTCCGAGGTGCCGGAGTCGCCGCAGCCCACCAGGATGCGGCGGGAGCCCGCGTCGAGGGCCGCGCGGATCAGCTCGCCGACCCCGTACGTCGTCGTGGCGCCGGGGTCGCGCAGCTCGCGGGGGACGAGCGAGAGCCCGGCCACGGCCGCCATCTCGACGACCGCGGTGCCATCGGGCAGCAGCGCGAAGTGCGTGCCGACGCGCTCGCCGACCGGGCCCGTCGCGGGCAGCGCCACCAGGCGTCCGCCGCTCTCGGCGGCCAGCGCGCGGGCCGTGCCCTCGCCGCCGTCCACGAGGGGGATCAGGTCGGTCTCGGCGTCCGGCACCACGCGGCGTACACCGGCGGCGATGGCCTCGGCCGCGGCGCCCGCGGACAGGGACTCCTTGAAGCCGCTGGGGGCGATGGCGAAGTGGGTCAGCATCATGGTCTCCAAGGTGGATTCAGCGGACGGGCACGCCGAGCAGCGGCCACAGGGTGAGCGCGCAGAGCAGTACGGCGGCGGCCGTCAGCGGGGCCAGGACCGCGGACAGGCGCAGCAGGTCGCGCGGGGTGTAGGTAGGGGTGCCGGGTATGTCGGCGAAGAGCGTCACCGGCTTCGCGGACGCGGGCAGCGTGTGGCAGAAGCCCGCGGCGGCGGTGGACGCGAGGGCTGCGGCGACCGGGTTGACGCCCGCGCCGATCGCCGCCGCCACGACGAGCGGGACGAGTACGGAGGAGCGGGCCGAGCGGGACTGCAGGACCAGGTGCGCGGCGGTGCTCACCGCGATCACCACGGCGAGGAACAACCACGGCGGCAGATCCAGCGGGACCCCGCCGACCAGCCACTTCGCGGCGCCCGACTCGGCGAGCGCGACGCCCATCGCCATCGTGGCCGCCATGAAGAGCAGCAGTGACCAGGGCACGGTCTTGAGCGCGTCCTTGAGGTGGACGGTGCCGAGCGCGGGGGAGGCCGCGACGACCGCGCCGATCAGCGCGACGACGGCGGGCGGCACCTGGTGCAGCGGTTCGCTGCACCACAGGGCGACCACCGTGGCGAGCAGCAGGGCGCAGCGCGTCTCGGCCGGCTCCCACGCCCCGGTCACCGGCTTCTCGCTGTGCTCCTGGAGGTCGTCCATGGTGATCCGCACCGGACCCTTGCGGTCCGCGCGCCGCGTCGTCGTCAGGAGCACGGCCTCCGCCGCCAGATGGGACGAGGCGATGGCGAGTGGCAGGCCGAGCAGCAGCCACTGGGTGAAGCCGATCCGGTCGCCCGTCGCCTCCCACAGCACGGACACCGTGATGAGGTGCGCGCCGGCGCCGATCAGTGTGGCCACGGCGGAGAGCAGGATGACCGTGGGGAAGAGCAGGGCCAGCATCACGACGAGCCGCCGCCGGTCGGCGAGCACCTTCGCGAGGGCCAGGAAGACGGGCAGCGCGAGCGCGGCGCGCCCCGACGTGGCGGGCACCGCGAAGGCCGTGACCACCAGGGCGGCGGTCGTCAGATGCGTCAGCTGCCGTACGCTGCGGGCCCCGCTGACCAGGAACGCCGCCGCCCGTCCCGCGAGGCCGGTGCGGGCCACGGCGGCGGCGAGCACGAACGCGCAGATCAGCAGCCACACCGTCTCGTCGCCGAGGGTGCCGAAGAGGGTCTCGCTGCTGATCACGCCCGTCGCGGTGAGCGCGAGGCCCGCGCCGAGCGCGATGTACGTGTCGTCGATCGACGTGCCGATCCACGCGCAGGTCGCGAGGGCGAACACGGCGAGCGTGAGCCGGGCGTCGCCGGTCAGGCCGGGGAAGTTGCCGGGGACCACGAGCAGCGCGCAGATGCTGAGGGCGATGCACAGGGTCGCGGCGTTGCGGAGGTTCAGGGTCACGCTGAACAGCGTGGTGCGGGGCGGTGAGCCCTCAATGAGCCGTAAATGAAAGGAAATTCACGGACTTGGCGGGTCGTCAGCCCGGCAGCCGGTACCCCATCCCGCGCACCGTCTCCACATGCCGGGCGCCGAGTTTCTTGCGCAGCGCCCGCACGTACACGTCCACGATGTTCGACCCGGGATCGAAGTCGTATCCCCACACGTGGGACAGGATCTGCTCGCGCGAGAGGACCTGGCCGGGATGGCGCAGGAACAGCTCGAGCAGGACGAACTCACGCGCCGTCAGGTCCACGGTCTGCCCCTCCGCTCTGGCCCGCCGCGTCCGCAGGTCGAGCGTGAGGTCCCCGCTGCCCAGCATCGTCACCTCGGGCGTGCCGGAGGCGGTCCGCAGCCGCAGCCGGACCCGCGCGAGGAGCTCCTCGAAGCGGAACGGCTTGGTCATCCAGTCGTCGGCGCCGCCCTCCAGGCCCGCCACCGTGTCCCGCACCGAGTCGCGGGCGGTCAGCACGATGACCGGGGTCGTCACGCGGGCCTCGCGCAGCTGCCGCAGGACCGTGAAGCCGTCCCTGCCGGGCAGCCCGATGTCCAGGACGATGAGGTCGAAGCCGCCGGTCAGGGCGTAGTCGTGGGCGGAGTCGCCGTCCCCGACGACCGTCGTCGTGAAGCCGCCGGCGCGCAGCCCCTTCTCCACGAAGGAGGCGATGCGCTCCTCGTCCTCCACGATCAGGATGCGGTTCATCGGGGTTCCGTCCTCCGGTTGAGTACGAGGGTGAAGGTGGCTCCGCCCTCGTCGGTGCGGCCCAGCTCGGCGCGGCCGCCGTGTCCTTCGGCGATGGCCTGGACGATCGCGAGGCCGAGCCCGGCGCCCGTGCCGCGCGAGCCGCGCCGCGCGGTGCCCCGCCGGAACCGCTCGAAGATCACCGCGGCGTCCTGCTCGGTGACGCCGGGCCCGGTGTCGGCGACGTACAGCTCGACGCGCTCGCGCTCGGCCCGGTCGCGCACCACCCGCGAGCCGATTCCTATCCGCTGACCGGGCACGGTGTGCTGCACCGCGTTCTGCGCGAGCTGGACCATCGCCTGCGTGATCCGCTGCGGGTCGAGCTCGGCCTCGGTGTCGGCGACCTCGGCGAGCCGCCAGTCCCGCTCGCCGAGCGCCCGCGCCTTGACGAAGACGTCGGCGGTCAGCTCGGCGAGCTGCACCGGCTCCGGTGTCACGAAGTCCGGGCGCTCCGCCTTCGCGAGGAGCAGCAGGTCCTCGACGATGCGGCTCATCCGGTCCAGCTCCTCCATCACGATCCGCACCGTCTCCTCGCGCTCGCGCGGATCGTCGCCCATCAGCTCCAGATGGCCGCGGACGATGGTGATGGGCGTACGCAGCTCGTGCCCGGCGTCGTCGACGAACTCGCGCTGCGCGGCGAACGCCCGCTCCAGGCGGTCGAGCATCCCGTTGAACGTCTCGGCGAGCGCCGCGATGTCGTCGCGGCCCTGCACCGGGATGCGCCGGGTGAGGTCCTGCTCGGTGAGCTGCGCGGCGGTGGTGCGCACGAGGCGTACGGGACGCAGGATGCGGCCCGCGACCGCCCAGCCGATGCCCGTGGTCATCAGGAGCGCGACCCCGGAGATCGCGAGCAGCATGTGGAAGACGCCCTCCGCCTTGTCCTGCTCGCGCTGCGGATGGAACGCCACGACGAAGGCCGCCGCGGGCCGCCCCGCGTCCGCCCCGATCTCCACCTTCGACCAGCGGACGACGCCGTCGGCGCGGTGCAGGGTGCCGCTGGCGTCGGGGGAGCCGAAGACGGCGCGCAGGCCGCCCGGGTCCTGGGCGAGGGCGTGGTCCACGTCGGGGGCCCGGGACTGCTCCTTCTTGGCGGGCGTGCGGCCCGCGCCGCGGTCGATGAGGCCGAGGAGTTCCTCGTCCGGGTCGGCGTACTGCCGCTCCAGGTGCAGCTTGAGCAGCGGGTCCGGGTCGGTGAACCGCTTGCCGCTGCGCGGGTCGACGCCCTTGCGCACGAAGTTGGCGAACTCGCCGGTCTCCTGCGCGAGCAGCCGGTCGACGCGGTGGTCCACATCGCGCAGGAGGACCGAGCGGGTGGTGGTGGCGACCGCGGTCAGCGCCACCGTCATCACGACGAGCAGCCACAGCAGGATGCGGACGCGGGCGGAGATCCAGCGGTGCGCGGGCTCAGCCGTCGTCGCCGGGTCCGTCGTCGTCGGACGCGCCGCCGCGGTCGTCGTTTCCGTCGTCGTCCGAGTCGTCTGAGCTGTCATCGGCTGAGGGCTTCTCGCTCACCGGTGGCGGGGACACCGTCTCGTCACTGGGCGTCGGGCGCGGCGACGGGGAGCCGCTCTCCAGCTCCACCTTCGGCGGCGACTTCGGGGGGTCCGGGCTGTCGGTCAGGGCGTAGCTGGTCGCCGCGATGCCGAGCGGGATCGCGACGACCGCGGCGAGGGCCGCCATGCGGTGGGAGAAGGCCATGGCAGCCACGCTCGGCGGCGTACCCGGTCGTCATCATGAGCCGCGGATGAAGAAACCTTCATACACGGGCCGCACAACAGGTCCTCAGGCGTCCAGACCGATCGCGAACGCCGCCTCCAGGTCGTGCTGCGAGTACGTACGGAACGCGACGTGCGTGTCCGTGCCCTCGACGCCCTGGATCTTGCTGATCTTCCCGGGGATGACGTCCGCCAGGTCGTCGTGGCGGGCGACCCGGACCATGGCGATCAGGTCGTAGGTACCGGTGACGGAGAAGACCTCGCTCACGTTGTCCAGGGCCGCGATCGACTCGGCGATCTCGGGGATCCGGTCCACGCTGGTCTTGATGAGCACGATCGCGGTGATCACGGCTGGCTGTCTCCCTCGGTGGCCGTGGCTGGTTTCGCCTCAACTCTAGCCCGGTCCCGATAGCGGACCCACGCCCACAGGAACCCGGCCGAGAACCCGACGAGGTGCGCCAGATAGGCCACCCCCGGCCCCTGGCTCTCCTGCCCCGCGGCCACCCACTGCAGCGCCACCCAGAACGGCAGCACCACCCAGGCGGGGAAGCGCAGCGGCAGGAAAAGGAGAAAGGGGAACAGGCTCGTCACGCGCGCTTCGGGGAACAGGAAGAGGAAGGCGCCGAGGACCGCGGAGATCGCGCCCGACGCGCCGACCAGGCTCTGGTCGGAATCGGTGTGCGCGAGCGCGTACCCGAGCAGCGCCACATAGCCGCTGACCCCATAGAACAAGGCGTACGAGAGGCGGCCCATGTGTTCCTCGACCATGGCACCGAACACATAGAGGAAGAGCATGTTGCCCAGCAGATGCAGCCAGCTGCCGTGCACGAACAAGGCCGTGAGCGGGGTGAGCAGCGCCCGCGCCGAACCGCCGAACAGCTCCTCGGGGACCACGCCCCAGCGCTCGAAGTAGGCGCTCTGCGCGGCGAGCAGCCGGTCCCCGGTGCCGTAGCCGGGGTTCAGGCCCGAGGCGGGGGAGAGCACGAAGACCACACAGCAGACCGTGATGATGCCGTACGTGACCGGAGCCGGGTGACCTCTGAGGAATGCGGTCAGCCTGTCGATCGCGGAGCGCCCATTGCCGATCATGGACAGAGCATGACGCAAGGCGGGGAGCGGGCGGCGTACGGCAGGCCGTAGGGTTACGGGCAATAAAGCAAGCACCACGCAACCCGCATGCACCCGGAAGAAGGCACCACCCGATGACGGTTCCCCTGCCGACCGCCACCACCCGCTGGCGCTGCACCCTGTGCGGCAATCTGACGCGGTTCGACGTCACGCGGTCCTCGAAGGTCGTCGAATACGTCCACCTGGACCTGGCCGGTGAGCCGAAGGTGGAGGAGCGCGACGTGGTCAGTGAGACCATCGAGTCGGTGCGCTGCCGCTGGTGCAACGCGGTGGATCAGGTGGAACTGGTGGACAGGCCGGGCGCCGACTCCTGAGGAGCGGCTCCACAGCGACATTGGGGTGACGGATGGTGGAGAGCACAGGCGGGGAGGCCGGGGAGGGCGGCGCCGCCGAGGTGCTCGACCGTCCGCTGCCCGAAGGGGTGCGGCGGCGCGTCGTGCAGATCGCGTCGGACGGCTTCGGCGGTCTGACGGTCGGTGAACTTCCGCCGCAGTTGCGGCAGTATGCCCGCTTCACCCCGACCCGGCGGATGAAGTTCGCCGGCAACGCCATGGCCGCGGCCCTGGAGAGCGAACCGCTGTTCCGGCAGCGGATCGGGGAGCGCCTGCGGGACGCGCAGCCCGAGCTCGCGGCCGCCCTGGAGGCGGGATCCCCGCCGCCCGCGGCCGATCCGCTCGACGTGGCGGCGGCCGCCTATGTGCTGCGGCCCGTCGGCTGGGTGAAGCTCGTCGCCGCCGCGGGCGAGGACGCCGAGCGGGCCGACGCCGAGCGGGCGGACGACGAGACCCGCGCCGAACTGGAGCGGCTGCGCGCCGAACTGGCCGAGGCCCGGACCCAGACCAGGACCGAGACCGAGCGGCTGCGCGCCGAGCTCGACGCCGCCAGGCGCGAGGTCGCCGCCGCGGAGCGCAAGCTGCGGGCCGCGCTCAGCGATGTGAAGCGCGGCGAGGCCGCCGCGCGCAAGGCGAGGGCCGAGACCGACGCGGTGCGCGCCGAGGGGCAGGCCCAGGTGTCCGCCGCGGAGAGCGAGACGCGGCGGCTCAAGTCGCGGCTCGGCGAGGCGGAGTCGGCCCTGGAGTCCTCCCGCCGGGCGGCCCGCGAGGGCCGCAGCATCGAGGACATGCGGGTCCGGCTGCTGCTCGACACGGTCCTGGACGCGGCCCAGGGGCTGCGCAGGGAGCTCGCGCTGCCGCCGGTGTCCGCGCGGCCCGCCGACTCCGTGGACGCGGTGGAGCCGGGCCGGATGACGCCGAAGGACATCGCTGCGCGCGCCCTGCACGAGCACGACCCGGCGATCCTCGACCAGTTGCTGGCGCTGCCGCAGGCGCACCTCGTGGTCGACGGGTACAACGTCACGAAGACCGGGTATCCGACGATGCCGCTGGAGAAGCAGCGGCTGCGCCTGCTCGGCTCGCTCTCGCAGCTCGCGGCGCAGACCGGGGCCGAGGTGACGTGCGTCTTCGACGGGGCCGAACTGGCGGCGCCCGTACTGCTCGCGCCGCCGCGCGGGGTGCGGGTGCTGTTCTCCAAGCCGGGGGTCACGGCGGACGAGCTGATCCGTCAGCTCGTGCGCGCCGAGCCGTCGGGGCGCCCCGTCATCGTCGTGTCGACCGACCGGGAGGTCGCGGACGGCGTCGCGAAGGCGGGCGCGCGGCCCGTCGCCTCCGTCGTGCTCCTCAAGCGGCTCTCGCACAGCTGAGCGACGGGGGCGGTTCCCCGCAAAAGGGGCGCCGAGTTACCTATGTCACACCCGCAACATCCGTGTCGTATGCCCGAATTGGCGAAACCTTCACGCAACGTAGCGTCAAGCGGACATCACTGCATGTGAGTTGAGTGCAAAGAATGCAGCGAGTGACGGAGTTTTTTCTCTGAGGGATTTGAACTGATCACGAAGAGGTCACTAGGGTCTGGCTCGAACCTCCGCTCGGGTGATCACCTATAAGGGGTGACGGCGGAGGGGCACCGCCCGCCGGCGCGATCGGCAGGCGGCTGGAGGAAGAAGGAGCTCGCCTTCGTGGCGTCCCACCGTCGACCCAAGCAGCCGAGCCGCACCCGCGTGACCGTGCTCACCGCGACCGCCGCCGCTGCCGTGGCCCTCACCTCTCAGGCCGCCAACGCCGCACCCAAGCCCAGCAAGAGCGAAGTCAAGGCCAAGGTCGACGCGCTCTACGAAGAGGCCGGTGTGGCGACCGACCACTACAACGGGGCCAAGGAGAAGCAGAAGAAGCTCGAGACGGAGATCGGCGACCTCCAGGACAAGGTCGCCCGCGGCCAGGAGGAGCTCAACGACCTGCGCTCCGGCCTCGGTTCGCTCGCCGGCCAGCAGTACCGCTCCGGTGGCATCGACCCCTCGGTCCAGCTCTTCCTCTCGTCCGACCCGGACAGCTACCTCGACAAGGCCTCCACGCTCGACTCGCTCAGCGCCCAGCAGCTGGAGTCGCTCAAGAAGGTCCAGGAGAAGCAGCGCACGCTCGCCCAGGAGCGCGCCGAGGCCTCCCAGAAGCTCAAGGACCTCGCCGAGACGCGCACCGAGCTCGGCAAGAAGAAGGACGAGGTCCAGGAGAAGCTCGGCAAGGCCCGCAAGCTGCTCAACACGCTGACCGCCGAGCAGCGCGCCAAGATGGCCGCCGAGGAGCAGCGCGCCAGCCGCGACGCCGCCAGCCGCGTCGACCTCGGTGACGCGGCGCCCGCATCGGGCCGCGCCTCCGCCGCCCTGTCCGCGGCCGCCACCCAGATCGGCAAGCCGTACGTCTCCGGCGGCTCGGGCCCCAACTCCTACGACTGCTCGGGTCTGACCCAGTGGGCGTACAACCAGGCCGGCGTCTCCATAACCCGGACCACGTACACCCAGATCGGCGAGGGGACCGAGGTGCCCAGGAGCCAGCTCAAGCCCGGTGACCTGGTCTTCTTCAACAACACCGCGCACGTGGGCCTCTACGCGGGCAACAACCAGGTGCTGCACGCCCCGAAGCCGGGCGCCAATGTGCGCTACGAGTCGATGGACACGGTCGGCCCGTACCAGACCGCCCGCCGCATCTGACCCACCGGAAGGCCCCGGCTTTCCGTCTCTCAACGCGCCCTGGAAACGCGCCCGTTCGGGCGAATTCCACGACCCCGCGCTGACCCCCGCGCCCCGCCCATGACCTGCGTCATAGGCGGGGCGCCGCGCTGTGTGTCCCCTGAACGGTCTTTGGCCAGGGGGTAGTCGCCCGACTACTGTCGGCGCGCATTCCCCCGATCACGGGGGTCCGTCAGCGGAAGGGGGAGCGGCAACCCGTGGGTTCTCATCGCCGTATCTCGCATGCTCGGCACTCGGGCCTCGACCGGAGTACCCGCGCGACCGTTCTCGGCGTGGCCGCGGCCTCCGCGGCGGCGGCCCTCGGCGCCGCCCCGGCGGGCGCCGCGCCGCAGGACAGGCCGGGCTCCGGCAAGGCCGCCGTGGACCGCCTGTACGAGCAGGCCGAGAAGGCCACCGAGGCGTACAACCGGGCCGACGAGCGCACGGACAGGCTCCGCGAGGAACTCGCCGACACCCAGGACCAGGTGGCCCGCGGACAGGAGCGGATCAACGCGATGCGGCGCGCGCTCGGCGTGGTGGCCGGCGCCCAGTACCGGTCCGGCGGCATGGACCCCGCGCTCGCCCTGATGCTCTCCTCCGACCCCGACGGCTACCTCGACAAGGCCGGCACCCTCGACCGGATCGGCGAGCGGAACGCGGGCGCGCTGACCGAACTGCGGGCCGCCCAGCGCGATCTGGACCAGCGCAGGGCCGAGGCGCGCGCCGAACTCGTCGAGCTGGAGGCCGGCCGCAAGGAGGTCCGCCAGCACAAGCGCAGCGTCGAGAAGAAGCTGGCCAAGGCAAGGCAGCTGCTCAACGCGATGCCGAGCGGGGAGCGGGCCGCGTACGACCGGGCCTCGCGCTCCGAGTCGCGCCCCGACCTGTCCGGCGCGGGCCCCGCCTCCTCCGCCCGCGCGGCCGCCGCGCTCGCCGCCGCCAGGTCGGCGCTCGGCAAGCCGTACGTCTGGGGTGCGACGGGGCCCTCCGGGTTCGACTGCTCGGGCCTCATGCAGTGGTCGTACGGGCAGGCGGGCGTCGGCCTGCCGCGCACCTCGCAGGCGCAGGCCGTCGCGGGCCGTCAGGTACCGGTGTCCCAGGCACAGCCCGGCGACCTCGTGGCCTACGGCTCCGACGCCCACCACATCGGCATCTACGCGGGCAACGGCCAGGTGATCCACGCGCCGCACCCGGGCGCCCCCGTGCGCTACGACCCCGTGGGCATGATGCCCGTCTCTTCCGTGACCCGGGTCTGAGGCTCCTCGCCCGACTTCGCCGTACGATCGAAAGGATGGCTGGTCGACGGGGTGCGGTGGGCAGGGCGGGGAGTGCGATGGCACTGGGCGCCCTGCTCGTCGGGGTGTGCGCCCTCTCCGGGTGCGCCGGTGACGGCGACGGGCCGAAGGGCGCGGACGCGTCCGCCGTGCAGCGGCTCCTGGACCAGCGGGCGCACGCCGTCGTCGCCGGGGACCTGCCCGTCTACCGGTCGACGGGCAGCGCGGAACCGGGCCTGCTCGACGACCTGTCCGAGGTCCCGCTCGACTCCTGGCAGTACCGGCTCACCCACCTGAAGCGCTCCGGATCCCGCGCCACCGCCACCGCCGAACTGCGCTACCGCATCGACGGCTACGACAGGGCGCCCGTGGTCGCCGAGCGCCGGCTGACCCTGGGCCACGGCGAGGACGGCTGGTACGTCACCGGGGACCGGCCCGCGAAGAAGGCGGGCGAGCAGCTGTGGGAGCAGGGCCCGGTGACCGCGGTGCGGGGCGAGCGCAGCCTGGTGCTCGGGGTCGGCACACCGCGCTCCGAACTGCGCTCGTACGCGAGGCTGGCCGACGAGGCGGTGCCCTCGGTGCAGCGCGCCTGGGGCGGCGACTGGGCGCGCCGGATCGTCGTCCTGGTGCCCGAGTCCCTCAACGAGATGGGCGAGCTGCTCGGCGCGCCCGCCGCCGGCTACCAGGGGATCGCGGCCGTCACCACGGGCGAGGCGGGCGGCCCGAGGACCGCGCCCGCGGACCGGGTGATCCTCAACCCCGAGGCGTACGGGCTGCTCGGCGAGGTCGGCAAGCAGGTCGTCCTCACCCATGAGACGGCCCACGTCGCCACCCGACGCGCGACGTCCGCCGCGACCCCGCTGTGGCTCTCCGAGGGGTACGCGGACTGGGCGGGCTACCGCGAGAGCGACCGCACCCCGCGGCAGGCCGCGCCCGAACTGCGCCGCGCCGTCCAGCAGGGCGTGGCGCCCGGCGGGCTGCCCGGCGACGCGGACTTCGGCTTCTCCGGCGACTCCGCGAAGCTCGCCCGCGCGTACGAGAGCGGCTGGCTGGCCTGCCGGATGATCGCGGACCGGTGGGGCGAGGCGAAGCTCAACGCCTTCTACACGGCGGTCGGCGGCCACAAGGAGCGCGCCGGGGCCGTCGACGGGGCGCTGCGGCAGGCCCTCGGCATCGACGAGCAGGAGTTCGTGGCGCAGTGGCGGGCGTACGTACGGTCCGAGCTGGGCTGAGGCCAGGGGCCTACGGCGTCGGCACCGCGCTGTCGCGCGAGGGCGGGGCGGGAGCGGCGGACTGCCCGGCCAGCCGGGGCTCGGTCACCGTGGCGCGCCACAGCCGGCGGCAGGCGCTGAGGGAGGCCGCCACCAGCAGGCCGTTGCGGACGAGGAGGAGGGCGACGCCGAGCGGGTCGCTGCTGACCACGTTCCCGAAGTAGAGCGGGAACTCCAGGAACGTCACGAACGTCGCCGCGAGCACAAGACGCACCGGCAGCGTCATCCGGCTGTCCCGGAACAGCATGCAGACGGCGGACACGCCCACCAGCCACACCATGTACTGCGGGCTGATCACCCGGCTCGTCGTCGTGAACAGCAGCACCGCCGTCAGGCCCGCGTCGGCGAGCGTCGCGGGCTGCCAGGCCCGCGCCTTGAACCGCCACAGCACCAGCCAGCCGAACGCGAGCGCAGTGAGCAGCTGCGCCAGCGTGCTCACCACGTCCACATGCGGGCCGAGGAACTCCATCGAGCCGTAGTTCAGCTGCACCGTGCCGTTCCAGCCGAACTGGCGTGCCACGTGGAAGACGAGGGCGCCGAGGGACTCGACCTCCGTGCCCCGGTCCTTCTGGAAGGTCAGGAAGCCGAGCGCGCCCGGCATCGCGACGGTGAAGGTGACCAGCAGCACGGCCGCCGTCACGATCGCCGTGCCCCAGGTCTGCCGGGTGGCCCGGCCGCGCCGCGTACCGAGCAGCAGCAGCGCGGGCCACACCTTGATCATCGCGCCGACCGCCGCGAAGACGCCCGCGGCCCGCGGGTGCCGGGCCGCCGCGAGCAGCGCCGCGATCGCGACGGCCGTCACCATCACGTCGTAGCGCGCGTAGACGGTCTGGCCGAGCAGCGGCAGCCCGATGACCCATACCCAGGTGCCGCGCCGCGACCCGCCCCGCCGCTCGGAGACGTGCAGCAGCGTCAGCAGGACGACGGCGTCCGTCAGGAACGCGAGCAGGAAGAAGGCGGAGGCGTACGACAGGAAGGGCAGCAGCGCGGGGGAGAGGATCGCCATCGCGGCGGCCGGCGGGTACTGCCACGTCACGTCGTCCAGCGGGAACGTTCCTGTGCGCAGGACGTCGAACCAGCCCTGGTAGATGACATGGACGTCGCTGGTGACGTCCGGGCCCGGGACCACGATCACCTTGAAGACGCACAGCAGGAGCAGCGCCCGGGTCAGTACCCAGGTGACCAGGAGCCCGGCGGGCGTTCGCGTCTTCATTCGAAACATGATGCCGGGCCGACCCATGGCCTGGCCATGGACCCCTGCGGCGCGGCGGCCGGCGCCGGGCGCGTTCGGTACTGTCGGCGGTGATGCGCCAGACACCGAAGACTCTGCTCGTGACCAATGACTTCCCGCCGCGCCCCGGCGGGATCCAGGCCTTCCTGCACAACATGGCGCTGCGCCTGGACCCGGAGCGGCTCGTCGTCTACGCCTCGACGTGGAAGCGCAGCCGGGAGGGCGTCGAGGCCACGGCGGCCTTCGACGCCGAGCAGCCGTTCACGGTCGTCCGCGACAACACGACGATGCTGCTGCCGACCCCGCGCGTGACGCGGCGCGCGGCGGGGCTCCTGCGGGCGCACGGCTGTACGTCGGTGTGGTTCGGGGCGGCGGCGCCGCTCGGCCTGATGGCGCCCGCGCTGCGCAGGGCCGGCGCCTCGCGCATCGTCGCGACGACGCACGGGCACGAGGCGGGCTGGGCCCAACTCCCGGCGTCCCGCCAGCTGCTGCGCCGCATCGGTGAGGGCACGGACACGATCACGTACCTCGGTGAGTACACGCGCTCGCGCATCGCGTCGGCGCTCACGCCCGCGGCGGCGGGGCGGATGGAGCAACTCCCGCCGGGGGTCGACGAGAAGACGTTCCACCCGGGCTCGGGCGGCGACGTGGTCCGGGCCCGGCTCGGCCTGACCGACCGCCCCGTGGTCGTCTGCGTCTCCCGCCTGGTTCCCCGCAAGGGGCAGGACACCCTGATCCTCGCCATGCCGAAGATCCTCGCGGCGGTGCCGGACGCGGTGCTGCTGATCGTGGGCGGCGGGCCGTACGAGAAGGACCTGCGGAAGCTGGCCGCCGAGACCGGAGTGGCGGATTCGGTGCGCTTCACGGGATCGGTGCCGTGGGAGGAGCTGCCCGCGCACTACGGGGCGGGGGACGTCTTCGCGATGCCGTGCCGTACGCGGCGGGGCGGGCTCGACGTCGAGGGCCTCGGCATCGTCTACCTGGAGGCCTCCGCGACGGGACTGCCGGTCGTCTCCGGCGACTCCGGCGGCGCGCCCGACGCGGTGCTCGACGGTGAGACGGGCTGGGTCGTCCGCGGCGGCTCCGAATCCGAGTCCGCGGACCGGATCATCACGCTCCTCCAGGACCCGGAACTCCGCCGCCGCATGGGCGAGCGGGGCCGCGAATGGGTCGAGGAGAAGTGGCGCTGGGATTTGCTGGCGGAGAGGTTGCGGGGGTTGTTGTAGGGGGTGCGGGGGCCGGGCCGGGGGCCGGGGTCTGGGTGCCGGGTGGCGGGTGCCGGGTGCCGGGTGCCGGGTGTCGGGTTCCGCGTGCCGGGCGTGCCGGGTGGCGGGTTCCGCGTGCCGGGGGTGCCGGGCGTGCCGGGTGCTGGGTGGCGGGTGCCGGGTGTCGGGTTCCGCGTGCCGAGGGTGCTGGGTGGCTGGTGCTTGGGGGCCCGGGTGGCTGGTGCTTGGGGGTTCCGGGGGACTGGTGTCAGGGGCGCCTGAGGTGCTGCTCGTGGCGCTGTGGCGAGGACGGTGTGGCGCTACGCCGTGAGCGTCCGCACGGGCCCTCGCCCATCTCCCACCCTCCCGCCCCCTCCGGGGGCTCCCGTCCCGGGCGGGTGGGAGATGGGCGAGGGAGACGGAACAACGCTCCCGGAGCCGGATCGGGAGGCCGGGTAATTCAAGCCTCTGCGGCGATTGAGCAGCGGGGTCCGGGGCGGAGCCCCGCGGCGTAAGCGGCGCCCACCGCAAACGCAGCATCCGCCGCGACACAAACCCGCCGCCCCGCGCCCCCGGCCAACCCCGCCGTCCGCCGCGGACGCACCATCCGCCGCAACGCAAACCCCACCGCGACGCACCATCCGCCGCCGCGCGACGCTCGCCGCAACACAAACCCGCCGCCCGCGACCCCGGCCATCGCCGCAACGCGAAATCCGCCGCGGCGCACCAGAAACGCGCCGCGGCGGATGTCACCCGGTACCGCTACCCGCGGTAGATCGCCTCGACCTCGTCCGCGTAGTCCTTCGCCACCACGTTCCGCTTCAGCTTCAGCGAAGGCGTCAGGTGGCCCGACTCCTCCGTGAACTGGGCGCCGAGGATGCGGAACTTGCGGACCGACTCCGCCTTGGACACCGCCGCGTTGCCGTCGTCCACGGCCGCCTGGACCGTGGCCAGCAGATCGGGGTCGTGCTGCAAGGAGGCCACCGTGGACCCGGCGGGCTTGTCGTGGTCCGCGGCCCACTTGCCGAGGAACTCCTCGTCGATGGTGATGAGCGCGCCCACGAAGGGGCGGCCGTCGCCGACGACCATGCACTCCGCGACCAGCGCGTGCGCGCGGATCCGGTCCTCGATGACGGCCGGGGCGACGTTCTTGCCGCCCGCCGTCACGATGATCTCCTTCTTGCGGCCGGTGATGCGGAGGTAGCCGTCCTCGTCGAGCGTGCCGATGTCGCCGGTGTGGAACCAGCCGTCGGCCAGCGCCTCTTCGGTCGCGCCCTGGTTGTTCCAGTAGCCGGTGAAGAGGTGCTCGCCGTGGAGCAGGACTTCGCCGTCGTCGGCGATCCGGACCACGGAACCCGGCAGCGGCTGACCGACCGTGCCGATCTTCTGCCGGTCCCACGGGTTGAAGGCGGTGGCCGCGCAGGACTCCGTGAGGCCGTAGCCCTCCAGGACCGTGAAGCCGATGCCGCGGAAGAAGTGGCCGAGCCGCTCGCCGAGCGGCGCGCCGCCCGAGATCGCGTACTCGCCGCGCCCGCCGAGTACGGCGCGCAGCTTGCCGTAGACGAGCTTGTCGAACGTCTTGTACTTGAGCTTCAGGGCCAGCGAAGGCCCGTTCGGCGTGTCGAGCGCGCGGCTGTACTCGATGGCCGTGTCCGCGGCCTTGTCGAAGATCTTGCCCTTGCCGTCGGCCTGCGCCTTGGCTCGCGCCGAGTTGTAGACCTTCTCGAAGACGCGCGGCACGCCCAGGATCAACGTAGGCCTGAAGGCGGCCAGTTCATCGGTGAGCTGCTTGATGTCGGGGGCGTGGCCCAGCTTGATCGGGGCCATCAGGGAGGCGACCTCGACGAGGCGGCCGAAGACGTGCGCCACCGGGAGGAAGAGCAGCACGGAGCAGTCGCCCGTACGGAAGAGGGGGCCGAGGCGCGCCACGATGTTGCCGCACTCGGCGAAGAAGCTGCGGTGCGTGAGGACGCAGCCCTTGGGGCGGCCGGTGGTGCCCGAGGTGTAGACGATGGTCGCCGGGTCGTCGGCCTTCGCGATGGCGCTGCGGTCGTCGACCATCCCGTCGGAGAGCTCGGCACCGGCGCGGCACAGCTCGTCGAGGCCGCCGCCCTCGATCTGCCAGACGTGCGTCAGCTGCGGCAGCCCGTGGCGCACGGATTCGACGGCCGCGGCGTGCGCGTCCAGCTCGACGAGGATGCCGACCGCGCCCGAGTCGCCGAGGATCCACTGGATCTGCTCGGGCGAGCTCGTCTCGTAGACCGGCACGGTGATCGCGCCCGCGCTCCAGATCGCGAAGTCGAGCAGCGTCCACTCGTAGCGGGTGCGCGACATGAGCCCGATGCGGTCGCCGGCCTGCACGCCGGACGCGATCAGTCCCTTGGCGGCCGCGCGCACCTCGGCGAGGAACTCGACGGACGTGACGTCGGTCCACGTGCCGCCGATCTTTCGGCCGATCACGGCGACGTCCGGGTGCTGCGCGGCGTTTCTGCGAACGATGTCGGTCAGATTGCCGTCCGCGGGGACCTCGTACAAAGCGGGAAGGCTGAACTCGCGCAAGACTGCTGCTCCTCGTAGGGCGCCGGCGCCACTCTTCTGTGATGCGTCGGTGCGGTCCAAGATCGGGCAGGTGCACAGTGCATCAATGAATTGTCCGCCCGAACTCGGCTGAACTCGACGGAACTCATTGCTTGAACTGAACACGACTGGACTGCCCGGACGTTACCCACCGGTACTGCTTCTTCGATAGGGGGGTCGGACCAGATGTACGCTGCGTCACACGTCGCCGCGACTCTTCGCGCACCCTAGTCCAGGAGTCGACCGACTCGGAAGTAACCGCAGGTCCGACGGCCTCTACCCATTCTGCGACCCATCGTCCTAGGGTGATCGCCATGCGCGTACACGTAGTCAGCGATGTGCACGGAAACTCCACCGACCTCGCACGAGCCGGAGACGGCGCCGATGCCGTCGTCTGCCTTGGTGACCTGGTGTTGTTCCTTGATTACGCAAATCACGCGCGCGGCATTTTCCCCGAATTGTTCGGAGTCGAGAACGCGGACCGCATCGTCGAACTGCGCACGGCCCGCCGCTTCGAGGAGGCGCGCGCCTTCGGGGCGCAGCTGTGGGCGGGCATAGACCGGGTGCCGGCCATCGAAAAAGCGGTGCGCAAGCAGTACGCGGAGATGTTCGCGGCGTTCCCCACACCGACGTATGCGACCTACGGCAATGTCGATATGCCGAAACTCTGGAGCGAGTACGCCGCCCCGGGCACGACCGTGCTCGACGGGGAGCGCGTCGAGATCGGCGGCTGGGTCTTCGGCTTCGTCGGCGGCGGGCTCCGCACGCCCATGCGCACGCCGTACGAGATCGACGACGAGGAGTACGCGGCGAAGATCGAGGCCGTGGGCGAGGTCGACGTGCTGTGCACGCACATCCCGCCGGAGGTCCCCGACCTCGTCTACGACACGGTGGCGCGCCGCTTCGAGCGCGGCAGCCGCGCCCTCCTGGAGGCGATCCGGCGCACCAGGCCCCGGTACTCGCTCTTCGGCCACGTCCACCAGCCGCTCGCGCGGCGGATGCGGATCGGGTCCACGGAGTGCGTGAATGTCGGCCACTTCGCGGGGTCGGGCAGGCCGTGGGCGCTGGAGTGGTGACAGCGGGAGCGGATGCGCGCGATAGCCTTCACGGGACACACACGCAGGCAGGTACGGCGCACCCCTGACCGGTATCCGGAGGAGCCACGGCGATGGCGGAACACACCAGCTCGAGCATCACGATCGAGGCGGCACCCGCCGATGTCATGGGGGTGATCGCCGACTTCGCCCGCTACCCCGACTGGACGGGTGAGGTGAAGGAGGCGGAGGTCATCGCCGAGGACGGCGCGGGCCGCGCCGAGCAGGTCCGGCTCGTCATGGACGCCGGGGCGATCAAGGACGACCAGACGCTCAAGTACACCTGGGCCGGTGAGAACGAGGTGTCCTGGACCCTCGTGAAGTCCCAGATGCTGCGCTCCCTCGACGGCTCGTACGTGCTGAAGCCCGTGGGCAAGGGCACCGAGGTCACGTACTCCCTCACGGTCGACGTGAAGATCCCCATGCTGGGCATGATCAAGCGCAAGGCCGAGAAGGTCATCATCGACCGCGCGCTCGCGGGCCTGAAGAAGCGGGTGGAGTCGGGCAGCTAGTGTCCTGGTCTTGAGTTCTGCGGTCTGATGGTGGTGTGCCTGGACCGCGGTTGGACCCGCTCGTTTTGTCCGAGGACGAGCGGAAGACGCT
>NZ_JBHWKQ010000064.1:0-39966 GCF_042730865.1 Streptomyces sp. NPDC059897 | reverse complement strand
GGGGCGCACACGGGGGCGCGTCGCGCGTTCCCCCCCCCGGACCGCCGTGGGGCCCCCGCACGTGGTTCGTGCGGGGCCCCATCGGCGTACCGGCGTATCGGCGTAACGGAAAGGGCTCTCAACGGCCCTGCGCGGCGAGCTCCTTCGCGGCCTCCGTGAGGTCCTTCGCCGTGTCGATCGCCCGCCAGTAGGCGCCCTGCGGGAGCTGGAAGCCCGCGAGCCGCTTGGCGCGGGCCAGGCGCGGGAACGTGGCGCGCTCGTGGTCCCCGAGATCCGGCAGCAGGGAGGCGAACTCGGCGGAGAAGACATACACGCCCGCGTTGATCAGATACGGGGACGGCGGCGCCTCGATGAAGTCGGTGATGTGGCCGAACGCGTCCGTCTCCACGGCGCCCCACGGAATCCGCGGCCGGGCCAGCGCGAGGGTCGCCGTCGCCTCCCGCTCATGATGGAAGTCGGCCATCTCGCGCAGCGAGAACCGCGTCCAGATGTCGCCGTTCGTCGCGTACCAGGGCTGCCCCTGATGCGGCAGATGGGAGGCCGCGAACTTCAGGCCGCCGCCGCGGCCCAGCGGCTCCTTCTCGACGACCGTGGTGACCCGCAGCGGCAACTCCGCCTGATCGAGCCACTCCTGGAGCACCTCCGCGAGATGACCGCAGGAGACGACGGCATCGGTGACGCCCTCCTCGGCCAGCCAGGTCAGCTGATGGCCGATGATCGGCGTACCCGTGCCGGGGATCTCCACCATCGGCTTGGGCCGGTCGTCGGTGTACGGGCGCAGCCGCGAGCCCTGACCGCCCGCCAGGACCACGGCCTGGGTCGGGCGATGGGCATACGGAAGCGGGCCGTGCGCGGACGGTTCAGCGGTCGTCATGACCGGAACTGTACGTGCGCACGGCCCGCGGGGACGCCAGCGGCTCGGCGGTCGAGCGCGGCTCGGGACCGGTTCGCGGCTCGGGGCCGGTCCGGTGCTCAGGCCCGGAAGCCGGCCACACCCGAGGCGAACGAGGTGTCACAGACGGGACGCGCGAACGACTGCGCGCGCGCAGGCCCGTACGTCTCCACGGCGGCACGGCCGAGCGCCTTCGCGATCGCCATGCAGTGCTTGGCGAGCGAGGGGCGGCGGTCGATCTCCTGCTGGAGGTGAGTGAGTGCAACGCCGGGGTTGTCCTCCTGGAGTTCCAGGAGGAGGCGGTCGCGCAGCACGTCCTGAGGGGCGCGCGACTTCGCGCGCTTGGAGACGTCCTGTGAGGAGGCCGTGAGAACCGATTCCGAGGAACTCCCGGACCAGTTGACTCGGGTTACCGCGAGCGTCCCGGAGAGCACCAGCATCACCGGCAGGACGAAGGCGAGCGTACGGGCGGCGCGGCGGGCGGGGCCCCGGCCCCGGGCTCGGCGCGACTTCTGGGTGTAGTTGGCAGAGTGCGTCACGCGAGTGAGCGTAGCGCTCGGTGATGATTTGGCGACATTTGGTCACTCTGATGAGGGACGAGCAAAGAGGTTTTGTTGCATACGTGTTGACGAAGCAGGGCCAAATGCCCGAGTTGCCGGGGTATTTGTCGACAATGGCGAGGGCGTGCGAGAGGGCATGCGAGAGGGCCCCGCACCGAAGTGCGGGGCCCTCATGGCTGATTGCGCGGCCGGCGGCCGTGCAGCCGTCAGTCGGAGAGGCGCTCGCCCGTGGAGGTCGAGAACACGTGGGTCTCGCCCGCGCGGGGCACGACGTGCAGCTGGGCGCCCTTCTCCGGCACCTGGCGGCCGTTCACACGGACGACCAGGTCCTTGTGCTCGCCATTGACCTCGGCCGCGCCGTAGACGTAGCCGTCGGCGCCGAGCTCCTCGACCACGTTCACGGAGACCGCGAGGCCGGCCGGGGCGTCCGAGACGTCCTTGGCGAGGGACTTCACTGCGTCGCCGTTCGCCTCGACGATGTCGAAGTGCTCCGGGCGGACGCCGACGGTGACCGTGCGGTCGCCCTTGTCGGAAGCGGCCTTCAGCGCCTCACGGTTCACCGGCACGACCGAGTTGCCGAACTTCACGCCGCCGTCGGTGATCGGGACCTCGACCAGGTTCATGGCCGGGGAGCCGATGAAGCCGGCGACGAAGAGGTTGGCCGGGCGGTCGTACATGTTGCGCGGGGTGTCGACCTGCTGCAGCAGACCGTCCTTGAGGACCGCCACACGGTCGCCCATCGTCATGGCCTCGACCTGGTCGTGGGTGACGTAGACGGTGGTGATGCCGAGACGGCGCTGCAGCGACGCGATCTGCGTACGCGTCGACACACGGAGCTTGGCGTCGAGGTTCGACAGCGGCTCGTCCATGAGGAACACCTGCGGCTCACGCACGATCGCGCGACCCATCGCCACACGCTGACGCTGACCACCGGAGAGCGCCTTCGGCTTGCGGTCCAGGTACTCGGTGAGGTCCAGGATCTTCGCGGCCTCTTCGACCTTCGTCCGGATCTCCGCCTTGTTCACACCGGCGATCTTGAGCGCGAAGCCCATGTTGTCCGCGACGGACATGTGCGGGTACAGCGCGTAGTTCTGGAACACCATGGCGATGTCCCGGTCCTTCGGCGGCAGGTGCGTGACGTCGCGCTCGCCGATGCGGATCGCACCGCCGTTGACGTCCTCGAGGCCCGCGAGCATCCGCAGGGAGGTCGACTTTCCGCAGCCGGACGGGCCGACGAGGACGAGGAACTCGCCGTCCTCGATCTCGATGTCCAGGCCGTCGACCGCGGGCTTGGTGGACCCGGGATAGACACGGGTCGCCTTGTCGAACGTGACAGAAGCCATGGCTGTGAAGCCCCCTTCACCGGCAGGAACGTGCCGGACGATCCGTTGTAAAGAAGGTGAGCCGCCATGGCTGGTGCGCCACGGCGGTGTAGCACTGGTGTAGTCCACGCGAGTGAACTGCTCGGACTGTAAGCGGCGGGCAGTGGGTTTGTCAGTACCCGGGACCACGTGACCTTCGAGGAAATTTTCGAGGGACGCGCGGCTGAGGTTGGTTACACTGCTCGGGCTGCCTCCTTAGCTCAGATGGCCAGAGCAACGCACTTGTAATGCGTAGGTCGTCGGTTCGAATCCGACAGGGGGCTCAGGAAAAGCCCAGGTCACGCCCAGTGGACCTGGGTTTTTTTGTCCGTGACGTCCTCGGGGGAGATCACCGTATGAAGCGCGTTCTGGCCGCTCTTGTCACCGTTTCCGTGCTTGCCGTGCCGTTGGCCGGGTGCAGTAGTTCGTCGAAGAGCGTCAGCGGGACCGTCGTCAGCAAGAACACGGACCGTGAGTGCAAGACGAAGAAGAAGGGGTCCAAGCGGACCCGCAGCTGTCACACCGAGTACGAGCTGCAGGTCCGTGCCAAGGGTGGGGACCGGGAAGAGGTCGACGTCAGTCTCGGTGACTACAACCAGTGTGCCGAGGGGGCCAAGTATCCCAAGTGCGCGCGGGGCTAGCGGCCCGCGATCTTGTCCGCCCATTGCGCGAGGCGTGATGAGTCGGACGAGTGGGTGGTCAGTTCGCGGCGGTCGGCGGCGTAGTACGTGGCGTACATGCCGTGGACGCCGAGCCAGCGCAGGGGTTCCGGTTCCCATTTGCGGACCTTGTGGTTGGCCCAGGGGAGCGTGGTGAGGTCGGTGGGGCCCGACTGGCCTGAGTCCTGTTGGACGAGGTCGCGGAGGGTGCGTGCGGCCAGGTTCGTGGTGGCGACGCCCGAGCCGACGTAGCCGCCGGCCCAGCCGAGGCCGGTGGAGCGGTCGAGGGTGACGGTGGCGCACCAGTCGCGGGGGACGCCGAGGACGCCGGACCAGGCGTGGTCGATGCCGATGCCGGTGAGCTGGGGGAAGAAGCGGGTCAGGATCTCGTAGAGGGCTTCGATGGTCTTGGGCTGGGTGCGGCCGTCGTTGTCCGTCTTCGAGGCGTAGCGGTAGGGGACGCCGCGGCCGCCGAGGGCGATGCGGTCGTCGGCCGTGCGTTGGGCGTACATGTAGGCGTGGGCCATGTCGCCGAGGGTTTCGCGGCCTTCCCAGCCGATGGATTCCCATTGGGATTCCGTCAGCGGCTCTGTGGCGATCATGGAGGAGTTCATGGGGAGCCAGGTGCGGCGCTGGCCCTTGAGGGAGGCGGTGAAGCCTTCCGTGCAGCGCAGGATGTAGGGGGCGCGGACCGTGCCGTAGGGCGTGATGGCGTGTTTGGGCTTGATCTCGGTGACGGGTGTTGATTCGTGGATCGTCACGCCCAGCGACTCCACGGCCGCTGCCAGGCCTTTGAGGAGTTTGACCGGGTGGAGGCGGGCGCCGTGCGGGGTCCAGGTGGAGCCGACGGCGCCGGCGACGCGGATGCGGTCGGCCGTCTCGCGGGCGCCGTGCAGGGTGCGGTCCTTCTCACCGTAGGTGAGTTCTGTTTCGTGGAAGGACTTGAGGCGTGCCAACTGGGCGGGGGTGTAGGCGACTTCGAGTACGCCGCCGTGGTGGATGTCCGCGTCGATGGATTCGGTGCGGGCTACGTCGATGACCTCCGACACCGTTTCGTTCATGGCCTGTTGGAGGCGGACGGCTCCGTCGTGGCCGTGGAGCTTGGCGTAGCGGTCGCGGCCCGCGATGCCGTTGTAGAGCCAGCCGCCGTTGCGGCCGGAGGCGCCGTAGCCGCAGAACTTCTGTTCCAGGACGGTGATGCGCAGGAACGGGGCGGCCTTCTTCAGGTAGTACGCCGTCCACAGGCCCGTGTAGCCGCCGCCGACGATGACGACGTCGGCGTTCGCGTCGCCGGGCAGGGGGTCGCGGGTGAGCGGGATGCCGTCGTCCGCGTACCAGAACGATATGCCGCCGTTGATGGTGCCGGTGGTGTCGCGGGGGCCACCGGGGCCGCTGATGCCGTTGCTCATGGCGCGGGACGTTACTGGGCGGCGACGGAATGCGGGAGGGGGGAGGTGATGGTTTCGTGGCTTTTGTCGCCTGTGAGGTGGTCATGGGACGCGTGCGGGGCGAGTGGGAGCCGGATCGTGGACGTACGGAACGTGCGGATGGTGCGGGTGAAGGGTGCGGGGCGGTTGCGGGCCGCGGCGCTGGCGGTCGTGCTGCTCGGGGTGACGGCCACGGCCTGTGGTGACGAGGGCGGTGGTGGAAGTGCCGGCGACGAGACCTCGGCCCCGGTGACCGCGTCGGCCTCTCCTTCCGTGAAGCCGGCCGGGGACGCCGACGAGCTGGCGGGGCTGCACGCGCGCGTGGAGGGCGGCGACGTGATCGTGGTGGGTGACGCGAAGGCGCCGCACACGGTGAAGGTGTACGAGGATCCGCGCTGCCCGTACTGCAAGAAGTTCGAGCAGGGCGGCGCCCGGGCGCTGACCGGGCGGGTGGCCGACGGGGACGTGAAGGTCGAGTACGTCATCGCCTCGTTCCTCGACGAGAACCTCAACGGCCACGGCTCGGTGACGGCGGCGAACGCGCTGCGCGCCTCCGTGGCGGCCGGGAAGTTCCCCGTGTACCACTCCGCCGTGTTCGCGAACCAGCCCGCCGACGAGACCACGGACGCGTACACGGACGACTTCCTGCTGAAGATCGCCGGGACGGTCGACGGGCTGCGTTCCTCCGCGTTCGACGGTGCCGTGCGGGACATGGAGTACCGGGACTTCGTGGACGCGGCGATGAAGAAGTTCCGTGCGGACGGCGTCGAGGGCACGCCCACGGTCTATGTGGACGGCGAGAAGGTCACCCCGGAGAAGGCGATGTACGACGAGGACACGTTCGAGAAGGTGCTGGAGGGCGCGGGTGTTCCCGGTAGTTGACGGGCTCCGAGGACGCGGGGGACTCCTGGAAATCGACGGGACCCGAGGGCCGGTGGCGGCTTAGGGTCGGCCGCGTGATCGACGTACCGAAGGGCCTTGTTGAGTCGCAGTACGAGTACGCGGGGGAGGCGGGCCGTGCGTTCGTCGCGGCGCTGCCCGCGCGCGTGGAGGAGTTCCTGGAGCGCTGGGAGCTGACGGTCGACGGGCCGCTGATGCACGGGATGGCCGCGCTCGTCGTGCCCGTGGTGGGTGGCGGGCGGCCCGCGGCGCTCAAGTTCCAGGTGCTGGACGAGGAGACCGAGGGCGAGCCGGTCGCGCTGCGGACGTGGAACGGTGACGGGGCCGTGCGGCTCCTCGCGTACGACGACGGGACGGGCACGATGCTGCTCGAACGGCTCGACTCCGACCGGATGTTGAGCGTCGTCGAGGACTCCCGCAAGGCGGTCCTGGTGATCGCCGAGCTGCTGGCGCGGCTGACGGCGGGGCCCGCTCCGGAGGGTGTGCGGAGGCTGTCCGACATCGCGGCGGGGATGCTCGCGCAGGCCCCGGAGGCGCTGCTGCGGGTGGCCGATCCGGCCGAGCGTACGCTGCTCGCCGACTGCGTGGCGGCGGTGCGGGAGGTCGCGGACGAGGCCGGGGACCGGCTGCTGCACTGGGACCTGCACTTCGACAACGTGCTGGCCGCCGAGCGTGAACCGTGGCTGGCGATCGACCCGAAGCCCCTGGCCGGTGATCCCGGGTTCGACCTGTGGCCCGCGCTGGACAACCGTTTCGAGCCGCAGGAGACGGTGTGGCGGTTCGAGGCGATGAGCGGGGTTCTCGGGCTCGACCGGGAGCGGGCGCGGGCGTGGACGCTGGGCCGGGTGCTGCAGAACGCGCTGTGGGACATCGAGGACGGGCGGGAGCTGGGCGCGGTGGATCTGGAGATCGCGCGGCGGCTGCGCCGCTGATCGGTGCCGTCTCGCGGGCCGGTCCCCGGCGGTCGGGTGTCAGTGCCGCGGATTAGTCTTCCGCCATGATTCGTACCGCCACCCCGGCCGACGTCCCCGTCATCCACGCCATGGTCCGTGAGCTCGCCGAGTACGAGAAGGCGCTGCACGAGGCGCGGGCGAGCGAGGAGCAGTTGCGCGAGGCGCTGTTCGGCGAGCGCCCGGCGGCGTACGCGCACATCGCCGAAGACGCGGAGACCGGCGAGCCGGTGGGTTTCGCGCTGTGGTTCCTGAATTTCTCTACGTGGCGCGGTGTGCACGGCATCTACCTGGAGGACCTGTACGTGCGTCCCTCGGCGCGCGGTGGTGGCCATGGGAAGGCGCTGCTCACGGAGCTGGCGCGGGTCTGTGTGGAGCGCGGTTACGAGCGCCTGGAGTGGTCGGTGCTGAACTGGAACACGCCGTCGATCGAGTTCTACGAGGCGATGGGTGCGCGCCCGCAGGACGAGTGGACGGTGTACCGGCTGACGGACGAGGCGCTGAAGGCGGTGGGCGCCGCCTAGGGGCCCTTCTGACGGATCTTGCTGGGGTCGCGGGCCCTGGCACGCACTCCCCCAAGCTCTGCACCGCTCGCGAAGGCCGTCCGCATCCAGCCTGATCCGTCAGAAGGGCCCTAGGGTGGCGCGCCCCCGCATTCTCTGACTAAGGTCAGAGAATGCGTGAGGGTGAGGACGGTGGCGTCGGCGACGTCGCGCGGGTGCGGCGGTTCAACCGTGTGGTCAGCGAGCGCGTCGGCGTGCTCCAGGAGCGGTTCCACGGCACCGAGCGGCCCTACGGGCAGGCCCGCCTGCTGTGGGAGATCGGCGAGGCCGGGGCGCCGCTCGACGTGCGGAAGCTGCGGGAGCGGCTCGGGCTCGACTCCGGGTACGTCAGCCGGCTGCTGCGCGCCCTGGAGGCGGACGGCCTCGTGGCGGTGGAACCGCTGGAGAGCGACCGCCGGGTGCGTACCGCGCGGCTCACGGAGCCGGGGCGCGCCGAGTGGGCTCTGCTCGACCGGCGCAGCGACGAGGCCGCGGGCTCGCTGCTCGCCCCGCTGAGCCCGGCCCAGCGCGGCCGCCTGGTCGCCGCGATGGCAGAGGTGGACCGGCTGCTCACGGCGGGCACGGTCACGCTCGACGAGGTCGCGCCCGACCACCCCGACGCCGAGCTGTGCCTGCGCGGCTACTTCGCCGAGCTCCAGGAACGGTTCGACACGGGCTTCGACCCGGCGCACAGCCTCCTGCCCGACGCCGGTGAACTCCGGCCGCCGCGCGGCCGGTTCGTGGTGGCGCGGCTGCACGGGGAGCCGGTCGGCTGCGCCGGGCTCAAGCTGCCGCCGGGCGGCGCGGCCGAGGTGAAGCGGATGTGGGTGGCGCCGCGCGTCAGGGGCCTCGGGCTCGCCCGCCGCTTCCTGGCGGAGCTGGAGGAGCGGGCCGCCCGGCACGGCGCCGAGCTGCTGCGCCTGGACACCAACAAGGCGCTTCCAGAGGCGATCGGGCTGTACCGGGCGTACGGGTTCGAGGAGGTCGCGGCGTTCAACGACGAGCCGTACGCGCACCATTGGTTCGAGAAGCGGCTGAGCCCCGCTTCCTAGAGGCGACCTGCGGCTTACGGCTCCAGGACCACCTTGCCCGTCGTGCCGCGTGTCTCCAGGGCATGGTGCGCGGCGGCCGCGTCGGCGAGCGGGAAGCGGTGCACGGCAGGGGTCAGGACGCCGTGGGCCGCGTGGTCGAGGGCGGCGAGTTCGAGGGTGCGCATCGGATTGTCGCCGCCCGCCCTGCGCAGCATCGGCGGGCCGAGGACCTGTTCCTGGGTGAGGCCGCGGCGGGCCAGTTCGGTCTCGTCGAGGAGGTGCGGGCCCTCGTCGGCGCCGATGCCCTGGGCGGACCAGCCGAAGATCAGGTGGTGGCCGCCGGGGCCGAGGAGGTCGAGGGCGCGTTCGGTCGTCGGGCCGCCGACGCCGTCGAAGAGGACGGTGGCGTCCCGGCCGCAGAGGAACTCCCGGGCCTTTTCCGCCCAGTCGGGGTCGTTGTAGTCGAGGGCGAGGTCGGCGCCGTTCGCTTCGACCGCGGCCGTCTTCCCCGGTCCACCCGCCAGGCCGATCGCGGTGCCGCCCGCGTGCTTCACGTACTGCACGAGGAGCGTGCCGATGCCGCCCGCGGCGGCGGGGACGAGCGCGACGGTGTCGGGGGTGACGGTGGTGAAGCTCAGGATGCCGAGGGCCGTGCGGCCCGTGCCGATCATGGCGACGGCGCCCGCCGGGTCCAGGCCGGCCGGGATCTCGTGGAGCCGGTCGGCGTCCGTGACGGCGAGCTCGGCGTAGCCGCCGGGGACCATGCCGAGGTGGGCGACGACGTTCTTGCCGAGCCAGGCGGGGTCGGTGTCCGGGCCGAGCGACTCGACGGTGCCGGCGACCTCGCGGCCGGGGATCGTGGGCAGTTCGGGAAGGGCCGGCAGCGGCCCTTGGACGCCGGAGCGGATCGCGGTGTCCAGCAGGTGCACGCCCGCGGCCGCGACCGCGATCCGCACCTGTCCGGGGCCCGGCTCGGGGTCCTCGGTCTTCTCGTACGTGAGGTTCTCGGCGGGGCCGAAGGCGTGCAGGCGGACGGCGTGCATGACAGCTCCTGTGGGCGGTGTGCGGTCCCTGGCGGGCGGGCTTGTGCGGCCTGGCGCCAGTCTTCGACCTCAAGCTCGGTCGAGGTCAAGGCCGCGGGTGAGGGCGCGCCGCCGCAGCGCCAGCGTCGTCGCCTCGATGGCGCTGGTGAAGGAGACCTCCGACAGGACGCCGGGCGCCGCCACCATGTCGCCCGCCAGGTAGACGCCCTCGCCGCGGTCGATCGCGGGGCGGTCGCGCCAGGTCGTGCCGGGGCGGTCGAGGGCTCCCGTGCGCCCCTGGGCGAGGGCGTCGCGCCGCCACGTCGTGCGCTCGCGCCAGCCAGGGAACGCGAGGTCGAGCAGGCCGTCGGCGCGTGCGGAACCGTCCGCCTTGGACTCGTCGGGTGCGACCGGGACCTGGCCCTGGATCAGGCTCTCGCCGTGCGGGGCGAGGGTCTTGTCCTGCGCGGTGAACCGTTCGATCCAGGCCGGGAAGTCGATGCCCGACACCGCGAAGGCGTCGCCGCGGCGGCTGCGGACGGCCAGATCGATCAGTGTCGTACGGCCGCTGTCCCAGGTCAGGGACGGGTCGCCCAGGAGCCTGCGGGCCGCGTCGAGCGAGGTGGCGACGACGACGGGGGTGTCGGTGGGCACGCAGTCGATGCGGCTCAGGGTCTCCATGCGCACGCCGAGGTTCCAGGCGCGGGACGCCATCCGGTCGACGACCGAGGACCAGCCGCCGACCGGGTACTGCGCCTCGGGCGGCACCTTGGCGGTGCGGCGCAGACGCTCCTGGACGAAGCGGGCCGCGAGCGATCCGGGGTCGTGGTGGAACAGGGCGACGGCCGTGTAGTGGGCGGCGGCGCGGGCCGCGTCCGGGCCCGCGAGGCGGGTGGCCCACGTGGTGAAGTCCTCGTCCACGGGCGCGCGTTCGGGCCTGTGGCGCAGGAGGCGCAGGAGCCCCGCGGGCGGGGTGCGGCGCAGCGCGCCGTCGCGGTGGAAGCGCAGCCGGGCGCCTTCGAGCGGCGGGATCGGGGCGAGCGGACCGAGCAGCTCGCGGCGGCGCAGCCAGGTCCAGTGCGGGCCGCCGTTGTAGAGGGCGTGCGGGCCCTCGTGGGTGAGGTGGGGGCCCTCGGCGGTGCGGGCCCGGCCGCCGAGCGTGTGGTGCGCTTCGTGCAGGGTGACGCGCGCGCCCGCCTCCGCCGCGGTGATCGCGGCGGTGAGACCGGCGAGACCTCCGCCGATGACGGTGAGCGCGGGGGTGGGGTGACGCATGGGTGCTCCTGAGTGCGTGGTCGGGCGTACGGGCGGCCTTCACGGATACGACGTGCGGGGTGGGCGCGGATGTGACATCGGGCCGTTCGCGCAGGTCACTTGGGGTCGGCCGGGGATTGTCAGTGGCGGCGTGCAGCATGGGGTCATGAGCGACAGGCGTGGTGGTGGTGCGGGGCGGTCCGCCGGAGCGGCGGGGGGCCGGGCTCCGGCGAAGGTGAAGAAGGCGCGGCGGCCGCAGGTGCGGCTGCCTCCGCTGGCGCCGTGGGAGGGGCGCGGTCTCGAACCCGACGGGGATTACGACGGGCTGGAGTTCCGGGGCGTCGACCTCGCCGGGCAGGAGGGGGTCGGGGCGCGGTTCATGGACTGCGCGCTGGCGGCGTGCGGGCTCGACGAGGCGGGCCTCGCGCGGGCCAGATTCATCGACTCGAGGCTCACCGACGTACGGGGCGTGGGGACGAACCTCGCGGAGGCGACGCTGCGGGACGTGGAGGTGGTGGACGCCCGGCTCGGCGGGGTGCAGCTGCACGGGGCGGCCCTGGAGCGGGTGGTGATCAGGGGCGGGAAGATCGACTACCTGAATCTGCGCAAGGCGCGCCTCAAGGACGTCGTGTTCGAGGGCTGCGTGCTGGTGGAGCCGGACTTCGGGGGCGCTCGCCTGGAGCGGGTGGAGTTCGCGGGCTGCGCGCTGAAGGGCGCCGACTTCTCGGCGGCGACCCTGACGGACGTCGACCTGCGGGACGCGGCGGAGCTGGGGATCGCGCGGGGCGTGGACCGGCTGGGCGGCGCGGTGATCTCACCGGCCCAACTCCTGGATCTGGCCGGGGTGTTCGCGGCGGAGCTGGGGGTGCGGGTGGAGTAGGCGTCCCTCTGGGGAGCAGCGGGTTACGGGAGGCGGGGGAAGCGGGCCTGGAGGTCCCACACGGCCGGGTTGTCGGCCAGGTCCTCGTGCATGTCCGTGAGGTCGGCGATCAGGTCGTGCAGGAAGTCCCGGGCCTCGCGGCGCAGCGCGGAGTGGGAGAAGGTCAGCGCGGGCTCCTCGGCCGGCATCCAGTCGGCCTCGATGTCCACCCAGCCGAAGCGGCGCTCGAAGAGCATGCGGTCGCTCGACTCCGTGAAGTCCAGCTCGGCGAGCTGCGGGGTGGCGGAGCGGCTGCCGAGCGGGTCCCGGTCCAGCTGCTCGACGATGTCGCACAGCGCCCACGCGAAGTCGAGCACCGGAACCCATCCCCAGGCTGTGGACACTTCCTGGTCGGCCTTGGTGTCGGCCAGGTACACATCGCCGCAGAACAGGTCGTGGCGCAGCGCGTGGACGTCCGCGCGCCGGTAGTCCGTCTGCGGCGGGTCCGGGAAGCGGCGGGAGAGGGCGTAACCGATGTCGAGCACGTAGAGATGGTGTCACGGGCGGGGCCATGGCCGGCACGAGAGTGGGCCCGGTCCGGGCACGGGCGCAGGACCGGTACTCACGAGCGTGGCCCGGGCCAGTCCTTACGGGAGCAGTCGCTGCTCCTTGGCCACCGATACGGCACCGGCCCGGGTGTCGACGCCGAGCTTGTCGTAGATCCGGCCCAGGTGGGTCTTGACCGTGGCCTCGCTGATGAACAGGGCCTTGGCGATCTCCCGGTTGCCGAGGCCGTGCGCGAGCTGGGCGAGGATGTCGCGCTCGCGGTCGGTGAGGGTGGGCCGCGGCTTGCGCATATTGGCCATGACGCGGCTCGCCACCGGGGCGGACAGCGCGGTGCGGCCCTCCGCCGCGGCGTGGATCGCGGCGAACAGTTCCTCGGGCCGCTCCGCCTTGAGCAGATAGCCCGTCGCGCCCGCCTCGATGGCGCGGGTGATGTCGGCGTCGGTGTCGTAGGTGGTCAGGACCAGGACGTGCGGGGTGGGCTCCGGTCCCGATGTGAGGCGGCGGGTGGTCTCCACGCCGTCGATGCCCTCGCCCAGCTGGAGGTCCATGAGGACGACGTCGGGCCGGACCTTCGCGACCAGCGCGATGGCCTCCTCCCCGCCCCCGGCCTCCCCGACGACCTCGATGTCCGCGGCACTGTCGAGCAACGCGAGCAATCCGGCGCGCACGACCACGTGGTCGTCGCAGAGGAGGATGCGGATGGGCTGGGTCATGACGACTCCGTTTCATCATTCAAGCGCCGGTGCCGGTTGGGTACATCCGCCTCCGTGCCGGGGCGGCTGGGCAATTCAAGCCCCGCCGGCGATTGAGGCGCGGGGTCCGGGGCGGAGCCCCGAGGCGTCAACCCCGTCGCCGGTGAAAGCGGAATCGCCGCGGAGACCACCGCCCCCTCACCCGGCGCCGACTCGAGCGACAACCTGCCACCCAGCTGCCGCACCCGCGCCCGGATCGCCGGAATCCCGTGCCCCCGCACCCCGGACGCCCCGGAGGGCAACGCGGCGGGATCGAACCCCCGCCCGTCGTCGGCGACGTCGAGGACCACCTGGTCGTCGAGCAGCGTCAGCGTGATCACCGCGCTGCCCGCCCCCGAGTGCTCCCGCACGTTCGCCAGCGCCCCCTGCGCGATCCGCAGCAGTGCCGACTGCACCCGGTCGGGCAGTCGGTCCGCGCGCCCGTCGTCGTCGACGCGGACCTGGACGGCGATCCGGTCGCCGGACTCCCGCGAGGCCACCGCCCGCAGCGCCTCCGTCAGCCCACTGGCCAGGTCGGCGGGGGCCAGATCGTGCACGAAGCGGCGCGCCTCGGTGAGGTTGTGCTCGGCGATCGACGCGGCCGTGCCGACGTGCGCGCGGGCCTTGCCGGGGTCCGCCTCCCACACCCGCTCAGCCGCCTGCAACAGCATCTGTTGGCTGGACAGACCCTGCGCCAGGGTGTCGTGGATCTCCATGGAGAGCCGCTGCCGCTCGGCGAGCGTGCCCTCGCGGCGCTCGGACGCGGCCAGTTCGCGGCGGGTGCGGATCAGGTCGTCGATGAGCCTGCGCTGCCGTGCGGCCTGCCGTTTCATCTGAAGGAACACGGCGGTGGCGATCACCGTGACGGCCGGCGGGCCGAGCAGCAGGTCCGGGTCGAGACGGCCGGCGAGCCGCAGCTGGGCGAGGATGACGAGCACCGTCAGGAGCCCCACCAGGACGAGCGCGGGGCGGGTCGGCAGCGTGCGCAGGCCCGTGTAGAAGAGCGGCACGGCGCACCACGCGAAGCTCGGCGCGAGCACCGTGAGCACCACCCACACCACGACCACCAGCGTCAGCCACACCCGCTGCCCGACCGTGGCCCGCCCCGCGAGACCCCGTACGAGCCCGGCCCCGTACAGCAGCGCCACGACCGCCGAGAGCGCGACGATCCACGGGCTGCGCTCGTCGTGCGAGTGGCGCAGCAGGAAGCGCGCCAGGGCCACGGCCAGGAGCAGGAAGAACGAGGCGTGCATGACCGCGGTGAGGCGGCGGATGTCGGTGTCGTAGCCGTCGCTGTGGTGGACGCCGTTGTCGGCGGGCTCCGGTCGGTTCCGGGTCACGGTTCCCGCACCTCCTTACGGCGTCGACCTGGGCAAACAATCCCATTGTCGCCGGGTTGTACGCCCCTGGGGTCAACCGATCGGATGACCCCGGCGTCGACCGCCCGGCGCGCCGCGACGAGCCGGTACGTCGACGGGTGGGGGCCGGTTCCGGACCCAGGATTGAAGGCAGAGCGGGACGGCGGAACGGCAAGCGCCTCCCGGTCGACCTCTCCTCCCTCTACTCGCAGCTCTCCCCCTTCACCCAGGAGTCGTTCCCATGCAGCACGCCAAGAAGGTCTCGAAGCGCACCCGCCTCATCACCGGCACCACGCTGGCCGCCGCCATCGCCGTCGGCGGGTTCGGCGCGTACTCGGCGAGCGCCGCGGACTCGGAGCCGGCCGCGCAGGCCGCCGCCGCCAAGCCCGCCGCCGCCAAGCCCGCCGCCGCCAAGGCCGGCAACACCTTCGAGTCCAAGCACCTCACCGTGGACGCCGCGACCGACGCCGCGCAGGCCGTGCTCAAGGCCGCGAAGAAGGAGAACCAGAAGGTCTCCGTCGCCGTCGTCGACCGCAACGGCAACACGATCGTCGAGCTGCGCGGTGACGGTGCGGGTCCGCAGTCGCCGGAGTCCGCCGTGAAGAAGGCGTACACCGCGGTGTCCTGGAACGCGCCCACCTCCGAGCTGACGAAGCGTCTCGAGCAGGCGCCGAACCTGAAGGACATCCCCGGCACGCTGTTCCTCGCGGGCGGGGCCCCGGTCACCGCCGACAACGCGCCCATCGCGGGCATCGGTGTCGCCGGTGCGCCCTCCGGCGACCTGGACGAGAAGTTCGCCCAGGCGGGCGTGGCGACCCTCAAGTAGGACGCGGCCGACCCGTTCGAGCCCCTGCGGCGATTGAGCAGCCTCAATCGCCGACGGGGCTTGAACTACCGGCACGGAGCGACCAGCCACGATGTACGTGCACTCGATATCTACCGGCACGATCCTGCGGCGCGCAGGGGACCTATGGAGCCGCACCATGCAGCACACCGAGATCAACCGCACGCTCCTCGCCGCCGCCGCGCACGGTGACGCCGGCGCCGTGCGGGCCGCGCTCGCGGCGGGCGCCGACGTCGAGGCCCGTGACGCGAACCGTCGTACGCCGCTCCTCCTCGCCTCCCTGAACGACCATGTCGCCGTCGCCGAGGTCCTCGTCGCGGCCGGCGCCGACCCGAACGCCCAGGACGAGCGGGACGACAGCGCGTGGCTCGCCACCGGTGTCACCGGCTCCGTGGCGATGCTGCGCGCTCTGCTGCCCGCCCGGCCCGACCTGAAGGTCACCAACCGGTTCGGCGGCATCTCCGTCATCCCGGCCGCCGAACGCGGCCACGTCGACTACGTGCGCGCCGTGCTCCGCGAGACCGACATCAACGTCGACCACGTCAACAGGCTCGGCTGGACCGCCCTGCTGGAGGCCGTGATCCTCGGCGACGGCGGCCGCGCGCACCAGGAGATCGTCGAGCTGCTCATCACGGCGGGTGCCACCCCCGATCTGCCCGACGGCGACGGCACGACCCCCCTCGAACACGCCGAGCGGCGTGGCTTCGCCGAGATCGCCGGCCTGTTGCGGGCCGTGCGGTGAGGCGCGCGGTCCTCGCGGCGGTCGCCGTCGCGGTCCTCGCGACCGGCTGCGCCGCGACGCAGGACGAAGCCAACACCCCTCCCCGTAAGGCGAGTTCCCCCACGAAGAAGCAGTCCTCCGAAACCCCCGAAGCCTCCGAGGCATCCAAAAGCCCCAAGACCCCCAAGACCCCCAAGACCTCCAAGGCCGCCAAGACCCCCGACGGCACCCTCCTTGTCGCCGACTTCGGCTCCGACACCGTCTCCTTCGTCGACCCGGCCCGCGGCGAGGGCGCCTTCGACTCGGTGAAGGTCGGCCATGCCCCGTACGGGCTCGTCGTCGGTGACGACGGCCGGGCCTGGGTCGCCACCGCCGAGGGCGTCGCGGTCGTCGACACGGACAGCCGCGAGCGCGAGGCCCTGATCCCGTACGAGACCGAGGGCCTCGGCCCCGTCACCGACGGCGAGTACCGCGGCGGCGGCATGGGCATCGCCCTCGCGCCCGACGGCAGGCACGCGTACGTGGGCGTCAATGTCCCCGGCGGGAACGGGGCGTTGGAGACCATCGACACCGAGTCCGAGAAGGTCACCGACACCGCCTCCGTCGGCCGGCGGCCCTTCGACGTCGACGTGTCGCGCGACGGGAGCCAGGTGTACGCCACCGATCACGACTCCTTCGACGTCACCGTCCTCGACACGGACAGCGGTGACACCCGCCGGATCGAGGTCGCCCCGTACGGCACCGAAGGCGGTCTCGGCTCGTGGCTGAAGCCGCACTACGCGGCCGTACGGCCCTCCGACGGCAGGCTGCTCTTCCCCTTCGAGGGCGAGCGGCTCGTCGTGGTCGACCCGGACACCGGCCGCTCGACCGTCGAGCGGATGACCGCGAACACGCATCAGCACGGCGTCACGATCACCCCCGACGGGACGCTCCTCGCCGTCGGCACCGGCCCCATCGACCCGTCCGAGGACGAGGGCCCCTCGCTCACCGTCCGTACGCCCGGCGGCAAGGAGAAGGTCGTGCCGCTCGACGGGCCGCACGAGGACGTCGCCGTCTCCGAGGACGGCGGGACCGCGTACGTCACCGGCGGCTTCACCCGCGACGGCTACTGGAACGGGATCACCGTCGTCGACATCGACAGCGGCGACACCCGCCGACTGGCCGCGGGGGAGCGGCCGTTGGGGATCGCCGTCCTCTGAGGTCCTGCCGGGCGCCGGTACCGGGGCAAGCGGGCCATAAGATCTCGGCGTGCGCCGCCGACTCCGCCTCCCCGCCGCCCTGCTCAGCGCCCTCGCCGCCGTCGCCGCGTGCGACGGCGGCGTCCACGGCACGCCCGGCGCCTCGGGCCTGCGCGATCCGTACTTCCCCAAGCTCGGCAACGGCGGCTACGACGTCGGCCACTACGCCCTCGACCTCTCCTACGACCCGGACACCAGGCACTTGTCCGGGACCGCCGAGATCACCGCGACCGCCGGCCAGGCGCTCAGCGCGTTCAACCTGGACCTCAAGGGCCTCACGGTCCGGAAGGTCACCGTCGACGGCGAGCGGGCCGTCGCCAGCCGCGCCGGGCACGAGGTGACCGTGCGACCGCACGACGAGCTGCCCAAGGGCCACACTTTCCGCGCCACCGTCCACTACGACGGCGAACCCGTCACGGTCACCGACCCGGACGGCACGGGCGAGGGCTGGCTGCGCACCGCCGACGGCGCCCTCGCGCTCGGCGAACCGACCGGCGCCATGGCCTGGTTCCCCGGCAACCACCACCCCTCGGACAAGGCGAAGTACGACATCCGGATCACGGTCCCCACCGGCGTACAGGCCGTCTCCAACGGGGAGTTGAGGAGCGCGAGGAAGTCGTCCGACGGGCGGCGCACCGCGTACGACTGGCGGGTGCGGCAGCCGATGGCGAGCTATCTGGCGACCGTCGCCGTCGGGGAGTTCGAGACCGAGCGGGGCCGCACGCCCACCGGGATCCCCATCCACACCGCCGTCGACCCGGCCGAGGCGAAGGCGAGCGCGAAGGTGCTCGACCGGCTGCCGGAGGTCGTCGACTGGGGTGCGAAGAGGTTCGGCGCGTACCCGTTCTCGTCCACGGGCGCGATCGTCGACCGGGCCGGTGACGTCGGCTACGCCCTGGAGACCCAGAACCGGCCCGTCTACCCCGGCGCCCCCGACCTCGGCCTGCTCGTCCACGAGACGGCGCACCAGTGGTACGGCGATTCGGTCACCCCGAAGTCGTGGCGCGACATGTGGCTGAACGAGGGCTTCGCGACGTACGCGGAGTGGCTGTGGGACGAGGACCACGGCGGGGACACGGCCCAGGAGACCTTCGACGCGGTCATGAAGCGGCCCGCGAGCGACGGCGTCTGGTCCTTCCCGCCCGCGAAGCCGCCGAACGCCGCGCACCTCTCCGACGACCCGGTCTACGACCGCGGCGCGATGGTGCTGCACAAGGTCCGCGAAACGATCGGCGACGCCAACTTCTTTATGCTGCTGAAGAGTTGGGCGCAGGACAACAAGTACGGGAACGCCGGCACGGACGACTTCACCGCGTACGTGGAACGGAAGAACCCCGGCAGGGGCGAGGCCCTTGCCGGGGTCTGGGAGACCTGGCTGTACGGGAACGGCAAGCCAGAATCGGCTAGTTGACGTTCACGGCCTTCCAGGCGGCGGCGACGGTCGTCGCCTCCGTGCCGCTCGCGCCGTACAGGTCGCCGGCCGCCTTGATCGTGGCCGCGCGTGCGGCCGCGTAGTCGGTCGTGGACGTCATGTACGTGGACAGCGCCTTGTACCAGATCTGCACGGCCTTGTCCCGGCCGATGCCGGAGACGGTGGAGCCGTCGGAGGTGGGCGAGTCGTAGTTCACGCCGTTGATGGTCTTCTTTCCGCTGCCCTCGCTGAGCAGGTAGAAGAAGTGGTTGGCGACGCCGGACGAGTAGTGCACGTCGAGGCGGCCCGTGGAGCGCGACCAGGAGTCGACGGACTTGCCGTCCTTGCTCGGCTTGTCCATGTAGCGCAGCGGGGTGCCGTCGCCGTTGATGTCGATCTTCTCGCCGACGAGGTAGTCGCCGACGTCCGCGGAGTTGTTCGCGGCGAACTCCACCGCGGTGCCGAGGATGTCGGACGTCGCCTCGTTGAGGCCGCCGGACTCCTTGCTGTAGTTGAGGTTCGCCGTGGCGGAGGTCAGTCCGTGGCTCATCTCGTGACCGGCGACGTCGAGCGAGGTCAGCGGGTGGGTGTTCCCGATGCCGTCGCCGTACGTCATGCAGAAGCAGCTGTCGTCCCAGAACGCGTTGACGTAGGCGTTGCCGTAGTGGACGCGGGAGTAGGCGGCCTTGCCGTCGCCCGCGATGCCGCTGCGGTTCAGGGACTCCTTGTAGAAGTCCCAGGTCTCGGCGGCCCCGTAGGCGGCGTCGACGGCGGCGGTCTGGCGGTCGGCGGCGGTGCCGTCGCCCCACTTGTCGTCGGCGTCGTGGAAGAGGGTGCCGGTGCCGGACGTGCCGCCCTTCAGGTCGTACGTCTTGTGGCCGCCGCGGGCGCCGTCGACCAGGTCGTAGCCGCCGGAGGCGGCGGTGGAGCCGACCTCGACGGAGCCGCCGTACATGCTGGTGCCGGTGCCGTTCTCGATGGCCTGGTACTTGTAGAACACCTTGCCGCTGTCGGCGTCGGTGATCACGTGCAGCTCGCTGGGCGTGCCGTCGCGCTGGGTGCCCTTGACGACGGTCTCGTACGCGAGGGCGGGCGCCCTGCTCGCGTCGGCGGCCCAGACGACCTTGTGCGCGGAGTCGGCGGTGGCGCCCTTGACCGAGTCGCCAGCGGCGGACTTCGCGGACTTCTTCGCGGTGGCGGTGCTGGTGGCGGCGTCCGTGGACGCCACGGTTATGGAGCCCTTGCGCGCCTTGGTGGTGCCCTTGAGGTCGCCGCCCTTGGCGGTGTGCACGACGAGGTCGCCGCCGAGGACGGGCAGTCCGTCGAAGGTGCGCTCGTAGCGGGTGTGCGTGGTGCCGTCGGCGTCCTTGACGACGTCGCGGGCGACCAGCTTCTCGCCGTCGGCGAGCTTCAGCTGCTCGGCTGTCGTGGCGGATTCGGCCTGCGCGTCCTTGAGGGCGGTGGCCCGCTGGGAGGCGCTGAGCGGTTGCGCCGTGGCGCCGGCCGCACGGTCCGTGGCGGCGGTGGCCGAGGTGCCGGCCGTGACACCGACGACCACCATGGCGGCGGACGCGGCGAGAGCGGCGAGGCGGGGAGCGGTAGAGCGGATTCTCACTCGGACTCCTTAGGTACCCGTGTGGGGATGGGTGCGTGGGGGGTTCGGAGGGAGAGTGGCACCCGCGATCAACCTGGTGACAGAGACCTGTCAAAACTTTGCCGGTTCGTGTCCGACTGGCGTCGGTGATTGTCCGTTAATCGATGGGTGTGGCCGAAAGGAACGGGCCCCGGCCCGCCGCTGTGCGCGGCGAACCGGGGCCCGGCCCCAACTGCTCGGCGAACGTCAGACGTTCACGCCGAAGTCCTGCGCGATGCCGACCAGGCCCGAGGCGTAGCCCTGGCCCACGGCGCGGAACTTCCACTCCGCGCCGTTGCGGTACAGCTCGCCGAAGACCATCGCGGTCTCCGTCGCGGCGTCCTCGGAGAGGTCGTAGCGCGCGATCTCGGTGCCGCCGGTCTGGTTCACGATGCGGATGTACGCGTTGCGAACCTGGCCGAAGTTCTGCGTGCGGGTCTCGGCGTCGTAGATCGAGACCGGGAAGACGATCTTGTCGACGTCGGCCGGCAGGGCCGACAGGTTGACGTTGATCGCCTCGTCGTCGCCCGCGCCCTCGCCGGAGCGGTTGTCGCCGGTGTGGACGATGGACTGGTCCGGCGTCTGCTTGTTGTTGAAGAAGACGAAGTGGCCGTCCGAGTAGACCTTGCCCTCGGGGTTGACCGCGATGGCCGACGCGTCGAGGTCGAAGTCGGTGCCGGTGGTGGTGCGGACGTCCCAGCCGAGGCCCACGGTGACAGCGGTCAGGCCCGGAGCCTCCTTGGTGAGCGAGACGTTGCCACCCTTGGACAGGCTTACAGCCATGGTTCGGGAGTCCTTCCCTCGTTAAATACGGACGTACTCGGTTGTACGTGTGCAGCCGAAGCTACTCGTACCAGTAGCAACGCCGTGAGGGGTGGGGAAGGTTCCAGGTCGCTTTACTTTCTTTACCCCGATGCCCGTACGGGCCCGTCGGCCCCGGAAATACGGGTGACGCGGGCCGTACGAACGAGCGACCATGGACGCATGTCCGGTCCTCATCCCATCCGCGGCTCGGTCGTCCTTCCGGAGGCCGAGCTCCTTTGGCGTTTCTCGCGGTCGTCGGGGCCGGGCGGCCAGCACGTGAACACGTCCGACTCGGCGGCGGAGGTGCGCTTCGACCTCGCGGCGACGGAATCGCTGCCGCCGGTGTGGAAGGAGCGGGCCCTGGAGCGGCTCGCCTCCCGCCTCGTGGACGGCGTGATCTCCGTACGGGCCTCGGAGCACCGCTCGCAGTGGCGCAACCGGGAGACGGCGGTGGTCCGCCTCGCGGCGCTCCTGGCCGAGGCCACCGCGCCCCCGCCGAAGCCGCGCCGCCCCACCCGCGTCTCCCGCGGCGTCAACGAACGCCGCCTCCGCCAGAAGAAGGCCCGCTCCGACACGAAGCGGGGGCGGTCGGGGCGGGACTGGTCCTGAGTCGGCCTAGCCCAGGTTGCGGTACTTGCCGCGGAAGTACATGAGGGGGCCGCCCTCCGCGCTGGGGAGGGCGGCCGAGAGGACACGGCCGATGACCAGGGTGTGGTCGCCCGCCACCACCGTGTTCTCCGTCCGGCACTCCAGCGTCGCCAGCGCCCCGCCCACCAGCGGAGCGCCCGTGTGCTCGCCGCGTACGTACGGGATGTCCTGGAACAGGAGCCGGTCGCTCAGCCGCCCCTTCATGGCGAAGCGGCCCGCGATGTGGCTCTGGGACTCCGAGAGGACCGACACCGCCCACAGCGGCTGATCGTCCAGGAGGTCGTCCATGCGGGAGCTGTTGCGCAGCGACACCATCACCAGCGGCGGGTCGAGGGAGACGGACATGAAGGCCGTCGCCGTCATGCCCGCGTCCTCGCCGGCCGGACCGTCGGGGTCGAGCTGCGGCTCGTGCGAGGTCAGCAGGACGACGCCTGCGGCCAGGCGGGACAGGGCGGCACGGAACTCGTCGTTGCTCACCCCCTCAGCATGCCCGGCAGGGGCTGAGGGGGCCGTGGGGGAGGGGACAGAAGTGGCGGGGGACGTCTTCAACACGCCTTCAACGCTAGCCGCGCACCCACGCGCCCCGCATCGGGCCGACGACCGAGGCCGGTCCTAGGACCATGGGCGCGTTTCGTGTTCAGGAAACGCACAGAACCCGCCCAGTAAGGCGACTCAATCCTTCATCTCCTGCTGTGACTTGAGTCACAGGAGCCATAATTTGTTGACCCTGTGTACCGGGTGCACAGCTCGCTGTGATTCAGTGGCGTCGACACTGCTGATGAACGTGCTGCTGCACGTGCGAAGCGAACCGATCCGAATTCTGGAGTGCTGTCGAGGTCTCGGGGAGAACTGAGCATGGAGACCGAGTCGGAGCCGTACGTCCGTCTTGCGACCCTGCGTCAGCTGCACCAGGTGATGGCGGACATGAACACCGCCCGCAGTCTGGCCGACACCCTGCAGACCGTCGCGGACGGCGTCGTGAGCGGGCTCGGCTACGAGCTGGCGTGCGTGAACCTCGTACGTCCCGACGGTGACCTGGTCGTCGCCGCCTTCTCGGGCAATTCCGCGGCCGAGGCGCTGATCACCGGGCGCGTGGGCTCCCGCGACGCGTGGGACCGCCGCCTCGCCATGGGCAAGCAGTGGGGCGAGCTGCGCTTCATCCCGCACACCGAGGGCTGGGTGCTCGACGAGGACGACGTGCCGCAGTGGTTCACCGCGGGCCCGCCGCCCCGCTTCGAGGACGAGTGGCACCCCGCCGACCGGCTCTTCGCGCCGATGTACGCGACGGGGACCTCCGGCGGCGAACTGCTCGGCGTGATCTCCGTCGACCGCCCGCGCAACGGCCGCATCCCCGGCGCCTGGGGCCGCGAGGCCCTCCAGATGTACGCCTTCCAGGCCGCCATCGCGATCAGCAACGCACGGCTTCGGTCCAACATGCAGCGCGCCCTGGTCCGCCTGGAGCGCGAGCAGCAGGCGCTGCGGGCCAGCGAGGAAAGCTTCCGGCAGGCCTTCGAGTACGCGCCCTCCGGGATGGCCATCGCCGAGATGGGCGGCGACCAGCACGGCCGCATCCTGCGGACCAACGACGCGCTGTGCCGCCTGCTGGGCCGCCCGGCCTCCGCGATGCGCCGCTATTCGTTCTCCGACCTCGTGCACCCCGAGGACATCGGCACCCTGCTGCGCACCTCCGCCGAGGGCGGCCGCGCCGAGCTGCGCCTCGCGCGCCGGGACGGCACGTACGTCTGGGTGTCCCTGCGCAACTCCGTGGTCGCCGACGCCGCCGACGGGCCGCGCTTCCTGCTCACCCACGTCGAGGACATCGAGGAGCGCAAGCGCCGCGAGCTGCACCTCGCCCACCGCGCCTCGCACGACTCGCTCACCGGCCTGCCGAACTCGGCGGAGCTGCGCGCCCGCCTGTCCGCCCGGCTGTGCCGCCGCCCCCAGGAGCCGGGCCCCAGCGCCATCGACTCCCTCGACGCGGCCTACGGCGACCACCGCGGCGCGGACGCGAACGGGATCGGCTTCGACTTCGGCGCCCCCGTCCCGCACCAGTCGAACCTCTACGAGGGCTTCGACGGCTTCGACCACCATGTGCACGTCGCCGCGCCCGAGCACGACGAGTCCTCCGGCGCCGACAACGGCACGAAGGGCCTCGCCGTCCTCTTCTGCGACCTCGACGGCTTCAAGTCGATCAACGACCGGTTCGGTCACAACGCGGGCGACGCCGTCCTCATCGAGGTCGCCCGCCGCCTGACCAGCGTCGTACGGGACGGGGACACGGTCGCCCGGCTCGGCGGTGACGAGTTCGTGGTGCTCGCCGACGGGCTCGGCCGCGAGGACGCCCAGGACCTCGCCGTCAGGTTGCGGAACGCCATCATTCCGCCGATTCGGGTGGACGGCCGCGCGGTCCGGGTAGGGGCCAGTTTCGGCATCGGCTGGGCCCACTGCGGCATGACGGCGGAGGAAGTGCTGCAATCCGCTGACCAGCGCATGTACGTAGAGAAAAGATCACGTAGTAAGCAGCACAGGCGGGCCGGATAGCCCCTACATTGGGCGCGGTTCCGCGGTCCCGGTGAGGTCAAGGCCACGCCGTGGGGTCACTCGCAGCGGGTACCCTCGCCGAGGTAAGCAACGTGTAGGGAGTGATCTGGGATGGCGCCCGGCAACAACAGCGGGAGCACCACGCCCGAGGACGACGATCCGTTCGGCTATCTGTACGCCGACGGGCAGGCGGCCGGGGCGACCCCGCCCGAGGGCGCGGGCGGTGGCTACGGCTACCCGAGCCCGCGGTCCTCCTACCGGGCCAATCAGATCCGTACGGTCGGTGAGCGCCAGTACGGGCAGACCCAGCCGACCCAGGCGTACCAGCAGCCGAACGCGCACTACCAGGCCCCCGAGACGGTGCCCGGCGGCGGCGTTCCCAGCCAGCCGGGTCCGCCGACGGCGCCCATGCGCGGCGGTGGCCGCGGTCGTGGTCCGAACACGAAGGCGCTGCTGATCGGTGCGGTCGCCGTGGTCGCGGCCGTCGTCATCGGCATCGGCGTCGCCATGCTGAGCAACGACTCGGAGGACGACAAGGGCGAGGCCGGCGGCAAGCCGTCCGGCGGTTCGGAGTCGGTGCAGCCGAGCGAGAAGCCCTCGAAGTCGGCGTCCGCGAAGCCGGTCGACCTGCCGAAGACCGACGCGAAGACCCTGAAGCTGGCGGGCGGCACGTCCACCGCCTCCGACGTGCAGGGCGCGAAGGCCGACGGCGGGGTGTACGTCGCCGGGTTCAACAAGGTGGGCGCGAGCCTGACCTGGACCGTCAGCGACATCCCGAAGGACGGCGCGTACAAGCTGCACGTCGACTACGGGGTGCCCGGCAAGGACTCCGACGCCACGATCGACGTCAACGGCAAGAAGCAGTCCCGCCCGCTGAACATGACGAACTTCGCCGGCGCCAAGGAAGGCGACTGGGCGAAGGGCTGGACGAACACGTGGGCCATCGTCCAGCTCACCAAGGGGACCAACGCGATCACGGTCTCCTGTGAGCAGGGCAACAAGTGCGACGCCAATTTTGACCGGATGTGGCTGACGCAGGGCTGAGCGGATCAAGCCCCGCCGGCGATTGAGGCGCGGGGTATGGGGCAGAGCCCCAAGCCCAGCCACGGCCACCCGGCGAGCGCCCCGGGGCTCTGCCCCGGACCCCGCTGCTCAATCGCCGCAGGGGCTTAATTGGTCAAGCTGCGCCGACCTGTTCCGCCACCGCTACCCGGCCCACCAGGTCCTCGTACGTCGCCGAATCGAACTCGCCGGCCACGGGTGCCACCACCGTCGCCGCGGACAGCGCCACCGCGCGGGCGAGGCGCTGGGGCCACGGCAGGTGGTCCGCCTGGCCGGACAGCAGGCCGGCCACCGCCGAGTCGCCCGCGCCCGTCGGGTTGCCGCGCAGGCGTCCGGGCGCCGGGGCCCGCCACTCGCCGTCCGGAGTGAGGGCGCACAACCCCTCCGCGCCGAGCGAGGCCACGACCGCGTGCGCGCCGCGCCGACGCGTGTCCTTCATGGCCTGCAACGGCTCGTGCTGTCCTGTGAGTTCGGCCAGTTCGTCCGCGTTCGGCTTCACCAGGTCGGGGCGGGCCGCGACGCCGCGCCGCAGCGGTTCGCCGCTGGTGTCGAGGAGCACGGGCACCGAGGCGGCCCGCGCGGCCCGTACGAGCGTCGCGTAGGCGCCGACCGGGACGCCCGGCGGCAGGCTGCCGCACAGCGCCACCGCGGACGCCGAGCGCAGCAGATCCGCGTACGCCTCCTGGAAGGCCGCCCACTCGGCGGGCGTGATCGTCGGCCCCGGCTCGTTGAGCTGCGTCGTGTCGCCGCTCGACGCGTCGACGACGGCGATCGTGCGGCGGGTCGCGCCGGAGACGGGCACCAGGGCGTCCGCGACGCCCGGGGTGCCGAGCAGCTGGTCCTGGAGCGTGCGGCCCGTGGCGCCGCCCACGAATCCCGTCACGGTCACCTCGTGACCGAGCGCGGCCAGCACCCGCGCCACGTTCAGCCCCTTGCCGCCGGGCCGCTCGGTGACCTCGGTGACGCGGTGCGACGCGTGCGGGCGCAGGGACCGCACCCGGTACGTGATGTCGAGTGCGGTGTTCAGCGTGACCGTGAGGATCACAGGACCCCACCCCCCTTGCGTACTTCCAGTAACGGGGCCTGATCATGCCAAAGTCAAGGCGGTTGGCCCAGACCGCGGACCAACCGCCGCATACCGTCCGGGAGTTACGGCTCGATCAGCCACTCGCCCTTGCGCAGTACGCCCTTGACCTCGAACTCCGCGTCCAGGACCACGAGGTCGGCGTCCTTGCCGGGCTCCAGCGAGCCCACCTTGTCGTAGAGGCCGAGGAGCCTCGCCGGGTTGGCGGAGATGGCGCGGACCACGTCCTCGACGGGCAGCTTGTCGATGGTCACGGCCCGCTTGAACGCCCGGTCGAGGGTGAGCGTCGAGCCCGCGATGGAGCCGCCCTCCACGAGCCGCGCCACGCTGTCCTTCACCTCGACCTCCAGCGGGCCGAGCATGTAGCGCCCGTCGCCGAACCCGGCCGCGTCCATCGCGTCGGTGATGAACGCGACCCGCTCCGCGCCCTTGTGATGGAACGCCAGTTCCAGGGCGGCCGGGTGCAGATGCGTGCCGTCGTTGATCAGCTCGACGGTGATCCGGTCGTCCTCCAGGAGCGCCGCGATCGGCCCCGGCTCGCGGTGGCCGAGGCCCGGCATCGCGTTGAACAGGTGCGTGGCGACCGTGGCGCCCGCGTCGATGGCCTCGACCGTCTGCTCGTACGTGGCGTCGGTGTGGCCGATCGCGGCGATCACGCCGTGCTCGGCGAGGAGGCGTACGGAGTCGATGCCGCCGGGCAGTTCGGTGGCGAGGGTGACCATCTTCGCCTGGCCGCGGGCGGCGTCGAGCAGCTTGCGGACCTCGGCCGGGTCGGGGTCGCGCAGCAGCGTCTCGTCGTGGGCGCCCTTGCGGCACGGGGAGATGAACGGGCCCTCGAAGTGGATGCCCGCGATCTCGCCGTGCTCGGCCAGCTCGGAGAGCAGCCCCGCGCGCTGCACGAGGAAGGACATGTCGCTGGTGACGAGGGACGGCACGATGGTGGTCGTGCCGTGCTGCTGGTGCGTGCGCACGCCCGTGAGGACCTCGTCGATGGCGCCGGAGGTGAAGGACGCGCCGCCGCCGCCGTGGTTGTGCATGTCGACGAAGCCGGGCACCACCCAGTGGCCGCTCAGGTCGACCGTCGCGGCGCCCTCAGGGGCGGAACCGGCGATCTTCGTGCCGTCGACGATGACGCGGCCGTCGGTGACGGTCCCGGTGGGCAGCACCACCTTGGCGCCGGTGAGCACCTTTGCTTCTGCCATCAGGCGGTTACCTCCGTGTTGTCATCGGTGTCGTCGGTGTCGTCGGTTTCATCGTTCTCACCGGCGAGCAGGTCCCAGGCGAGCAGTCCCGCGCCCAGGCACCCGGCGCTGTCCCCGAGGACGGCCGGGACGATCGTGGGGAGCGCCTGGAAGGTGACGCGCTCCGCGACGGCCGCGCGCAGGGGTGTGAACAAGGTTTCCCCGGCCTCGGCGAGCCCGCCACCGATGATGAGCGTGCGGGGGTCCAGGAGAGTGAGCGCGAGCACGAGGCCGTCGGCGAGCGCGTCCACCGCGTCCTGCCAGACCCGGGCCGCCTTCGGGTCGCCCGCGTCGACGGCCTTCGCGCAGTCCGCCGCGGTCGCCTTCTCCTCGCCGCTCGCCTCCTGCCAGGCCAGGGTGACCGCGGAGGCGGAGGCGTACCGCTCCAGGCAGCCGCGCTGACCGCAGCCGCAGGACACGCCGCCGGGGCGCACGACCACATGGCCGATCTCGCCCGCGGAGCCGTGCGCGCCGGGTTCGATGCGGCCGTCGATGCCGATGGCGCCCGCGATCCCGGTGCCGAGCGGCATGAACAGGAACCGGTCGGCGTCCTTGCCCGCGCCGAGCCGCCCCTCGCCGAGCCCGCCGGTGCGCACGTCGTGGCCGAGGGCCACGGGGATGCCGCCGAGCTGCTCGCTGAGCAGCGACCGCATGGGGACGTCGCGCCAGCCCAGGTTGGCGGCGAAGAGGGCCAGCCCGGCCTTCTCGTCCACGACGCCGGGCACCGCGACGCCCGCGGCGCGGGCGGGCTCGCCGAGGTGCTTCTCGCCGTACGCGCGCAGTTCGGCGGCGAAGTCGAGGATCGACTCCACGACCGCGTCGGCGCCGCGCTCGCGCTGCGTGGCCCGGCGTGCCTGGTGCAGCAGCTTGCCGTCGGCCCCGACCAGGGCGGCCTTCATCCCGGTGCCGCCCACGTCCAGGGCGATGACATGTTTCACGGGGGACAGTCTCGCGCGTCCACCCTTGAGAGGTCTAGTCCAGTGCCCCTCGTTTCCGGTCTGGCACCCACGTGGTGTAGACCTTCCAGGTGACCATGGGACAGGCCTGTGGCGTGAAGGACAAGGGTGGAGTGCGGCAGTGCGCAAGGGGAGGACGACTCTGACCGTGGCGGCCGCGCTCGGGGTGGTGGCCGCGTCGTCGCTGCTCACCGCCTGTGGGAGCGGCGACTCCGACGACGCCGTCACGCTGAAGCTGGTCGCGGCCGACTACGGCGACTCCAAGGCGAACAGCTCCCAGAAGTACTGGGACGACGTCGCCGCCGGGTTCCAGAAGGAACACCCGAACATCAAGGTCGACGTCGACGTCTACACCTGGGACGTCGTCGACAAGAAGGTCAAGGACATGGTCGCCGCGGGCAACGCGCCCGACATGGCGCAGATCGGCGCGTACGCCGACTACGCCGCGGCGGACAAGCTCTACCCCGTCGACAAGCTGCTCTCCGTGCCGGTGCAGGCCGACTTCGTCGGCCAGATGAGCCAGGCGGGCGAGATCAAGGGCGCGCAGTACGGCATGCCGTTCGCCGCCTCCACCCGCCGCCTCTTCTACAACAAGAAGCTCTTCACCGAGGCCGGCATCACGCCGCCGAAGACCTGGGCCGACCTCGTCTCCGACGCCAAGGCGCTCAAGGCGCAGGGCGTGCGCTACCCCTTCGCGCTGCCGCTCGGCACCGAAGAGGCGCAGGCCGAGACGCTGATCTGGATGCTCAGCAACGGCGGCGGCTACACCGACAACGTCGGCTCCTACGCCCTCGACGACAAGAAGAACGTCGAGGCGCTGTCCTGGCTCAAGAACAGCCTCGTCACCAAGGGCCTCACCGGCCCCACCGAGCCCGGCGAGCTCAACCGCACGCCCGCCTTCCAGGCCTTCGCCAAGGGGCAGGTCGGCATGCTGTCCGGCCACCCCACGCTGATGAACATGGCGAAGGCGAAGGGCGTCGACTACGGCGACGTGGCGATCCCGGGCCCCGACGGCACGCCCAGGTCCACGATGGGCGTCACCGACTGGATGATGGCGTTCAAGCAGGGCGGCCACCCCAAGGAGACCGGGGCGTTCCTCGACTACGCCTACAACAAGAAGAACGTCCTCGACTTCTCCCGCAAGTACACCGTCGCGCCGGTCACGGTCTCCGCGTCGAACGCGATGACGTCCTCGGCGAAGGACAAGGCCCTGCGCCCGTTCATCGACGAACTCGCGGGCGCCACGTACTACCCGGCCAACAAGACGTCCTGGCCAGAGGTCAGCGCCGAGATCAAGAAGCAGATCGGCTCCACCGTCACGCCGCAGGGCAGCGCGGCGGGCACCCTCGGCGCGATCCAGAACGACGCGGCGGCCGCGGAGTCCGCGGAGTAGCGTGGCGGACATGGAGCCCCTTGGTGACCGCGAGCGCGCGGTGCTCACGTTCGAGGGCCGCGGGTGGCCCTCGCCGGGCGCCAAGGAGCGGGCGATCCGCGAGGAACTCGACCTGGCGCCGGTCCGCTACTTCCAACTGCTGAACGCGCTCCTGGACGACCCACGGGCCCTGGAGTTCGCTCCGGTGACGGTGAACCGCCTGCGGCGCGTCCGCGAGGCGCGGCGCGCGGAACGCTGACCATCGGTGCCGCAAATCAAGCCCCGCCGGCGATTGAGGCGGGGGGTCCGGGGCAGAGCCCCGGGAGCGCAACCCCGGCTATCGTCGACGGCATGGCCAGCCATGAGTACGCCCCACGGACGACCGCAGGACGCGAGGGCCTGGACGCCCTCCTGGCCCACCCCCGGAGGGGAGTCGTCGCCATCGACTTCGACGGCACCCTCGCCCCCATCGTCCCCGACCCCGACCAGGCCCGCGCCCACCCGGCCGCCGTCCCGGCCCTCGCCGCGCTGGCCCCCAAGGTCGCCTCCGTCGCGGTCATCACCGGCCGCCCGGCCTCCGTCGCCGTGCGCCACGGCGGCTTCGCCGGTGTGCCCGGCCTGGAGCACCTCGTCGTCCTCGGGCACTACGGCGCCGAACGCTGGGACGCCGTCACCGGCACGGTCAGCGACCCCGCCCCGCACCCGGGCGTGGCCACCGTGCGTTCCGAACTGCCCGGCGTACTCGGCGAGTTGGGCCTGTGGCACGACACGTACATCGAGGAGAAGGGCCGCGCCGTCGCGGTCCACACGCGCCGCGCCCGCGACCCGCAGGCCGCCTTCGAGGCGCTGCGCGAACCCCTGTCGGAGCTCGCCGCCCGGCACGGCCTGATCGTGGAGCCCGGCCGCCTCGTCCTGGAGCTGCGCCCGCCCGGCGTCGACAAGGGCGTCGCGCTCGCCGAGTACGTACGGGAGGTGGGCGCCGAGTCCGTCCTCTACGCGGGCGACGACCTCGGCGACCTCCCGGCCTTCGCGGCGGTGGAGAAGCTGCGCTCCGACGGCGTGCCGGGCCTCCTGGTGGCGGCGGACACGGTCGTGCCCGAACTCGCCGAACGGGCCGACCTGTTGGTGGAGGGCCCCGCCGAGCTGGCCGGCTTCCTGTCAGCCCTGGCGCAGCGCCTCTAGCTGGTCGAGGAACCACGGACCCGGCGGCAGAGCCGTCGCCGCCGCCGCGAGCCGCTTCGTGCGCTCCGCCCGCTCGTCCGCCGGCATGGCGAGCGCCTCCGCGAGGGCCCGCGAAGTCCCGCTCACGTCATAGGGGTTGACGGTCAGCGCGTCCTCGGCCAGCTCCTCGTACGCCCCGGCCTCCCGCGAGAGCACCAGCACGCACCCGTCGTCGGAGACGACCGGCACCTCCTTGGCGACCAGGTTCATGCCGTCCCTGATCGGGTTCACCAGGGTCACGTCGGCGATCCGGTACGCGGCGAGCGAGCGCGCGAAGTCGTCCTTCACATGGAGCACCACCGGCGTCCAACCCTCCGTACCGAAACGGGAGTTGATGGCCTCGGCGACCCGCGCCACCTCGTCCGTGTAGTCCCGGTACACGGCCAGGTCCTGCCGCGACGGGTACGCGAACGCGACGTGCACGACCCGCTCCCGCCACTCGGGCCGCTCCTCCAGGAGCAGCTCGTAGGCCTGGAGCCCCCGCACGATGTTCTTCGACAGCTCGGTGCGGTCGACCCGGACGATCACCTTCCGCGAACCGTCCCCGCCGATCTGCGCACGCAGCGCCGTCAGCCGCTCCTCCACGTCGTCCCGGTGCGCCCGCTCGCGCAGGAAGTCCGCGTCTGCGCCGAGCCCGTGCACCCCGATCCGGGTCCCGGACGTGCCGCCCACGAGATGCGTACAGCAGTCGGTGAAGGCGTCCGCCCAGCGCCGGGTCAGGAACGCACAGCGGTCGGCACCGAGCATGCCCTTGAGCACCTGCTCGGCGATGTCGTCGGGCAGCATCCGGAAGTAGTCGACGGGCGCCCACGGCGTGTGCGAGAAGTGGCCGATGCGCAGGTCCCCGCGGAGTTCGCGGAGCATGCCCGGCACCAGCGTCAGGTGGTAGTCCTGCACGACGACCGTCGCGCCCGGCGCCGCCTCCTCGGCGAGCGCCTCGGCGAAGGCCCGGTTGTACGCCTCGTAGGACGCCCACTGCCTGCGGAACTCCGGGCCGAAGGCCGGCTCCAGAGGCGTCTGGTACAGCATGTGGTGCACGAACCACAGCACCGAGTTCGCGATCCCGTTGTACGCGTCCGTGTGCACCTCGGCGTCGATGTCCAGCATCCGTACGCCGGGCTCGGTGACCCCGCGGCGCACCGCCTCCCGGTCGCCCTCGCCGAGCGCCGAGCACACCCACAGTTTGTCCTCGACGACGCTCAGCGCCGACACCAGACCGCCCCCGCCGCGCTTGGCCCCGATGCCTCCCGCGTCGTCGAGGACGTACGAGACCGGGCCGCGGTTGGACGCGACGAGAACCTCAGCAGCACCATGCGTCGTGGAACTCATACGGGCACGCTAGCCCGGCCCGGAAACGTTCAAACGTAAGGCCGGGCCCCGTCGGGGGCCCGGCCGTATACGAGAGCGGTGCTCGGGTCAGTCCTTGCGGCCGCGGACCGCGGCGAGGATCAGCGCGCCGAGCCCGCACAGGGCGACGGCGAGCCCGCCGTACAGCGGCAGGTGCGAGTCGGTGCCGGTCTCGGCCATCTCGCCGGAGCTCGGCGGGTTCGGGGGAGTCGGCGGGTTCGGCGGGGTGGGCCGAGCCTGCGGGCTCTGGCTGCTCGCCGACGGGGTCGGCGTCGGCTCATGCGTCTGCTCACCCGGCTGCTTCGTCGGAGTCGGCGTGGGCGTGGGTGTGGGCGTCGGGCTGGTCGGCGAGGGCGCCGGCTCCTCCCGCTCGATGACGGGCGCGATACCGCACCGCGCGTCCGTGGAGCCCTCCTCGCAGTTGGTGCGCGGAGTGTCGGCGGTGACGCTGTTCGTGAGCTTGCCGTCGCCGCTCACCGGGTCGTCGACCTTCACCGAGTAGGTGACGGTCGCGGTCTCGCCCGCCGGGATGTCACCGGTGAAGTTGATCTTCGGCTCGGTGTAGGAGACGTCGCCGATGCTCGCCTTCGCGTCGTGGTTGTACGTCGCGTCGTCGAGGTTCGCGGTGAGGTCGTCGGTGAACTTGGCGTGGGGGTACGGCAGCCGGCTGACGTTCTTCGCCTTCACCGTGTACGTCACCGTGTCGCCGGGCTCCACTTTCGCCGGGCTCGCCGTCTTGGAGATCTCCAGGTCCGGCACCGGGACGGACAGGGCGAGCGCCGAGGGGACGTACGTGTCGCCCTTGGTCGAGAAGCCGAGCGTCGTGGAGGTCGACCCGACCGGGATCGGCTCGGCCCCGGCGGCCCGCGCGGAGCCGCCGCCCGTGACGTCGAACTCCTTCGCGTCGATGCTCAGGTTGTTGATCATCTTCGGGTCGAGGGCGCCGTCGTCCTCGGAGATGAAGAAGTTGTTGGTGTTGCCGGTGTGCTTCTCGGCGATGTTCTTGCCGCCGACGGCGAACTTGTCGCCCGGCGTGTTCCAGTCGCCCTCGTACGCGGTGACGCTCGCGTGCGGGGTGCCCGAGGTCCGGTAGAAGCCGTCGACGGTGACCCGGGTGGCCGGGGAGGTGGAGCGCTGCAGGACGTGGCCGCCGTAGATGTAGACGTTGCGGCGGTCCGGAGCGTAGGTCTCGTTCGGGGCGTCGTACTTGTAGACGACGGTCATCGACCAGCCGGCCACGCAGCCCTTGCCCGAGGGCGCCCAGATGTCGCCGACCGAGACCGGGACCGGGGCGCCGGTGCCGGTGACCCCGCTGAACAGGCTCGTCACGTCGGCCTCGCCCGTGTAGTAGTGCGGGCCGTTGGTGGAGGCGGGGTCCCTGACCAGGTTCTCGGGGGAGACCTTGGCCGGGGCCGTGCCGTTCACGCCGACCGCGGGCGCCGCGTCCATCGGGTCGCCGGGCGAGGGGTCCACGTCGGCGCCGGAGATGTCGCAGCGCTTCATCTGAGCCCCGCTCGGGCCCTTGTACGTGCCGTCGTTGCCGCCGTAGAAGAGGCGGGCGTGGGCGACCTCGGCGCCGGGCGGGATGGTGACCCGGCCGGTGCTGGAGCCGTAGCCGTCCGTCGTGCCCGCGGTGTTGATCCGCCGCATGTCGAACGTGTTGTTGTTGTCCGTGCCCTCGCCGTTCGCGGCGACGGCGCAGCGCGCGGCCATGGCGGCGTCGTCCGTCGGGCAGCCCATGACCGTGTTGCCGATGGTCTTGAAGTCGCCGTAGATCGATTCGTCGTAGCGCTTGGCGAAGGGGGAGACCACATCCGCGGAGGCGGGGCCCGGTGCCAGTCCCGCCATGCAGGCGGCAAGGGCGGTCGCGACGGCGCAGGCCGCCTTGCCCTGAAGATGTCTAAGCAACATAAAGGGCAATTTAGGCAAAACATACGATCATTCCGCGCTTATGCCACGCGACGCTCCGCGTACTCACCGATTTCGATCATCGGCTGGCGTTCCTCCGTGTCCACCGGGTGGGTGTGCGGCTCGAAGCCGTCCTCGCCGCGCTCGAACTGCGTGAGCACCGGCCTCACAAGGTGCCCGCGCGCGAGGCGCAGCTGGGCGGTGCGGTAGATCGCCGCCGCCATCCGGCCGAGCGCCTGCCCGTCCTGGTGCCGGTGCTTGCGCACACCGACGTCGACCTGGGCGAGCGCGTCGAGGCCCACGGTGTGCAGCGCGTCCACGAGCAGACCGAGCTCCACGCCGTACCCGACGGGGAACGGCAGCCGTTCGAGCAGCGAGCGCCGGGCCGCGTACTCGCCGCCCAACGGCTGCACGAATCCGGCCAGTTGGGGCCAGTGCAGATTGAGGATCGGCCGCGCCATCAGCTCCGTCACCCGGCCGCCCTGGCCGGCCGCCCCGGCCAGCGGGCGGTCGTACATCGCCTTCACGAAGTGCACGCCCGGCTCGGTGAGCAGCGGTCCCACGATCCCGGAGACGAAGTCCGCGGAGAACTCCTTCAGATCGGCGTCGACGAAGCACACGATGTCACCGGAAGTGACGAACAGGGAGCGCCACAGCACCTCGCCCTTGCCGGCCCTGACCGGAACCCGCGGCAGGATCGTGTCCCGGTGCTCGACGCGCGCCCCGGCCGCCGCCGCGACCTCGGAGGTGCGGTCGGTGGAACCGGAGTCGATCACGACGAGCTCGTCGACGAGCGGCACCGCGTCCGTCATCAGCGTCCGCCGGATCTCGGAGACGATCTCGCCGACCGTCTCCTCCTCGTTCAGCGCGGGCAGTACGACACTCACCGTCTGACCCGAGGCGTGCTTGGCCGCGACCAACCGGTGCAGCGGATGGTCCGCCACGGACCAGGAGCGCCTGTTCAGCCAGCGCTCGACCTCTTCCAGCACGGTCTGGGTTCCTTCCCTCAGGATCGACATGTGATCCATCTCGCGGTTCGGACGACTATCTCAAGGGTCCGGGCCTTCGGTTACAGTCTTGAACAAGGCCGGTGACCATCGCATGTCGGGGGTCGCCTGCCGTACACAACTGAATCCACACAATCGAATACCGCTCATCCAGAGGGGCAGAGGGATACGGCCCGTTGAAGCCCCGGCAACCCTCCAGCCGGTCTCGTCCGCACATCGCAGTGCGCCCGCGAGGCTCCCGGCTAGTGAAGGTGCCAAATCCGTCTCGTGGCGAGATGCGTCGCGAGGAAGATGAGGAGAAAGGGCCTCGCCTCTCATGGCTGTACAGACTGTCGCCACCGAAACCGCCGTCGCCGTCGACCTGGGTCCGGCCTCCGGCCTCTCCTGCCGCGAGTGCGGCGCCGTCGTCCCGCTCGGCCCCGTCTTCGCCTGCGCCGAGTGTTTCGGTCCCCTCGAAGTCGCATACGACCTGCCCGTCGGTGACCCCGAGGCCCTGCGCAAGCAGATCGAGGCAGGCCCCGCCAACATCTGGCGCTACGCCCCGCTGCTGCCCGTCCCGGCCGACGTCGCCGAGAAGCCGAACCTGAACCCGGGCTGGACCAAGCTCGTCAAGGCCGACAACCTCGGCCGCGAACTGGGCGTCGCCGAGGGCAAGTTGTTCGTCAAGGACGACTCCGGCAACCCGACGCACTCCTTCAAGGACCGCGTCGTCGCGCAGGCCATCGAGGCCGCCCGCGCCTTCGGCTTCACCACGCTCTCCTGCTCCTCCACCGGCAACCTGGCCGGCGCCGTCGGCGCCGCCGCCGCCCGCGCCGGCTTCCGGTCCTGCGTGTTCATCCCGCACGACCTGGAGCAGGGCAAGGTCGTCATGGCCGGTGTCTACGGCGGTGACCTCGTCGCCATCGAGGGCAACTACGACGACGTGAACCGCTTCTGCTCCGAGCTCATCGGCGACCCGCTGGGCGAGGGCTGGGGCTTCGTCAACGTCAACCTCCGCCCGTACTACGGCGAGGGTTCAAAGACGCTCGCGTACGAGATCTGCGAGCAGCTGGGCTGGGTCCTGCCCGACCAGCTGGTCATCCCGATCGCGTCCGGCTCGCAGTTCACGAAGATCGACAAGGGCCTGAAGGAGCTGATCAAGCTCGGCCTCGTCGAGGACAAGCCCTACAAGCTCTTCGGCGCCCAGGCCGAGGGCTGCTCCCCGGTCTCCGTCGCCTACAAGGGCGGCCACGACGTGGTCCGCCCGCAGAAGCCGACCACCATCGCCAAGTCCCTCGCCATCGGCAACCCCGCCGACGGCCCCTACGTCCTCGACATCGCGCGCCGCACCGGCGGCGCCGTGGAGGACGTGAACGACGAGCAGGTCGTCGACGCGATCAAGCTGCTCGCGCGCACGGAGGGCATCTTCGCCGAGACGGCGGGCGGCGTCACGCTGGGTGTCACCAAGAAGCTCATCGAGGCGGGCCAGATCGACCCGTCGCTCACCACCGTCGTCCTGAACACCGGTGACGGGCTCAAGACGCTCGACGCGGTCGCCGAGTCCTCGCAGGCCACCGCGACGATCCGGCCGAGCCTGGACGCGTTCCGCGAGGCCGGCCTCGCCGCCGACCTCTGAGCCCAGCCGATCACCCGGCCCAGCCGACCGCTGAGCCAACCGAACTTGTAGCACCGGGAGTTACCGCATGAGCGTCAACGTTCGCATCCCCACCATCCTGCGCACCTACACCGGCGGGCAGTCCGAGGTCGCCGCCGAGGGCGCCACCCTCGCCGACGTCATCGCCGACCTCGAGAAGAACCACACCGGCATCGCCGCCCGCGTCCTCGACGACCAGGGCAAGCTGCGCCGCTTCGTGAACGTCTACGTGAACGACGACGACGTCCGCTTCGAGCAGGGCCTTCAGACGGCGACGCCGGACGGTGCCGGGGTCTCGATCATTCCCGCCGTCGCCGGCGGCTGATCTTTTGTAGGTCTACCCAGAGTTATCCGAATTGCCCCCTCCGCGAGAGAAGCGGAGGGGGCAATTCTGCATGGTTGAGCGCGGTACAGTTGGGGAAGCTGCTGCGTTTCCGCGAGCGGTGCATGACGGGCGCATATGAGTTCTCGCCCGCCGCCCGACAAGAAGTAGCCAAAGTGCCCGGCCCTTTCGGGCCTTTTACGGCATTTACGCGGCCCGGCTTGCCCCGGGATCCGGTGAGTTGGCCCGGTTTCCCCGATCTGGCGTGCCCAGAATTCTCGTCCGACTGACCTGTTGCAGACGGCAGTTGGGCAGATACATTCAGCCGCGGTCGACGCGTTCCGGCGCACACCCCCATATCCCATGGGGCGTGAGGTCTGACCCGGGTCCGCGAAGTGCGGTCCTGCGCAAGGGCCAGTAATAGGGGAGTTAGGCATGGCTCAGGGCACCGTCAAGTGGTTCAACGCGGAGAAGGGGTACGGCTTCATCGCGGTCGACGGTGGTGCGGATGTTTTCGTCCACTACAGCGCGATTCAGATGGACGGCTACCGCACCCTCGAGGAGGGGCAGCGGGTCGAGTTCGAGATCTCGCAGGGCCAGAAGGGGCCGCAGGCGGACATGGTCCGTGTGGCCGCCGGCTGATACAACGCGCGCGTCAGACTGCAAGCTTGTACGTCGCACGTCATGGAGGGCTCGTCTCCCGGGTAACCGGGGGCGGGCCCTTCGTGCTGCCTGCACCTTTGGCGGACGGCCTTGCGCCCGCCCGTCGCCCGACCACCACCCCTCAACGATCCCGCTTCGCGGGAGCACCTTGCACTCTCCAGGGTCGAGTGCTAATCATTGGGCTTAGCACTCTCCGAGTGAGAGTGACAAAACTTGGATCGGGTCGGTGAGGTCCGGGGGCCGGGTGGTGCAAGGAGCCACAAGGCCTGCAGGCCGTCCGTCGCGGGCACCAGCACGGTCCTTTTGCGTTAGCCACCCCGTCCGGGAGGACCACTTCACATGGCCAAGATCATCGCGTTCGACGAGGAGGCACGGCGCGGCCTCGAGCGCGGCATGAACCAGCTCGCCGACGCCGTCAAGGTGACCCTGGGCCCCAAGGGTCGCAACGTCGTCCTCGAGAAGAAGTGGGGCGCCCCCACGATCACCAACGATGGTGTGTCCATCGCCAAGGAGATCGAGCTCGAGGACCCGTACGAGAAGATCGGCGCCGAGCTGGTCAAGGAGGTCGCGAAGAAGACGGACGACGTCGCCGGTGACGGCACGACGACCGCGACCGTCCTGGCCCAGGCGCTCGTTCGCGAAGGCCTTCGCAACGTAGCCGCCGGCGCCAACCCGATGGCCCTCAAGCGCGGCATCGAGCGCGCCACCGAGGCCGTCTCCGCCGCCCTCCTCGAGCAGGCCAAGGAGGTGGAGACCAAGGAGCAGATCGCCTCCACCGCCTCCATCTCGGCCGCCGACACCCAGATCGGCGAGCTCATCGCCGAGGCCATGGACAAGGTCGGCAAGGAAGGCGTCATCACGGTCGAGGAGTCCCAGACCTTCGGTCTGGAGCTCGAGCTCACCGAGGGCATGCGCTTCGACAAGGGCTACATCTCGGCGTACTTCGCCACCGACATGGAGCGTATGGAGGCCTCGCTCGAGGACCCGTACATCCTGATCGTCAACTCGAAGATCGGCAACGTGAAGGACCTCCTTCCGCTGCTCGAGAAGGTCATGCAGTCCGGCAAGCCGCTGCTGATCATCGCCGAGGACGTCGAGGGCGAGGCCCTGTCGACCCTGGTCGTCAACAAGATCCGTGGCACCTTCAAGTCCGTCGCCGTCAAGGCCCCGGGCTTCGGTGACCGCCGCAAGGCCATGCTCGGCGACATCGCCATCCTCACGGGCGGCACGGTCATCTCCGAGGAGGTCGGCCTCAAGCTCGAGAACGCCGGTCTCGACCTGCTCGGCCGCGCCCGCAAGGTCGTCATCACCAAGGACGAGACGACGATCGTCGACGGCTCCGGTGAGAGCGACCAGGTCCAGGGTCGCGTCAACCAGATCCGTGCCGAGATCGAGAACAGCGACTCGGACTACGACCGCGAGAAGCTCCAGGAGCGCCTCGCCAAGCTCGCCGGCGGCGTGGCCGTCATCAAGGCGGGCGCGGCCACCGAGGTCGAGCTCAAGGAGCGCAAGCACCGCATCGAGGACGCCGTTCGCAACGCGAAGGCGGCCGTCGAAGAGGGCATCGTCGCCGGTGGTGGCGTCGCTCTCCTCCAGGCCTCCGCGGTCTTCGACAAGCTGGAGCTCGAGGGTGACGAGGCGACCGGCGCCAACGCCGTGAAGCTCGCGCTCGAGGCCCCGCTCAAGCAGATCGCCGTCAACGGTGGTCTCGAGGGTGGCGTCGTCGTGGAGAAGGTGCGCAACCTGACCGTCGGTCACGGTCTGAACGCCGCGACGGGTGACTACGTCGACATGATCGCCGAGGGCATCATCGACCCGGCGAAGGTCACGCGCTCCGCGCTGCAGAACGCCGCGTCGATCGCCGCGCTGTTCCTGACGACCGAGGCCGTCATCGCCGACAAGCCGGAGAAGGCGGGCGCCGCTCCCGCCGGTGGCGGTATGCCGGGCGGTGACATGGACTTCTGAGCCGTCTCGGTTCAGCCCGTCCGTAACCCCGAGGGCGGCACCGTCTCTACGCGAGACGGTGCCGCCCTCGGGCGTTTTGTTGCGCCCGGCCGTGGCCGACGCCTGGGGGGGGGGGGGCCCCCCCCCCCGGGGGGGGGGGGGGGGGCGGGGGGGGGGGCGGCGGCGGGCCCCCGCACCACAAGAAGAGCCACGCCAACCGCCCCGCCCGCTGTAGGAAAGGCCCGCCCGGCGG
>NZ_JBHWKQ010000063.1:0-42200 GCF_042730865.1 Streptomyces sp. NPDC059897 | reverse complement strand
CAGACCTGGCACTGCGTGCCAGGTGGGGCGCCTGTCGAAGCGGCGGACCCGCTACCGGTTCCTGAGCGCCTCCTCGATCGTGCGCATGACCTCCGGAAGCGGCGCGTCCGTGCGGGCGACGGTGACCAGGACCTCGCCGTTCTGCGAGACCTGTGCGGGGGCCGAGGGGGCGGCCGGGGTGCGGCCCGCGCCGATGCCGGTGCCGAAGGTGCGGCGCACGATCGCGAAGGCGTGGTCGAGCTGGGTCTCCACGTCGCCCTGGCCGTCCGCCCGTAGCCAGCGCCGCAGCACGTGGTTGTGGGCGGTGACGACGGCGGAGGCGGCGACCTCGGCGAGCAACGGGTCGTCGTTGCCGTCGTGGTGCGCCTGCTCGTCGAAGTGGCCGAGGAGGTAGCGGGTGAACAGCCGCTCGTAGCGGGCCACCGAGGCGATCTCGGCCTCGCGCAGCGTCGGCACCTCGCGGGTCAGCTGGTAGCGCGCCACCGACACCGTGGGCTGCGCGGCGTACATCTTCATGACTTCCTTGATGCCCCGGCACACCGTGTCCAGCGGGTGCTCCAGGGGCGGCGCCGCGTTCAGCACGGCCTCCGCGCGCACCAGGGTGTCGTCGTGGTCCGGGAAGATCGCCTCTTCCTTGGAGCGGAAGTGGCGGAAGAAGGTCCGCCGGGCGACCCCGGCGGTCGCGGCGATCTCGTCGACCGTCGTCGCCTCGTACCCCTTCGTGGCGAAGAGTTCCATCGCCGCGGCCGCGAGCTCACGGCGCATCTTGAGCCGCTGGGCCGCGGCCCGATTGCCCGCGGCGCTCTCCGGGGCGTCGGGCGTGGCGGAGGTACGAGAGGACTGGTCGGCCTTGGACATGCCCCGAACGTACTGCATGTACGTGCCCGGCGGTGCCCCGGTCAGCGGGCCGCCCGGCTCCCCGAGCAGCCCACCCCAACCGGATTCGGCCTCCCCGACCGAATCAGCGCTTGGCATATTCGCGGAAACCACGGCCCGTCTTGCGGCCGAGGCAGCCCGCGGCCACCAGGTGCTCGAGGAGCGGTGCCGGGGCGAGGCCCGGGTCGCGGAACTCGCGGTGCAGCACGCGCTCGATGGCGAGGGAGACGTCGAGGCCCACCACGTCGAGCAGTTCGAACGGGCCCATCGGGTAGCCGCCGCCGAGCTTCATCGCGGCGTCGATGTCGTCGAGCGAGGCGTAGTGCTCCTGGACCATCTTGATCGCGTTGTTCAGGTACGGGAAGAGCAGCGCGTTCACGATGAACCCGGCCCGGTCCCCGCAGTCCACGGGGTGCTTGCGGACCTTGCGGGTCAGCTCGCGGACCGTGGCGTGCACCTCGTCGGACGTGAGCACGGTGCGCACGACCTCGACGAGCTTCATGGCCGGCGCCGGGTTGAAGAAGTGCATGCCGATGACGTCCTGCGGGCGCGAGGTGGCGCGGGCGCAGGCGACGACGGGCAGCGAGGAGGTCGTGGTCGCGAGGATCGCGCCGGGCTTGCAGACCTTGTCGAACGTCGCGAACAGCTGCCGCTTCACGTCCAGGTCCTCGGCGACGGCCTCCAGGGCCAGGTCGACCTCGGCGAACGCGTCGTAGGACCCGGCGGGGGAGATCCGCGCCAGCGTCTCCTCGGCGTTCTCCGCGGTCATCCGGCCCTTGTCGACGGATCGCTTGAGCGACTTGCCGATCCGGGCCTTGGCCGCCTCCGCCTTCTCCTCGCTGCGGGCCGCGAGCACCACGTCGTACCCGGCCTTCGCGAACACCTCCGCGATCCCGGAGGCCATCGTTCCGGAGCCCGCGACGCCGACGGAGCGGACGGTGCGGGAGGGCCCGGTGAGCGCGTCGCTGAGCGGCGTCAGCGCGTCGCGCACCACGACGGAGCTGCCCGGCGCCTCGTACGTGTAGAAACCGCGGCCCGCCTTGCGCCCGGTCAGACCCGCCTCGCTGAGCTGCTTGAGGATCGGGGCGGGCGCGTGCAGCCGGTCGTGCGACTCGGCGTACATGGCGTCGAGGACGGTACGGGCCGTGTCCACGCCGATCAGGTCGAGCAGCGCGAGGGGGCCCATCGGCAGCCCGCAGCCCAGCTTCATCGCGGCGTCGATGTCCTCGCGCGAGGCGTACTTGGCCTCGTACATGGCGGCGGCCTGGTTGAGGTAGCCGAAGAGCAGCCCGTCGGCGACGAAGCCGGGCCGGTCGCCGACCGCGACCGGGTCCTTGCCCAGCTCGATGGCGAGATCGGTGACGGTGGCGACGGCGGCCGGCGCGGTGAGCACCGACGAGACCACCTCGACGAGCTTCATGGCGGGCGCCGGGTTGAAGAAGTGCAGGCCGAGGACGCGCTCGGGCCGCGCCGAATCGGCGGCGAGCCGGGTCACCGAGAGCGCGTTGGTGCCGGTCGCGAGGACGGTGTCGGGGCGCACGATGCCGTCGAGCTCGCGGAAGACCTGCTGCTTGATCTCGTACGACTCCGGGACGACCTCGATGACGAGGTCGGCGTCGGCCGCGGCCTGCAGGTCGGTGAACGTGCGGAAGCGGGCGAGCAGCTCCGCGCGCTGCTGCTCGGTGAGGTGCTCGCGGCGCACCGCACGCGCCGTCGAGGCCTCCAGGGACGCCACGGCCTGCGCGGTGGCGGACTCGCTGATGTCGATGCCGACGACCTCGCGCCCGGCACGGGCCAGGACCTCGGCGATGCCGGTGCCCATGGTGCCGAGGCCGACGACGGCCACAGTTGAGATACGGGACAGGGGAGCGTCCATCTGGGAACTCCAGAAAATGAGGGGTGACGGCTGAGGCGACTGAGCGCCGCACACGCGCGGACAACAGGCGCGGGAAGTGCGGGAGTTGAGCCGAACCGGCGGGCCCTGTCCCGGGGCCGAGCCGTACTGCGGTACGCACGGGTACCGAACCGACTGACGCTCACGACGGCTGCGTCACCAGGCCGCCGTGAGTGGTGCTGCGGGAAGTATGCCCCGCTCACCTGAGCTTAACCAGCGAGTAACGAGCGCGCCAGTCCTCACTGTTGAAAGGTCGCTGTGATCTACGTCGCCGCAGGCCGTGCGCGTCTACCCTCGACGTCATGGACGAAGAGTCGCGAACGGTAACGGAACGCATCCGGAAGGAATCCGGCGGAACACCCGCGTTCGAGCAGCTGGCCGCCTCCCAGGACAGGGATGAGCTGGCTGCGGTGCTCACCGCGCCGCAGCAGCCGCTGTGGGCGCGGGAACTGGCGGCGTACCGGCTCGGCATGGCGGGCGACGGCCGCGCCTTCGAGTCCCTCGTCCTGCTGCTCAACCACCGTGACCCGGAGCGCTGCGCCGCGGCGGCCGAGGCCCTCGCCGCACTCGGCGACCCGCGCACCGCACGCGCGGCGGCCGCCCTGGCGACGAACGAGCTGCGCGTCGCCTATGCCCTGCACCCCGTCCGCCTCCTCACCCAGCTCCGCGCCCCGGAATCGGCCCCGGCCCTGATCGCCACGCTCCGTCGCCGCCTCGTCCCGCACGACCCCTACCGGAAGGTGGCCCTCGCCTGCGTCGAGGGCCTGGGCAGCCTCGCCGACCCCCGGGCCCGCGAGGTCCTCAAGGAGGCGGCCACCCACCAACGCCTCGCGATGGCGGCGGAGGCGGCGCTGGCGAGGTTGCCGCGGGGGTGAGGACCGTGCGCCGTCACTCGGGCGTGACGGCGAGCGCCTCGATCTCCATCAGGAAGTCCGGCGCCATCAGCGCGGCGACCTGCACCGCGGAGGCGGCGGGCAGCCGCGCGGGGTCGAGGAATTCGTCGCGGGCCTGGCGCACGGCGGGCATGTGGGCCACGTCCGTCACGAAGTACGTCACCTTCACCACGTCCTCGAAGGACGCGCCCGCCGCCGCGAGACACCGGCGCAGGTTCTCGAACACCTGCCGCGCCTGCGCCAACGGGTCGCCGGGGCCGACCAGTTCCCCCTTCTCGTCGAGGGCGAGCTGACCGGACACGGCGATGAGCCGACCGCTGCCCATGACGACGTGGCTGTAGGCGGGAGCGGGGGCGATGCCCTCAGGGGTCGGGATGTGGGTGAGGTGTGTCATGCGGGCCATCCTCACAGGAGGGACAGCTGCGTCGGTGTCTTGGGGGTCGAGGGCTCCTCGCGTGCGGGGATGCGGCGGGGCGTTGCCGCCCGGGACGGGCCGATGCCGAATTCCTCGGCCAGTTCGTGGACCTGGCGGGTCACGCGGCGTTGGTACCACTTCGGGGCGTAGGAGCCGTCCGCGTAGAGGCGTTCGTAGCGGCGGACCAGATGTGGGTGGTGCTGGGACAGCCAGCCCATGAACCACTCGCGGGCGCCGGGGCGCAGGTGCAGGACCAGCGGGGTCACGGATGTCGCGCCCGCCCGGGCGATGGTGCGGACCGTCGCCCGCAGCTGGTCCGGGTGGTCGCCGAGGAAGGGGATCACCGGAGCCATCAGGACCCCGCAGCCGACCCCGGCGTCGGAGAGGGCGCGTACGACATCGAGGCGGCGCTCGGGCGCGGGCGTGCCCGGCTCGACGGTGCGCCACAGCTCCCGGTCCACGAAGCCGACCGAGACCGAGATCCCGACGTCCGTCACGTCCACCGCCTGCCGCAGCAGCGGCAGGTCCCGCAGGATCAGCGTGCCCTTCGTCAGGATCGAGAACGGATTGGCGTAGTCGCGCAGCGCCTCGATGATGCCGGGCATCAACTGGTAGCGGCCCTCGGCCCGTTGATAGCAGTCGACGTTCGTGCCCATCGCGATGTGCTCGCCGTGCCAGCGCCGCGAGGCGAGGTGGTGGCGCAGCAGTTGCGGCGCGTTCACCTTGACCACGATCTGGCTGTCGAAGCCGAGGCCCGTGTCGAGGTCCAGATAACGATGGGTGTTGCGGGCGAAACAGTAGACGCACGCGTGAGTGCAGCCCCGGTACGGGTTGACGGTCCACTCGAACGGCATCCGGGACGCCCCCGGCACCCGGTTCACGATCGACCGGGCCCGGATCTCGTGGAACGTCACACCTGCGAATTCGGGGGTGTCGAAGGTCCTGCTCACCACCCTGTCCGCGCCGAACAGCGCGGCGTCCCGGGCCCGCCCGTGGTCCACGGGCTCGTCCGTGAGGTTCTCCCAGCGCATGACGCCTCCTCGGTAGCACTGACCACAGAATAGAACACATGTTCCCTTGATCGTGCGAACCCGGTGCGAACGCCGTCCGTAGCAGGTGTGGCCGTGGTCCGGCCCCGATTTGGGCGGCCGGTACGGAGGGTGGTTGGCTTGACACCGCCCCAGGGCCGGTCGTCGCCCAGGCGGCGGTCCCTGAAGAACCGATTGCTGGAGGAAGTGTCATGGCGCAGGTCGAGGCCACCACGGAACGTGTCGTCGCCGCGAAGCCGGACGACGTCTTCGACGCCCTCGCCGACTACAGCGGCACGCGCGCGAAGATGCTGCCCGAGCACTTCAGCGAGTACGAGGTGCGCGAGGGCGGCGACGGCGAGGGCACGCTCGTGCACTGGAAGCTCCAGGCCACCAGCAAGCGCGTGCGTGACTGCCTGCTCGACGTGACCGAGCCGACCGACGGGGAACTCGTCGAGAAGGACCGCAACTCCTCCATGGTCACGACGTGGCGCGTCACCCCGGCCGGCGACGGCCAGTCCCGCGTCACCGTCACGACCGTCTGGAACGGCGCGGGCGGCATCGGCGGCTTCTTCGAGAAGACCTTCGCCCCCAAGGGCCTCGCCCGCATCTACGACGCCGTGCTCGCGGGCCTCGCGACCCAGGTCGAGAAGTAACCCCGGTGCGCGGGCAGTTGTGACGCTCGCGCACAGATCTGCCGCTCACCGTTTCGAGTGGTTCTCGTTCCGCCGCCGTTGTACGCCGTAGGGCTCCTACCGGCGGATACGCCGATCCGGCCCACCTGAACAGCGATTCTTCGCGCTTGCCCCCAGTTGTCGCGTAATGCGAGAAATGGCCGGGCAAGGGTGACGAGGGGAGCTGCAGGTGGGCACGGTGACGCTGGTGACCGATCCGGTCGGGGAGCCGGTGGTCCCGCCCGACCTCCCGCCGGAGCCGCAACGGCCCGAGGAACCGGCCCAGTTGGCCGCCGGTCACGGTCTCAGCCCGCGCCGCGTGCGCATGGTCTTCGTCGGCCTGATGCTGGCACTGCTGCTCGCCGCCCTCGAGCAGATGATCGTCGCCACGGCGCTGCCCCGGATCGTCGGCGAGCTGCACGGCCTGGACAAGATGTCCTGGGCGATCACCGCCTACCTGCTGACCTCGACCGTCGGCCTGCCCATCTACGGAAAACTCGGCGACCTCTTCGGCCGCAAGGGCGTCTTCCAGTTCGCGATCGTCGTCTTCATCATCGGCTCAGCGCTCGCGGGCCGTGCCCAGACGATGGACCAGCTCATCGCGTTCCGCGCCCTCCAGGGCGTCGGCGCGGGCGGCCTCATGATCGGCGTACAGGCGATCATCGGCGACATCGTGCCGCCGCGCGAACGGGGCCGCTACATGGGCCTGATCGGCGCCGCGTTCGGCCTCGCGTCGGTCGCGGGACCGCTGCTCGGCGGCTACTTCACCGACCACCTCTCCTGGCGCTGGTGCTTCTACATCAACGTCCCGTTCGGCCTGCTCACCCTCGCCGTGACGGCCGTCGTCCTCAAGCTCCCCAAGCCCACGAAGAAGCCCCGACTCGACGTCCTCGGCGCCCTGTTGCTGGCGACGTCCTCAACCTGCCTCGTACTCCTGACCAGTTGGGGCGGCACCGAGTACGAGTGGGACGACCGCGTCATCGTCGGACTCGGCGCGGGCGCCCTCGCCTCGGCGCTCCTGTTCCTCCTCGCCGAGAAGTTCGCCGCCGAACCCCTCATCCCGCTGCGGCTGTTCCGCGACTCCGTCTTCAACATCAGCGGGCTCGTCGGCATGGTCGTGGGCGTCGCACTGTTCGGCGCGGCGAGCTACCTGCCGACGTTCCTCCAGATGGTCGACGGGGCCTCGGCGACCGAGTCCGGCCTGCTGATGCTGCCCATGATGGGCGGCGTGGTGGTGGCCTCCATCGCCTCCGGCCAACTCATCAGCCACACGGGCAAGTACAAGCTCTACCCGATCCTGGGCGGCGCCCTGTCGACGGCGGGCATGTACCTCCTCTCCCGCCTCGAAGCGGACACCCCGCGCCTCGAATACAGCGTCTACATGGCCGTCCTCGGCGCGGGCATCGGCCTGATCATGCCGGTCCTCGTACTCGCCGTGCAGAACTCCGTACGGCCATCGGACCTCGGCACCGCCACCAGCGCCAACAACTACTTCCGGCAGATCGGCGGCAGCGTCGGCGCCGCGATCTTCGGCACGCTCTTCGCCGACCGGCTCACCGACTCCCTCGCGGACCGGGTGCCCAACACCGGCCGTGGACTGCCCGACGCCGAGTCCATCACCCCGCAGCTCGTGCACGCGATGCCCGCCGCGCTGCGCACCCCGTACATCGAGGCGTACGCCGACGCGATGCCCCGGATCTTCCTCTACTTGGTGCCGGTCCTCGTCCTGGGCCTGCTCCTCGCCTTCTTCCTCAAGGAGACCCCTCTCTTGTCCAGTTCCGCCATTCCCTCGCAGGAGCGCGTCTCCGCGTACGCCGCCGGGGTCCCGGTCTGCGGGACCGTACGGCACTCCGACGGCACACCGGTGCCGCGTGCCGCGCTCACCCTCATCGACGTGGGCGGCTCCCAGATCGGCCGCGGCGCGAGCGGCGACGACGGCCGGTACGCGCTCGCGACGCCGGGCACGGGCTCGTACGTCCTGATCGCGGCGGCGGGCGGCCACCAGCCGCAGGCCGTGACGGTCACGGTGGGCGAGCGGCCGGTCGACCTGGACGTGGTCCTCGGCGGCGCGGGTCGCCTCGCGGGTGCGGTGCTGACGGCCGACGGCACTCCTGTGCGCGAGGCGATCGTCACGCTCACGAACGTGCACGGCGAGGTGGTCGCGACGACGCGCAGTGGACGCGAAGGGTCTTACGTCATCACGGAGTTGGTGGCTGGAGAGTACACGCTGGCCGCCAGCGCCCCGGCGTTCCGGCCGGCCGCGATGCCGGTGACGGTGATGGCCTCCCGTGAGACCCGTCAGGACGTGGAGCTGGCGGGCGGGGCGATGCTGCGGGGGACGGTGCGGGCGGGTGGCGGCCGGCCGGTGGAGGACGCGCGCGTCACGCTCCTCGATGTGGCGGGCAACGTGGTGGACACCCTGACGACGGGGCCCGACGGCACCTTCCGCTTCCTGGACCTGGCCTCCGGCGAGTACACGGTGATCGCCGCGGGTTACCCGCCGGTGGCCACGGTCCTCCAGGTGGCGGGCGGCGGCCGCACGGACCGCGACCTCCAACTGGGCCACGAGGACTGACCCGTAACGTGGCGGGGTCCCGTTCTCGTTGCGCGGCACCGGGGGCCGAACCCATCCGTGGCCGATGCCCCCGCCCTGGGCATGCGGCACCGAGCCGAACCCACCCGTGGCCAGGGCCGCCGCCCCCATTGCGCGGCACCGGGCGCCGCCTTGCCCACCCTGCCGCCCAAGGCGGCAGTTTGCCCAAGGCGGTGGCGGCCGACGGCAAGGGGTGGGGAGCCGTTCGGACGGCGGGTTGTGCCAGGCGGGGGCGGTGCAGACCGCGGCGGGTGGGGAGTTGTTCCGGCGGTGGGGTGCCCAAGGCGGGGGCGGCGCCCCGTGAGGCTGACGCCCCTGGAGGGGGCGGGTGGGTGGGAGATGGGCGGCGGAGACAGGCGAGGCAGGGACGGGGCAGTCACCTGCGGGTGGGGTGGGCAAATCAGACCCCGCTCTGGGACGAGACTCGCGGGGTCCGGGGCGGAGCCCCGGGAGCGTAACGCCGGTTCGGCAAATTCAGCCCCGCCGGCGATTGAGGCGCGGGGGCTGGGGCGGAGCCCCGGGGCGGGGGACGGGCGGCCGCAACGAGGGAAGTCAAGTGGCGCAAGGCAAATACCGCCAAGTAGCCACCCGTCAACCGGCGGAGCCGTACCGTGGAAAGAGGCGGCGCGCACCCCCGGCGCGCCGGAGGGAAGGAACGCGGCGATGCACGGCACCGGTCAAGCCCCGCAGGGCCGCGTCCCGCTTGCCGTCGTGGTCATCGACCACGCGGGCCGCGTATCGCACTGGAGCAGCGGCGCCCGCCGCCTCTTCGGCCCGCCCAAGGAGGACGCGGTGGGCCGCCCCGCAGTCGACCTCCTCCCGGTCACCGGCGCACTCCCTCAAGAGGGCCCCGCACCGCACGACTTGGAGGAGTCCCTCGGCGGCGGCCTGTCCTACCCCGCCGCGGGCCGCGCCCGCCTCGACGCCAGCGCCGAGCCCCGCGACCGCATCGACGTCCTGTGGTGGGCGTACCCCCTGGTGGGCCCGGGGCCGGAACGACTGCTCGTACTGGCCGCCGACGCCCGCCTGCTCGGCGGCGACGAGGCGCCGGAGGCCGAGCGGATAGCCCCCGCGTTCGCGCTGCACACGGACTTCCCCGCGGCCGACGAGCTCGCCCGCAAGCTGCCCGAGATCCTGCCGAGCATGAGCGTCTCCGAGAGCGCCCGGATCGTTTCCCAGGTGCTCGAACTCGGCTACCCGGTCCTGGAGTTCAGCCAGCACGACCGGGTCCCCGTCACCGCGGACTGGGGCGTGTCCCGGCGCACCGAGCGCAAGGCGCGCCGCGCGGAGGCCGCCCGCGCCACCGCACTGGGCGTGCCGTCCCCGCGCGCGCCGCTCGACGACGCCGACACCGCCGAGGACCTCGAATACGCGGCCGTGCGCGACCGCCTCGAATTCCTCAACGAGGTGAGCGGGCGCATCGGTTCCTCCCTCGACCTGTCCCGCACCATCGTCGAGGTGAGCCGCGCGGTCGTGCCGCGCTTCACGGACGTGGCAGGCACGTATCTGCGCGAACAGGTCGTCGCCGGCGAGGGCTTCCCCGAGGGCGCGCCCGACGCCACCACCATGTGGCACCGCGTCGCCCTGGAGCACACCGACGAACCGGGCCGCTGGGACGATGTCGTACCGGTCGGCGAGTCCATGCCGTTCCCGGTGCACACCCCGTTCTTCCAGTGCATGACCAGCGGCGAGCCGGTGCTCGTGCCGTACATCTCGGAGGAGATGGGCAACGCGATCGCGTCGCAGTTCGAGAAGCGCGACATCCGTCCGCTGATCAACCACCGCTCGATGCTCGTCGTGCCCCTCAAGGCGCGGAACGTCGTCCTCGGCTTCATGATTCTGCTCCGCCACCAGGAGCGGCCCGTCTTCAACGACATGGACCGCGCGACCGGCGCCGAACTCGCCGCGCGGGCCGGCCTCGTACTCGACAACGCGCGCATGTACACCTACCAGGAGGCTGTCGCCGAGACGCTCCAGGACAGCATGCTGCCGCACATCGAGCCGCACATGCCGGGCGGCGACATCGCCACCCGGTACCTTCCGGGCACGCTGCTCGGGCGGGTCGGCGGCGACTGGTTCGACTCCATCAAGCTGCCAGGCGCGCGTACGGCGCTCGTCGTCGGCGACGTGATGGGGCACGGGCTCAACTCGGCGGCCATGTTGGGCCAGTTGCGCACCGCCGTGCAGACCATGGCGGCGCTCGACCTGCCGCCCGCGCAGCTCCTGCGCAATCTCGACGACCTGGCGCAGCGCCTCGGCGACAACTATCTGGCGACGTGCCTGTACGCGGTCTACGACCCCATCGCGGGCGAGCTGCACCTCGCCAACGCCGGACACATCCCGCCGGTCCTCGTGCGCGCCGCAGACGGCGGCAGCGAACTGCTCGAACTGCCCACGGGCGCGCCGATCGGCGTCGGTGGCGTGCCCTTCGAGTCCGTACGGGTCCCGGTCGCGCCCGGCGACCGCCTGGTGATGTGCACGGACGGACTGGTCGAGGTGCGCGGCGAGGACATCGGCGTGGGGCTCGCGACGCTCTGCGAGTCCGCCGCCCACCCCGCCGCGTCCATGGACGACGCCTGCGACACCATCATCCGCTCGCTGGCCACCAAGGGCGGCCGCAAGGACGACGTGGCGCTGCTGCTGGCCCGGCTCAACGGGTTCGAGCGCGAGGACGTCGCCCACTGGACGTTCGAGCCGGAGCCCGCCGAGGTGCCACGCGCGCGTGCGCTCGTGACCGAACAGCTGGGGCAGTGGGGCCTGTTGGGCATCGCCGACGCCGCCGAGCTGATCGTGAGCGAACTCGTCACGAACGCCGTGCGCCATGCGCGCGGCGGCCCGGTGCAGCTGCGCCTGGTGCGCTCCGGGACGCTGCTGTGCGAGGTCGAGGACACCGAGCACGCACTGCCGACGCTGCTCAACGCGGGGCCCGGCGACGAGTTCGGGCGGGGCCTGCGTGTGGTGGCGCGGCTCTCGCGCGCGTGGGGCACGAGCCGCACCGCGACGGGAAAGACCGTGTGGTTCGAACTTTCCGCGTCGTCCCGGTGAAGGTGCGTACGGCGTGCTTGTGGGGCGTGCCCCGGAGCGGTAGACCGATCTGACACTTCGGCAGCCGCACCCTGGGGAGGGTTCCATGAGCGTGAGCGAGCGCTACAGGGAAGCGTGGGAGAGCTTCTGGGAGGACGCGTCGGCGGAGCAGGGCGGGGTCTTCTGGGACTCCGAGCCCGCGCTGACGGCGGGGCTCCATCTCGCCCTGTTCGAGCCAGAGTTGGCGGCTCCGGATCTGCCGATGGTGGATCTCGGCTGCGGCAACGGCACGCAGACCCGCTTCCTCGCCGACCGCTACCCGAGAGTCGTCGGCGCCGACCTGTCGGCTGCCGCTCTCGGCAGGGCCCGCGAGGCCGATCCGGCGGGGCAGGCCGACTACCGGGAGCTGGACGCCACCGACAACGACCAAATGGGCTTCCTGCACGCCGAGTTGGGCGACGTCAACGTCTATATGCGGGGCGTGCTGCACCAGAGTGAGCCCACGGACCGGCAGTTGCTCGTCGACGCCATCGCCGCGCTCGTCGGCGAGCGCGGCCGCGGTTTCGTGGTCGAGCTGTCGGAGCGAGCCCGGCCGATCCTGGAGGAGCTCGCGGCGGGCCCGTCGGGGCCGCCGCCCAAGCTGGGTGAGGTGTTCTCGCACGGCATCGCGCCCGGCGAGGTCTCGGACGAGGCGGTGCCCGGGTACGTGGAGTCGGCGGGCCTGTCGGTGCTCGCGGCGGGTGAGCTGCCGCTCGTGACGACGGACTTCTCGCCCGACGGCGGGCGCATCGAGCTGCCGTCGACGTGGCTCGTGGTGGGGCGGGCGGACTGACGCCTCGACCGACTCGCCGACTCACTCCGCTCGTCGGCGCGCAACGCTCTGACGAGCGGGAACTCCTCTTTTCGGGTGGCAAATTGGTATAGACCACTGGGAGTTATCCACAGGTCTGGTGCGGCCTGGCCGGATCCGCGTACGGTTCTGGCCATGAAGATCCTCATCAGCGCCGACATGGAGGGGGCCACGGGCGTCACCTGGCCCGCGGACGTCCTGCCCGGCACACCGCAGTGGGAGCGCTGCCGTTCCATGTTCACCTCGGACGTGAACGCGGCGGCGCTCGGCTTCTTCGACGGCGGAGCCGACGAGGTGCTGATCAACGAGGCGCACTGGACCATGCGCAACCTGCTGCTCGAACAGCTCGACGAGCGGGTGCAGATGCTCACCGGGCGGCACAAGTCGCTGTCCATGGTGGAGGGCGTCCAGCACGGCGACGTCGACGGCATCGCGTTCATCGGCTACCACGCGGGCGCCGGCATGGAGGGTGTGCTCGCGCACACCTACCTGGCGAACCAGATCACCGGCGTCTGGGTCAACGACGTACGGGCGAGCGAGGGTTTGCTGAACGCGCACGTGGTCGCCGAGTACGGCGTGCCCGTCGTCCTCGTCACCGGCGACGACCACGCGTGCGACGACGCGCTCGGGTACGCGCCCGAGGCCCGCAAGGTCGCCGTCAAGGACCACGTCTCCCGGTACGCGGCCGTGTGCCGCACCCCCGCGCGCACCGCCGCCGACATCCGGGCCGCCGCCAAGGACGCCACGTCCGTCGCGGTCCGCCACGAGCCGGTCCGGGGCGGCCCGTTCACGATCCAGGTGGAGTTCGACGCGGAGCACCTCGCCATGGCCTCGACCGTCGTGCCGGGCGTGACGAGGACCGGCGAGCGCAGGATCGCGTACACCCACGAGACCATGTACGAGGGCATCCGCACCTTCAAGGCGGTCACCACGATCGCCTCGGCCGCGGTGGAGGAACAGTATGGCTGAGCAACCCACCAGCGCGGCGTCCCTCGGGACCGTCGACCAACAGGCGCTCGACGAGGTCGTGACGTTCACCTCCGAGCTGATCCGCATCGACACCACGAACCGCGGCGGCGGCGACTGCCAGGAGCGGCCCGCCGCCGAGTACGCGGCCGAGAAGCTGTCCGAGGCAGGACTGAAGCCGACGATCCTGGAGCGCACCCCGGGCCGCGGCAATGTCGTCGCCCGCATCGAGGGCACCGACCCCACGGCCGACGCCCTGCTCGTCCACGGCCACCTGGACGTCGTCCCCGCAGAGGCGGCCGACTGGAGCGTCGACCCGTTCTCCGGGGAAGTGCGTGACGGCGTCGTATGGGGACGCGGCGCGGTCGACATGAAGAACATGGACGCGATGATCCTGGCGACCGTACGCCAGTGGGCGCGCGTCGGATTCCGGCCCCGGCGCGACATCGTCATCGCCTTCACCGCCGACGAGGAGGCCAGCGCGGAGGACGGTTCGGGCTTCCTCGCCGACCAGCACCCCGGCCTCTTCGAGGGCTGCACCGAAGGCATCAGCGAGTCCGGCGCCTTCACCTTCCACGACGGCGGCGGCAGGCAGCTGTACCCGATCGCGGCGGGCGAGCGCGGCACCGGCTGGCTGAAGCTCACCGCGCGCGGCAAGGCCGGTCACGGCTCGAAGGTCAACAAGGCCAACGCGGTGGGGCGGCTCGCCGCCGCCGTCGCCCGCATCGACGAGCACGAGTGGCCGGTGCGGCTCACGCCGACGGTGCGCGCCGCGCTCACCGAGATGGCCGCGCTGTACGGCATCCCGGCCGACGTGGACGCGCCGGACTTCGACGTGGACGCGCTGCTCGCGGCGCTCGGCCCGGCCGCCGCCCTGGTCGAGCCGACAGTGCGCAACAGCGCCAACCCGACGATGCTGTCCGCCGGATACAAGATCAACGTGATTCCGGGGGATGCCACGGCACACGTCGACGGCCGCTATCTGCCGGGCGGCGAGGACGAGTTCAAGGCCACCCTCGACAAGCTCACCGGCCCCGACGTCGACTGGGAGTACCACCACCGCGAGGTCGCGCTGCAGGCGCCGGTCGACTCGCCGACGTACGCGCGGATGCGCGCGGCCGTCGAGGAGTTCGCCCCAGAGGGCCACGTCGTCCCGTACTGCATGTCGGGCGGCACCGACGCCAAGCAGTTCTCCCGGCTCGGCATCACCGGCTACGGCTTCGCCCCGCTGAAGCTGCCCGAGGGCTTCGACTACCAGGCGCTGTTCCACGGCGTGGACGAGCGCGTTCCGGTGGAGGCGCTGCACTTCGGGGTACGCGTGCTCGACAGATTCCTGCGCACGGCCTGAGCCGCCCGTACACGTATCAGTAGAAACACCCGCAGGTACACGGACTAGGAAAAGATGGCGGACGCGAAGAACATGGGGGTCACCGGACAAATGCGGGGCGGGGACGACATGCTGCACACGCGAGAGTACGGATCCTGGCCGTCGCCGATCGACGCCGAACTGGCGGCGACGCACGACGGACAGCCCGAGTACGTCGGCTTCGTCGGCGCCGAGGCCTGGTGGACCGAGCCCCGGCCCACCGAGGCGGGCCGCCGCGCCCTGGTGCGCCGGCTCGCCGACGGCACGGAGCGCTCGGTCCTGCCCGCGCCGTGGAACGTGCGCAGCCGCGTCATCGAGTACGGCGGCCGCCCCTGGGCGGGGGCCGAGCGCCCCGAGGACCCCCGCGGCCCCCTGGTCGTGTTCGTGAACTTCGCCGACCAGCGCCTGTACGCGTACGAGCCCGACGCCCCCGGCGCCGAGCCGCGCCCCCTCACCCCCGTCTCGGACATCGGCGGCGGGCTGCGCTGGGTCGACCCGCAGCCGCACATCGAGCGCGGCGAAGTGTGGTGCGTCCTGGAGGAGTTCACCGGCGAGGGCCCCGGCGACCTGCGGCGCGTGGTCGCGGCCGTGCCGCTCGACGGCTCGGCGGCCGGGGACCGGGACGCCGTGCGGGAACTCTCCGACGACGCCCACCGGTTCGTCACGACCGCCCGGCTCTCGCCCGACGGGCGGCGCGCCGCGTGGATCGCCTGGGACCACCCGCGGATGCCGTGGGACGGCACGGAACTGCTGCTCGCGGAGGTCACCGACGACGGCGCCTTCGGCCCGGCGCAGACCGTCGCGGGCGGGGCCGAGGAATCCGTCTGCCAGGTCGAATGGGCGCCCGACGGCGGACTGCTGTTCTCCAGCGACCGCAGCGGCTGGTGGAACCTGTACCGGCTCGATGTGCGCGGTGGCTGGGAGGTCGCGCCCGGGGGAGGGAAGCAGCCGGCCCGGGGCGCCGACGCCCGCGGGGCCGCGGCCCTGTCCGTACCCACGACCCCGCAGGGCGCCCTCGCCCGGCCGACGCTCGCCGCCGCCCGGCCGCTGTGCGCCCGCGAGGAGGAGTTCGGCGGGCCGATGTGGAAGCTCGGCCTGAGCTGGTTCAAGCCGCTGGAGGGCGGCCTGATCGCCGTCGTGCACGGCGTCGGCGCCACCGCGCTCGGCATCCTCGACCCGGAGACCGGCGAGGTCGTCGACACGGCGGGACCCTGGACCGCGTGGTCGGCCTCGCTCGCCGTGCACGGCACCCGTGTCGTCGGCGTCGCGGCGAGCCCGCGCACCGCGCCCGAGGTCGTCGAACTCGACACGGGCACCGGGCACACGCGCGTGATCGGCGCCGCGCACGACGACCCGGTCGACCCCGCGTACTACCCGGAACCCCAGATCCGCACCTTCGAGGGCCCCGACGGGCGCGACATCCACGCCCACATCTACCCGCCGCACAGCCCCACCCACGTGGCCACCGACGGCGAGCTCCCGCCCTACGTCGTGTGGGCGCACGGCGGCCCCACCAGCCACGCGCCCCTCGTCCTCGACCTGGAGATCGCCTACTTCACCTCGCGCGGCATCGGCGTCGCCGAGGTCAACTACGGGGGCTCGACCGGATACGGCCGCGAGTACCGCAACCGGCTGCGCGAGCAGTGGGGCGTGGTCGACGTCGAGGACTGCGCGGCCGTCGCGCTCGCCCTCGCCGAGGAGGGCACCGCCGACCGCGAGCGGCTCGCCATCCGCGGCGGCAGCGCCGGAGGCTGGACCAGCGCGGCGTCCCTGACCAGCACGGACGTCTACGCCTGCGGAACGATCATCTATCCCATCCTCGACCTGACCGGCTGGGCCGAGGGGGAGACCCACGACTTCGAGTCCCGGTACCTGGAGACGCTCGTCGGCCCGCTCGCCGAGGTGCCCGCCCGCTACGCGGAGCGCTCGCCGGCCGAGCACGCCGACCGCCTCTCGGTCCCGTTCCTGCTGCTCCAGGGCCTCGACGACGTGATCTGTCCGCCCGTCCAGTGCGAGCGGTTCCTGGAGCGGGTGGAGAGCGAGGGGCGGCGGGTGCCGCACGCGTACATCGCGTTCGAGGGCGAGGGCCACGGGTTCCGCCGGGCGGACACGATGATCCGCGCCCTGGAGGCGGAACTCTCGTTGTACGCCCAGGCGTTCGGCCTCCAGCCGGGCGGCGTCCCCACCCTTGAGTTGACCAAGTGAGGCCACTGCGCCGCCCGGAGCGGCTGGCTCCGGGCGCGCGGGTCGCCGTCGTCGCGTCCAGCGGGCCGGTCCCCGAGGCGGCGCTGCAGACCGGCCTCGACATCCTGCGCGGCTGGGACCTCGAACCGGTCGTGATGCCTCATGTCCTGGACACGAATGCGGAGTTCGACTACCTGGCGGGCGCGGACGCCGACCGGGCGGCGGACCTCCAGCGGGCCTGGTGCGACCCGGACGTCGACGGGGTGCTGTGCGCGCGTGGCGGGTACGGGGCGCAACGCATGGTCGACCTTCTGGACTGGGAGGCGATGCGGGCCGCGCCGCCCAAGGTGTTCGTCGGATACAGCGACATCACCGCGCTGCACGAGGCGTTCGCGGTGCGGCTCGGGGTGAGCACGCTGCACGGGCCGATGGTCGCCACGGCCGACTTCCTCAAGAACCCGCGGGCGCAGGAGCATCTGCGGGCGACGCTGTTCGAGCCGGAGTCGGTGCGGGTGATCTCCGCGGTGGGCGGCGGAGTTCTGGTGCCCGGTACCGCGCGCGGCGTGACCCTGGGCGGCTGCCTTTCGCTGCTCGCGGCGGACCTCGGGGTGGCGGGGGCGCGGGGGGCGGCGCGGGGTGGGCTGTTGTGTCTTGAGGACGTGGGGGAGGAGGCGTACCGGGTCGACCGGTATCTGACGCAGCTGCTGCGTGGGGGGTGGTTGGACGGGGTGGCCGGGATTCTGCTCGGTTCATGGGCGGACTGTGATCCGCTGCGCGGGCTGCTGGTGGACCGGTTGGGCGGGATCGGGGTGCCGGTGGTGGAGGAGTTCGGGTTCGGGCATTGCGATGGGGCGTTGACGGTGCCGCTGGGGGTGGCGGGTGAACTGGACGCCGGTGCCGGGACGTTGACGCTGGACGTGCCCGCGCTTCGGTAGGCCGTGGCCGGGGCCCGTTCCTGTTGCGCGGCACCGGGGGCCGCCTTGCCCACCCTGCCTTCCCCAAGCTCTCCGACAAGCTCCGAGCAGGGGAGACCCCATGAGGCGGCAGATTGCCCAAGGCGAAAACAAGCCCCTGCGGCGATTGAGGCGCGGGGTCCGGGGCGGAGCCCCGTGGCGTCAAGCACGGCTCCCGCAACGAGCACCCGCTTCACGAAATCTCCGCCCAAACGGACAGATTCACCCGGCACGGTCATTGCCCCTCGATGACACGTGCCACACGATGGCTCCGCGCTTACCGTTACCCGCCGGTAAGGCACACCGTGGAGGTCGCCGTGCTCAGATCCCGCATCACGCTCGCCGCCGCCCTGACCGCCGTGTCCGCCGCGGCGACCCTGGCCGCACCCGCCCAGGCGGACACCACCCCCACCGACGTCACCCCGACCCCCCTGAAGATCACGGTCCGCACCGCGGAGCGGACCTGCACCGTGGACGCCGACCTCTACCGCCCCGCCGGCGTCGACGCCGCGCACCCCGCCCCCGCCGTCCTGACCACGAACGGCTTCGGCGGCAGCAAGGCGGACGGCTCTACCGACGCGAGCGCCAGGGCCTTCGCCCAGCGCGGCTATGTCGCGCTCGCCTACTCCGGGCTCGGCTTCGGCAAGTCCGGCTGCCTGGTCTCCCTCGACGACCCGCGCATCGACGGCAAGGCCGCCTCCGCCCTCATCGACCTGCTCGCCGGCACTCGCGCCGCCGACGACGGCACGAAGATCGACTACGTCACCGCCGACAAGAAGGGCGACCCGCGCGTCGGCATGATCGGCGGCTCGTACGGCGGCGCCATCCAGCTGGCCACGGCCGCCGTCGACCACCGCGTCGACGCGCTCGTCCCGCTGATCACCTGGAACGACCTCGCGTACTCCCTCGACCCGCAGAACGCGCGAGGCCCGGCGGCCGCCGAAGTCCCCGGCGCCTTCAAATGGCAGTGGACCAACGGGTTCTACCTCATCGGCGAGGGCCAGCCGCTGCTCTCCCCCTCCCTCGACCCGTCCCGGATCAACAAGCTCAGCTGCCTGCACTTCGTCGACGACGCCTGCGCCACCATCCGCACCCTCAACTCCGGCCGCTACCCGGCCGCCGAGACGCGGCGGCTCCTCTCGTACGCCCGCAGCGTGTCCCCGGTGTCGTATCTGAAGCAGGTGAAGGCGCCGACGCTGCTCGTGCAGGGGCAGGCCGACACTCTGTTCAACCTGAACGAGGCGCAGGCGACGTACGACACGCTGACCGCGCAGGGCACCACCGCCAAGATGATCTGGCAGTCCTGGGGGCACAGCGGCGGTCTCACCGACCCCGCCGCCGGTGAACTCAACCTTTCCGAGGGCAACCTGGAGACCAGCTACGTCGGGCGGCGCGTGCTGTCCTGGTTCGACCGGTACCTGCACAAGAAGGGCGGCACCGACACCGGGCCCGCGTTCGCCTACTACCGCGACTGGATCGCCGATCCGAACGGGACGTACGCGACCGCGCCGGGCGTCCCCGCGCTGAACCGCACCCTGTACCTCTCCGGCGACGGAAAGCTCGTCGACGACCGGAAGAAGGTGGCCCGCGGCAGCCGCGAGTACCGCAACTGGCTCGTCCCGACCAGCCACTCCGAGTCCTCGCTCGCCGGCCTCATCGGCCTGTCCGACCCCGCCCCGTACGACACCCGGGGTACCCACCTCGACTGGACCACCGAACCGCTGACCGCCGCCACCGATGTCGTCGGCGCCCCGAAGGCGACGCTCAAGGTGATCTCGCCGAAGACGGAGCGCGTGCAGAATTCCGGCGACGCCGCCGACAAGCTGGTGCTCTTCGCGAAGCTGTACGACGTGGCGCCCGACGGCTCGAAGACCCTGGTGCACCGGCTCGTCGCCCCGGTCCGCGTCCCCGATGTCACCCGCCCCTTCACGGTCTCCCTCCCCGGCATCGTGCACCGTTACGAGAAGGGCCACCGGATCCGGTTCGTGATCGCCGCGAGCGACGACGCGTACGGCGGCAACAAGGGGATCAAGCCGGTCACCGTCACCAGCGCCCCCGGCGACACAGGGACGGTGCGGTTGCCCGTAGTGCCGTAGGAGCGCCCCGGCAGCCAGACGGCCCCGGCAGCCCCGGGGCCGTTCACCCGTACGGGCCCCTGACCTGTGCGTTCGTGCCGTCTCCCCGGTCATCCTTGGCAGAGGAGACGGCGACCGACCGGCCTCCGGGGGAACGACGGAAGGGTCCCACCGATGAGCCCCAAGGACGGTTCGAGCTCCTCGAAGAGCGGCGGCCCCGGCGCGTTCACCCCGGCCCGGATCAGCGTGCTCGTCCTCGCCGTCCTCGGCCTGGTCTTCATCTTCGAGAACACCCGGCACGTGAAGATCCGGCTGCTGATCCCCGAGGTCACGGTGCCGCTGTACCTGGCGCTGCTGATCACGGCGGTCATCGGCGCGATCTGCGGCGGCTACTTCGTGTCGCGCAGACGCAAGTGAGCCCGGGAGGAGGCGGGCACGGGCAACTGCTTCCTAAGCTGGGCCGATGGCCGACCTCCCCGCTCCGGGCGCTCCCCCTCCCGGCTTCCTCGCCACGGGCGCCCGCGTGGGCATCCGCCCCTACTCCCTCGACGCGGCCGACGTCGCCGAGTTCACGGCACGCGCCCGCGAGAGCGTCGAGCTGCACCGCCCCTGGCTGTTCCCGCCCACTGGCGCCACCGCCTACACCGAGTACGCGGGGCGGCTCATCGCGGACCCGGACCGGCACGGGTTCCTGGTGCACGAGCGGGACGGCGGGGCGAGCGGCACCCGCACGGGCCGCACGGGTGCCCTCGCCGGGTTCATCAACATCAACAACGTGGTGCTCGGCGCCTTCCGCTGCGGCGCGCTCGGCTACGGCGCCTTCGCGCACGCGGCCGGGCGGGGCCTGATGTCCGAGGCGCTCGACCTGGTCGTCCAACACGCGTTCGGCCCGCTGGGGCTGCACCGCCTGGAGATCAATGTGCAGCCCGGCAACGCGGCGTCGATCGCGCTCGCCCGCCGGGCCGGATTCCGCCTGGAGGGCTTCTCGCCGGACTTCCTCTTCATCGACGGAGCCTGGCGCGACCACGAGCGCTGGGCACTCACGGCCGAGATGACGAGGACGGCGGCGGGATGACGAGGACGGCGGCGGGATGACGGCCCCGGCTAGCGGCGCGACTTCCGGTTGATCTTCATAGTGTCCATGTCGGTCACCGTCGAGCGCAGCTCCCCGTGCCCGTACCCGCGCTCCTTGAGATACGCCTCCGCCTTCTCCTCGGCGAACGCCCCCGCCAGCTCCTCGCCGTCGTCCGGGTCGGACTCGACGACGTAGCGCATGGAGAAGTGCTTGAGCGTGCGGTCGTACGCGAGCGAGCCCTCCGGGCCGAACTTCATGCCCGCGATGCCCTCGTGCTCGGCGACCTCGGCGAGCAGCCGCTCCCGCGCCGCGTCGGTGAGGTCCTCGAAGACGGCGCGGACGATGACTCGGTAGGTGTGGCTCTCGGCCATGATGGTGCGTTCTCCTCGGGCGGTACGTACTGCCTGCCGGCTTGTCGCGGCGTGGGGCGGAAACGGCCAGCGTACGGGGATGCGGACGGGACGCCCACGGAATATCGCGGCGCCCGGGGCCGCCCTCCCTGCCCGGCTTTGCGCAATCCTGACCGGAGGCCACCCTGTTCAGCTCCCGCAGGACGATGTTCCATGGTCATCGGGGCGGGCCTCGCCCCTGGCGACGGGAGGCACACGTGACCGAGATCCGCCGCGCGGTACTGACCCTGCCGGGAGTGCCCCTGGGCCCGGACAATCCGCTGCCGCCACTGCGACCGCTCGACGAGATGCACGAGGTCGACGAGCGCGCCAAGGAGGACATGCCGCTCGACATGGCCCGGCAGGTCGGCTACCGGCCGCTGCGCAGCGTGCTGCCAGAGCGCATCCGTGACGGGTACGGCCGCGAGCGCACATCGGTCGACCTCGATACGATCGTGATCGAGAACGACCGGCTGCGGGCGACGGTGCTGCCCGGCCTCGGCGGCCGCGTCGCCTCCCTCTTCCACAAGCCGACCGGGCGCGAACTCCTGTACCGCAACCCGGTGTTCCAGCCCGCCGACTTCGCGCTCAACGGCGCCTGGTTCTCCGGCGGCATCGAGTGGAACATCGGCGCGACCGGCCACACCGCCCTGTCCTGCGCACCCCTGCACGCCGCGCGCGTGCCCGCCCCGGACGGCGGCGAGATGCTGCGCCTGTGGGAGTGGGAACGCCTGCGCGACCTCCCCTTCCAGGTCGACCTGTGGCTCCCGGACGGCTCCGACTTCCTGTACGTCGGCGTACGGATCCGCAATCCGCACGAGAAACCCGCGCCCACCTACTGGTGGTCCAACATCGCGGTGCCCGAGGAGCGCCGCGTGCTCGCGCCCGCCGACGAGGCCTGGTACTTCGCGTACGAGCGGACGCTGAGCCGCGTACCCGTGCCGGAGCACGAGGGAGCCGACCGCACGTACCCGCTGAACAGCGAGTACCCCGCCGACTACTTCTACGAGGTCGAGGACGGGCGGCGCCGCTGGATCGCCGCGCTCGACGACGCCGGGCACGGCCTCGTGCAGACGTCGACCGACCTGCTGCGCGGCCGGAAGCTGTTCGTGTGGGGCGCGGGGACGGGCGGCAGGCGCTGGCAGGAGTGGCTGACCGAGCCCGGCACGGGCGGCTACTGCGAGATCCAGGCCGGGCTCGCGCGCACGCAGCTGGAACACGTACGCCTGGAACCGGACGGCGAGTTCAGCTGGCTCGAGGCGTACGGGCCGCTGGCCGCGGACGCGGAAACCGTGCACGGGGGCGGGAGTTGGGGTCGCGCGGTCGGCGAGGTGGAGCGGCGCCTCGAGGACGTCCTGCCGCGCGCCGACGTCGACGCCGCGTACGAGGCGTGGCGGGGCTGCGCCGACACGGAGCCGGGGGAGCGGCTCGCGGTCGGGTCCGGGTGGGGTGCGCTCGAAGTGCTGCGCGCGGGCTGGAAGTTGCCGGGCACGCCGTTCGAGGAGTCGACGCTCGGGGAGGCGCAGGCGCCGTGGCGCGCGCTGCTCGAGACGGGGGCGTTCCCCGAGCAGCGCCGGGTGGGGCCGCCCGGTCCTTCGCTGGTCTCCCCGCCGTGGCGGGACATGCTGGAGACGGCGCCCGCCCGCCCGCAGACCGAGTACCACCTGGGCGTCGCGCAGTGGCATGCGGGCGATCGGGCGCAGGCCGTACGCAGTTGGGAGCGCGGGCTCGAACTGGCGCCCTCGCTCTGGCCGTTCCTGCGTTGCCTCGCCGTGGCCGACGTGGAGGAAGGCCATACGGAGCGGGCCGCGGACCGGTGTGCCGAGGCGTTCGACGACCTGTGTGCGGAGCGGCGGGACGAGGGGGAGCCGTGGCTCACGGTGTGCGCGGCCCTCGGCCGGGAGGCGATCGAGGTGTTGCTCGCGGTGGGGCGGGTGGCGGCGGCCCGTGGTGTGTGGGACCGGTTGCATCCGGCCACGCGGGAACGGGGGCGCTTCCGCTTGATCGAGGCGCAACTCCTGTGCGCGGAAGGTGACGTGGGCGCCGCGCGCGCCGTCTTCGAGGCGGGGTTCGAGGTGGCGGATCTGCGGGAGGGGGCGGAGACGCTTGGCACGGTGTGGAACCGGGTGGCTCCGCCGGGGGACCCGCTGCCCGCCCGGTACGACTTCCGCATGCGGCCGTCCGGCGGTGGTTGAGCCCCCGGGGCCGTGACGCCGGTTGGGCGGAACAGGCCCGCTCCGGGCGCCCAGTGGCGTGAGGCCCGACGAGCCCCACGCCACGGGGGTGGCTAGACCAACTCCCCGTTGCGCGCCACCACGTGCCCCCGGTGAACCACCACGTCCCGCTGCGGCATGTCCACCACCACCTGCGGAACCCCCTCCCCGCGGAGCAGAACGAAGTCCGCCGGGTCGCCCGGCTTGAACTCCACCCGGGGCAGCCCCATGACATCCGCCCCACCGTGCGCCCCCGCCGCGTAACAAGCCGTCAGCTCGTCGTCGAGGCGGATGTCGGTGACCCAGCCGAGGATGTGCGCACGGTGCAGCATGTCCGCGTTGCCGAACGGGCTCCACGAGTCACGGACCCCGTCCGACCCGAGCCCGACCCGCACCCCGTGCTCCTTCAGCTTGGCGATGGGCAGCACGAGGTCCGCGCTCGGCGCGACCGTCGTCAGCGCGATGTCCAGGTCGGACAAGTCGGCAGCCATTGAGGCCAGTTCGGCATCCTTCAGCATCGGCAGGCAGAACACATGGCTCACCGTCACCTTGCCCCGCAGCGACAGCGACCGCGTGCGCTCGATGATGCCGCGCAGCACCTTCGTGCCCTTCTCGTCCCGGTCGTGGAGGTGGATGTCCACCCCGACGCCGTACCGGTCCGCGAGGCCGAAGAGCAGGTCGAGCTGCTCGTCCATGGCGTTGTCGAAGCTGATCGGGTCGATGCCGCCGACCATGTCGACGAGCCCGTCCCGCGCCGCGGTCCGCAGCAGCTCGGCGGTGCCCGGCGTGCGTACGACACCGTGCTGCGGGAAGCCGACGATCTGCACGTCGAGCGCGTCCGCGAGCCGCTCCCGCGCCTGCGCGACGCCCTCGACCCCGGCGAGGCCGTAGGCGGGCGCCACGTCCGCGTGCGCCCGCATGGCACGGGTGCCGCGGGTTACCGCGTGCGACATCAGGCCGTACGCCCGCTCGCCGACCGGCCGCTTCTGCGTACGGAACACCTCGACGTCCTGCTCGCAGTAGTCGGCGATGCCGTCCGCTGGCTTGCGCGAGATCCAGTCGCTGCCCCAGGTCGTCTTGTCCGGGTGGATGTGCGCGTCCACCAGGGACGGCAGGGCGATCCGCCCACCGCCGTCGACGATCCGCGCGTTCGCGGGCGCGGGCCCGTCCGTGAACTTCCCGTCGACGACGGTCAGATCCACGGACTCCCGGGCGCCGAAGGGGCGGACGTCGCGGAACACCACGGCCTTGCCGGCGCCGCGGGGCTCCGCGGCCTGCGCCCGCGCCTGCGCCTGAGTCGCCGTGGCACCAAGGGCCGCACCGCCGACGCCGATCGAGGCCGCGCCCGCGAGGACACCGCGCCGGGACAGGGGAGGAGTCATGCCGTTCTCCTTCGTTCGAGTTCGAGGGGGAATCCGAGAAGAAAGATGCAGAAGGTGATGGAGTACGTGGGCCTACGTCGACCTACGTCGGCCGACCTCGGCCGCCCGTCAGACCGCGATGCCCGAACGCACCACGCCCGCCGGCTTCTTGAGCACCGACACGTCGGCCAGCGGATCGCCGTCGACGAGCAGCACGTCCCCCGCGAACCCGCGCGCGAGGCGGCCCACGGTGTCCTGGAGGCCGAGCAGCTTCGCCGCGCCGGTCGTCGCCGTACGGATCGCGTCGAGCGCGCCGAGGCCCGCCGAGCGCATCAGCTCGACCTCGCCGCCGATCGGGTCTACGGTGCCGCCGGAGGAGTCCGTGCCCGCGGCCAGCGGGACACCCATCTCGTGCGCGGCGAGGGCCGCCTTCTTGAGCAGCGGGAGGTAGGTGCGGCCGCGCTCGTCGAGGATCGGGTCGTCGGAGCCGATCATGCCGGCGATGGCGCCGAGGGTCGGGGTGAAGAACGTGCCGCGGCGCCGCATCTCGGAGAGCGTGCGCTCACTGACGTACGCGCCGTGCTCCAGGGAACGGATGCCCGCGCGCACCGCGTCGTCGCAGCCCTTCTCGCTGTAGCTGTGGCAGAGCACGCCCTTGCCGGCGCGTCCCGCGGCATCGACGATCACGGACAGCTGCTCGCGCGAGTAGACCTGCTCGAGCGGGTCCTGCTCGGCGAGGCCCGCACGCTCGTTGACGCGCGTCTTGATGACGTCGGCGCCGCGCTTGAGGTTCACCTCGACGACGCGGCGCAGCGCCTCCGCGGACCGCACGCCGCCCTTGAGGCGGGCCAGCGGGGTGAGGTCCGGGTCGCCGAGGACGGTGTCGCCGAGTTCGGGGGTGACGAAGACGCCGGCGGCCTTCAGGCGGGGCGCGAGTTCGGGGGCCTGGCGGGCCAACTCCCGTACGGCGATGTCCTGGTAGAAGTTCGTGGAGCCGCTGCGCGCGCTGGTGGCGCCCTTGCGGACCGCGTCGAGGGCCTCGGTCGCGGTGTTGAGGTGGATGTGCGCGTCGACGAGTCCGGGCAGCACCCAGCGGCCGTGCGCGTCGAGGCGCTCGACGTCGCCGGGGATCTCCACACGGCCGCGGGCGCCGGCCGCGCGCACGACACCGTCGCGGATGACGACGACCGCGTCCTCGGTGACCTCGCCGGTGGCCGGGTCGAGCAGGGTGCCGCCGTCGACGACCAGGTCACCGGCGCGGGGCGCGGTGGCCGGGCGGCGGGGTGCGGCGGAGGCCGTGGCCGCGCCGGAGCCGAGCGCGGTCGCGGTGCCCGCGAGCACGGCGGACGCGGCGAGAACGCCGCGGCGGGTCAGTCGGCTGGACGGGGGCTCGGCGGGCTCGACGCACATGGGGGCTCCAGGAGGGGTTCTACGAGGATGAGCTGGCCCGCCTTTTTGTATACCAACCCGGAGCGCGCGACAAGGGAGCCCATGCCTATGCGGCTAAATGACCGTTTACAAAGGGTGAGCCCGAAGGGATCCTCGAGGGCTCACTCACTCCCGGTATACAAAGTGGTGTCGCCGAACAGTGACCTCAGGGCGACCGCCCGGCTGTCCCTGACGTGCAGCAGCGTGCTCGCCGCCGCCAGCTCCTCGGCGCCCGCCGCGATGTGCCGGAAGATGTCCGCGTGCTGCGCCCGCATGTGGGCCGGCTCCTCGCGCAGCCCGAACAGCAGCTGCAGCTGCCAGCTCAGCTGCTCCATCGTGCGGGCGAGCAGCGGGTTTCCGGCGAGCGCCACGATCTCCTCGTGGAACTCGGTGTGCGCGGCCACCTCGCGCGTGCCCTCGTCGGCCGCGGCCGCCCGCTCCGCCCGGTCGAGGCATGCGCGCAGCGCGTCCAGGGAGGGCGGATCCTGCGCGGTGAGCGCCCGCGCCGCGAGCCGCGAGGCCTGTACGGCGAGTGGCTCCCACACCTCGTACAGATGCCGCACATCGGTCCGCTCCAGGCGGCGCACCCGCACACCGCTGCGCGGCAGCAGTTCGAGCAGGCCCTCCGCGACGAGCGCCCGCAGCGCCTCCCGCACCGGGACCCGCGACATCCGCAGCTCCTCGGCGACCTCCCGCTCCACGAGCCGCGCGCCCATCGCGTAGCGGCGGTCCACGATGCGCTGCCGCACCGCCTCCCGCGCCTGTGCGCTCAGGGACGTCTTCTCCTGGCGCCCCTCGTCCGACCCCGCCGTGCTGCCCGCCACGTGCACCGTCCTTCGCCCGTCGTGCCCCGGGCGAGGATACGTGCCGCGCCGCCGGTCAGGCCTGTGCGGCGGGTTCCTCGGGCTGTGCCTGACGGTCCACGTACTCGAACACCGAGCCGTCGGGGTGCATCGCGATCAGATTGCGGCCCGCCGGGCTCGGCACCGGACCCGCGATCACCTTGGCGCCGGAGGCGGTGAGCAGCATGGCGGCCTCCTCGACATCGGGGACCGCGATCGTCGCCGCGACCTTGCGGAGCACGTCGATCTCCGCCCTGGGACCGCTCATCAGGAGGAAGCAGCCGACCGCGGCCACGGAGACCCCGCCGCGCTCGAACCGCAGCGCTCTGCTGCCCGTGAGGTTCTCGTAGAACGTGACCGAGGACTCCAGGTCCTCGACGCAGACGCGCAGCGTGGTTCCCAGGATTTCCATGGGGAGGAGCCTAGTCGGAGGGGCCGGGAGCGCGTGATCGTTTCGCGGAAGCGGGCGCCAGGTCGTCCTCGTTACGCGAAGCGGGGCACGGGTACCCGGCGCGCATGGAACGCATGGGCGAACACATCAACGAGCAGCTGACCGACGAGCTGGCCGGACGGGTCACGCACGCCGTGCGCGAGACGCTCCGCGAGGAGTTCACCGCGTCCGTGCGGGCGCAGCGCCGCAGGGCGGCCCTGTACGCGGGAGCCGGCGTCGCCGCGCTGTACGCGGGGGCGGCCGTGGCGCTCGCGCTCGGACTCGTCCTCGCCCTCGGCATGCCGGACTGGGGCGCTGCCCTGGTGGTGGCCGTGGTCCTCGGCGCCGCGGCGTACGCGCTGCGGGTCGCGGCGCGGCCCGGACGGCCCCCGGTGCCCACCGCGCCGCCGATGCCGACCACACCGCCGACGCCTGGAGCGTGAGCGCCGTGAGCCGATCCCGAGTCGTCGTCGTCGGTGCCGGCTTCGCCGGATACCGGGCCGCCCGCATGCTGACGCGGGTGGCCCGCGACACCGCCGACGTCACCCTGCTCAATCCCACCGACTACTTTCTGTACGTGCCGCTGTTGCCGCAGGTGGCCGCGGGCACGCTCGAACCGCGCCGGGTCACCGTGTCGCTGTCGGGGACGCTGCCGCACGCGCGGCTCGTGCTCGGTGAGGCCGACGGCGTGGACCTCGACGAGCGGGTCGTCGCCTACACCGACCCGGAGGGCGGGCGCGGCACCCTGGAGTACGACCGGCTCGTCCTCGCCGTCGGCAGCGTGAACAAGCTGCTGCCGGTGCCGGGCGTCGCCGAGCACGCGCACGGGTTCCGGGGCATGCCCGAGGCGCTGTACCTGCGCGACCACGTCACCCGCCAGATCGAGCTCGCCGCGGCCGCCGAATCCCCCGAGGAGTGCCGGGCCCGCTGCACCTTCGTCGTGGTCGGCGCCGGCTACACCGGCACCGAAGTCGCCGCGCAGGGGCAGCTGTTGACCGACGCGCTCGTGAAGAAGCAGCCGCTGCGCCACGGCATGCGCCCGCGCTGGATGCTGCTCGACCTCGCGCCGCGCGTCCTGCCGGAACTCGACCAGCATCTGTCCCGCACGGCCGACAGCGTGCTGCGTCGGCGCGGCGTCGAGATCCGGCCCAAGACGTCCGTGAAGGAGGCCACCAAGGACGGTGTCCTTCTGGACGACGGGGAGTTCGTCGACACCCGTACGCTCGTGTGGTGCGTCGGCGTCCGCCCCGATCCGCTCGTCGCCGAACTGGGGCGGCCCCTGGAGCGCGGCCGGCTGCTCGTCGACCCCTATCTGAACGTGCCCGGACACCCCGAGGTGTTCGCGTGCGGTGACGCGGCCGCGGTGCCCGACCTGGAGAAGCCGGGCGAGTACACGCCGATGACCGCGCAGCACGCCTGGCGGCAGGGGCGCGTCGCCGGCCTGAACGTCGCCGCGTCCCTCGGCAAGGGCGAACGCCGCGACTACCGGCACAAGGACCTCGGCTTCACCGTCGACCTCGGCGGCGTGCAGGCCGCCGCGAACCCGCTCGGCGTCCCGCTGTCCGGTCCGCTCGCGGGCGCCGTCACCCGCGGGTATCACCTGGCCGCGATGCCGGGGAACCGGGTGCGGGTCGCCGCCGACTGGCTGCTCGACTCCGTACTGCCGCGCCAGGCCGTCCAGTTGGGCCTCGTGCGCTCCTGGTCCGTGCCGCTCGACACGGCGTCACCGGAGCTGGCGCGCGTACCCGACGACAGCCGCGACGAGCAGAAGGCGGACCAGCAGAAGACGGTTCAGTCGAAGACGGACCGGCAGGACCAAGGAGGTGCCCCGTGACCACCACGTACAGCGACGCCGAACTCCACGCCCTCGGGCAGCAGTTGAGGGTCGACTCGGTCCGCGCGGCCGACGCCGCGGGCTCCGGGCATCCGACCTCCTCGATGTCCGCCGCCGACCTGATGGCCGTCCTCTTCGCCCGCCACTTCCGCTACGACTTCGACCGCCCCGCCCACCCCGGCAACGACCGCTTCGTCCTCTCCAAGGGCCACGCCTCGCCGCTCCTCTACGCGGCGTACAAGGCGGCAGGCGCCCTCAACGACGCCGAACTGCTCACCTTCCGCAAGCTCGGCAGCAGGCTGGAGGGACACCCCACGCCGCGCAGCCTGCCCTGGGTCGAGACGGCCACCGGCTCCCTCGGCCAGGGCCTCCCGGTCGCGGCCGGCATCGCCTGGTCGGGCAAGCGTCTCGACCGGGTCGGCTACCAGGTGTACGTCCTGTGCGGCGACAGCGAAATGGCCGAGGGGTCGGTGTGGGAGGCCGCCGAGTACGCCGGGTACGAGCAGCTCGACAACCTCACCGCGATCGTCGACGTCAACCGGCTCGGCCAGCGCGGACCCACCCGGCACGGCCACGACCTCGACGCCTACGCCCGCCGCTTCAAGGCGTTCGACTGGCACACCGTCGTGATCGACGGGCACGACGTGGCGGAGATCGACCGCGCGTACGCCGAGGCCGCGTCCACCGTCGGCCGCCCCACGGTGATCCTCGCCCGCACCCTCAAGGGCAAGGGCGTCGCGGCGGTGGAGGATCGCGAGGGCGCGCACGGCAAGCCGGTGCCGGGCGCCGCGGAGGCCGTCCGGGAACTCGGCGGCGACCGCGGCCTGCGGATGTCGGTGCAGGCGCCGCCCGCCGCGCGCATCCTGCACGCGGTGCGCAGCGGCCGACTCGACCTGCCGCGCTTCGAGGTCGGCGACGAGGTCGCCACCCGCGACGCCTACGGCCGGGCGCTCACCGCGCTCGGTTCCGCGCGCGGCGACGTCGTCGCGCTCGACGGGGAGGTCGGCGACTCCACGCGCACCGAGATGTTCGCCAAGGAGCACCCCGAGCGGTACGGCGAGTGCTACATCGCCGAGCAGCAACTCGTCGCCACGGCTGTCGGGTTGAGTGCGCGCGGCTGGCTGCCGTACGCGGGTACCTTCGCGGCGTTCCTGACCCGCGCCCACGACTTCATCCGGATGGCGGCCATCAGCGGCGCCGACCTCAACCTGGTCGGTTCGCACGCGGGTGTCGCGATCGGCGAGGACGGTCCTTCCCAGATGGGTCTCGAGGACCTGGCGATGTTGCGTGCCGTCCCGGACACCACGGTCCTCTACCCGTGCGACGCCAACCAGACCGCCCAACTCGTCTCGCATATGGCCGAGTTGACGGGCATCCGCTATCTGCGCACCTCGCGCGGCGCGGCGCCGGTGATCTATCCGCCGCACGAGGACTTCCCGGTGGGCGGCAGCAAGGTGCTGCGTTCCGGGGACGGCGACCGGGTGACGGTCGTCGCGGCGGGAGTCACGGTCCACGAGGCGCTGAAGGCGGCGGACGAGCTCGCGGCGGCGGGCATCCCGGTGCGGGTGATCGACCTGTACTCCGTGAAGCCGGTGGACCGCCGCACCCTGCGGGACGCCGCGCGGGCCACCGGGTGCCTGCTCACGGTGGAGGACCACCGGGAGCAGGGCGGCCTCGGGGACGCGGTGGCCGAGGCCTTCTCCGACGCGGAACCGGCGCCGCGGATGGCCCGGCTGGGGGTCCGCACGATCCCGGGTTCCGGGACCCCGGCGGAACAGTTGGCCGCGGCCGGCATCGACGCGGCGGGCATCGTGGCCGCGGTCGCCCTGCTGGTCGAGCACGCGGTGACGTCATGACCCCGTGGTTGCGGCCTCGGGGCTCCGCCCTGGACCCCGCTGCTCAATCGCCGCAGGGGCTTGATTTTGCCGACTCCCGCCGATGGGGCCCGTTTGCCTCCGGGGCGACGGGGGCCCATTTGCCCCGTGCGATGGAAGTCCATTTGCTCACCCCGGCGATGGATGCCCATTTGGGCGCCCTCGCCGGCGGCATTCATTCACGTCTCGGCGGCGGGTGAGTAAATCGAGCCCCGCCGGCGATTGAGGCGCGGGGTCCGGGGCGGAGCCCCGAGGCGTCGACCGCGGTGCCGCGCAACAGGTAGAAGGAGGCCCCGATGACGGACACCCGTACCCCCGACGTCCGGCGACCGGACAAGGTGTTGTTGCCGGACGGCATCACCAAGAGTGACCTCGCCGAGTACCACCGGGCCATCGCCCCGCACATGCTGCCGCACCTCCGCGGCCGCCCCCTGATGCTGGAGCGCCACCCCGACGGCCTCGACGGGCCCCGCTTCATGCAGAAGGACACCCCGGACCACTACCCCGACTGGATCCACCGGGCCGAGGTGCCGAAGGAGGGCGGCACCGTCACGCACACCGTGTGCGACGACACCGCCACCCTGATTTTCCTCGTCGACCAGGCCGCCCTCACCCTGCACCGCTGGCTGTCGCGCGCCGACGACACCGACCACCCCGACCGCCTCGTCTTCGACCTCGATCCGGCGCGGGACGACTTCGAGACCGTCCGCGAGGCGGCCCGTCTGACGCACGCGATGCTGGACGACCTGGGCCTGCCCAGCGCCCCGATGACCACGGGCTCGCGCGGCGTCCACGTCGTCGTACCCCTCGACGGGAGCCAGGACTTCGACGAGGTGCGGGACTTCGCGCGGCAGGTCGCCGATACGCTCGCCGCCGAACACCCCGACGCGCTCACCACGGCCCCGCGCAAGAAGGACCGTGGCGACCGCCTCTTCCTGGACGTACTGCGCAACGCCTACGCCCAGACGGCCGTCGCACCGTACTCGGTGCGCGCCAAGCCCGGCGCCCCCGTGGCCACGCCGCTCAGCTGGCAACAGCTCGGCGCCCCCGCGGTCGGCGCCCAGCACTGGAACATCACGAACGCCGCCGAACAGGCCCGCACCGACCCGTGGGACGGCCTGCTCGGGCGGGGCCGCTCGCTCGGCCCCGCCTGGCGCAAACTCCGCACCCGGCAAGGGAGTTGAGGTTTGTTCCGGCCGACTGTGGAGACTCGGTGACCGAGGCTGCCATGACAAACACAAAGAAGACGCAAGCGTCGTCGGAGCGCGAGCCCGGCGACGACAAGACCACCGAGGCGGGCGGCGCGCCGGGCCCCATGGAGGTGCTGCGTGAAGCGCGCGCCCAGCTGGCGGAGCTCACCGGCATGGCGGCCGAGACCGTGTCGTCCTTCGAACGAACCGAGGACGGCTGGGAGTTGGAGATCGAGGTCCTTGAAGTGGCCCGGGTCCCCGACACCATGAGCCTGCTGGCGAGCTACCAGGTGAGCCTGGACCCGCACGGCGTACTGACCGGCTACCGGCGCATCCGCCGCTACGAGCGGGGGCGCTCCGAGCCGGCACACAGGCAGGGCGGCCACTAGGCCGTCGCGCCCCGCCTCGAACCGCGTACTACACAGACAGGGAGGACCTGCCTCCATGACCGTTGTCCCCGCACAGCAGTCAGGCGGCGGTGGTGGCACCAGCGGCCTGTACGACGTACTCGAACTCGTGCTGGACCGTGGGCTCGTCATCGACGCATTCGTCCGTGTCTCGCTGGTAGGCATCGAGATCCTGAAGATCGACGTCAGGGTCGTCGTCGCCAGTGTCGACACCTATCTCCGCTTCGCGGAGGCCTGCAACAGGCTGGATCTGGAGACCGGATCCAAGAAGCCGTCCGGACTGACCGACATGGTCGGCGACAGCATGGAGTCCGGCGCGCGCGGCAAGACCAAGGGCGCTCTGTCCGGTGCGGCCGAGACCATATCCGGCGCCTTCTCCCAGGCCCGCGAGGAGGGCCAGGCGGAGTCGAGGCGATCTGGTTCCAGTGGCCGCAGGCCCGCCACGAGCCGCCGTAAGGAGGAGCAGGAGTGAGCACCAGCACGTACATCTACGCCATCGCGAGCTCCGAACACCCCTCCCTGCCCGCCGGCATGGGCGGCATCGGTGAACCGGCGCGCGAGGTGCGCCTCGTCAAGGAGGGCCCGCTCGTGGCACTCGTCAGCGAGGCCCCCGAAGGGCTGCGGCCCAAGCGCCGCGACCTGCTCGCCCACCAGAGCGTGCTCTCGGAGGCGGGCGCCGGGGGACCGGTGCTGCCGATGCGGTTCGGCTCCCTCGCGCCCGACGACGAGTCGGTCTCCGCGGTGCTCGCCGAGCGCGCCGACCACTATCAGGAACGGCTTCGGGAGCTCGACGGCAAGGTCGAGTACAACGTCAAGGCGCAGCACGACGAGGAAGCGGTGCTGCACAAGGTGATGGTCGACAACCCCGAGGTCCGTACCCTGACCGAGGCCAACAGGCAGGCGGGCGGCGGTACGTACGAGGAGCGGCTGCGCCTCGGCGAGCTGGTCGTGTCCGCCGTGCAGGCCCGCGAGGCCGAGGACGCCGTGGAGCTCCAGCATCTGCTCGAACCCGCGGCCTCCGCGATGTCGGCGGGGCCCGAGAGCACGGGCTGGCTGGCCAACCTCTCGTTCCTCGTCGACAAGAAGGCGGCCGAGCACTTCCTGGCCGCCGTGGAGGAACTGCGCGGCAGCCACCCGCACCTCGACCTCACGGTCAACGGGCCGCTGCCCCCGTACAGCTTCGTCGAGCCGGGCCCCTCGGAGCCCGCGGCCACGACGGACTGAGCCCATGGGCCTGATCTCGGAGCTGCTGTTGCTGCCGCTGGCTCCGGTCCGCGGGTCCCTGTGGGCGGTGGAGCAGGTGCTCGCCGAAGCAGAGCGGCAGTACTACGACCCGGCGGCCGTACGTGCCGAACTCGCTCGCCTGGAAGAGAAGTTGGTGTCCGGCGAGATCGACCAGGAAACGTTCGACCGCGTCGAGGACGAGCTCCTCGACCGTCTGGAGGGACCTTGAACCGAACAGCGCTCGGCCTCGCGGTAGGGGCCGGTTACGTCCTCGGACGTACGAAGAAGATGAAGCTGGCGATCGCCGTCGGCACGATGGTCGCCGGCAAGCGGCTGAACCTGAGCCCGCGTGCGCTCGCCGACATGGTGACCACGCAGTTGGAGAACAACCCGCAGTTCAAGGAGATCGGCGACCAGCTCCGCGAGGACCTGCGCGGCGTCGGCAAGGCGGCCTCGGGCGCGCTCGTCGAGCGCCAGATCGAGGGCCTCGCGGGGCGCCTGCACAGCCGTACGCAGGGTGTCCGCGACCAGATCGAGGGCGTCGCCCCGGACGTGGACGACGTGCGGAACGCGGGGGAGCGGGTCACCGGAGCCGTCCCCGGCCGCGGCCGTGACCGCGGGGACGACGAGGCGGAGTCCGGGGCCGACTACGACGAGGAGTACGACGGCTACGAGGACGAGGCCGAAGACGCGGAAGGGGCCCAGGAGTCCTCCGAGGAGGAGTCCGCCGAGGACCGCCGCCCCGCGGAGGCCGGGAGCACGGAGAAGCAGTCGGCCACGAAGCAGTCGGCCGCGAAGAAGGCCCCCGCCAAGCAGCGCTCGGCGCGGCCGCAGGGGCCCAAGAAGGCGGCGGCGAAGAAGACGACCGCCGCCAGGAAGACCGCCGCGAAGGGAGGCCGTGGCCGTGGCTGACACCACGAAGAACCAGCTCGGCGGCCTCGCCGGCAGCGCGGCCGCCGACCACCTCAAGGCGGAACTGCAGGAGTACCTCGCCGCGCAGGCCCAGCGGCTGCTCATCGGCGCGGGCCGCAAGCTCGGCGAGAGCACCGTGAAACTGAACGACATCGCCGAGGGCAACAGCCCCGGCTTCGCCAGGCTCGCGCTCGACGGCGGCCGCAAGCTCGCGGAGGGCAAGGGCCCGGTGCGCAGCGCGGTGGAGCTCGGCGCGGGCCGGCTCAAGGACAACGTCGTGGACGCCTTCAAGGGCCTCGGCGGCAAGGGCAAGGGCAAGCGCAAGGGCGGTGCGGGCAAGAAGCCCACCGTCATCATGGAGTTCGTCGACGTCGGCGTCGACCTGCGCACCGCCTACGACCAGTGGACGCAGTACCAGGACTTCAGCACCTTCGCGAAGGGCGTCAAGAACGCGAACCGCGCCGACGACGTCACCTCCGACTGGCAGCTGAAGGTCTTCTGGTCCAACCGGAGCTGGAAGGCGCACACCACCGACCAGCATCCGGACGACCGGATCGCCTGGACCTCCGAGGGCGCCAAGGGCACCACGAAGGGCGTCGTCTCCTTCCACCCGCTGGCCGACCGGCTCACCCGGGTGCTGCTGCTCATCGAGTACTACCCGAAGGGCCTGTTCGAGAAGACCGGCAACATCTGGCGCGCCCAGGGCCGCAGGGCCCGTCTCGACCTCAAGCACTTCGCGCGGTACGTGACGCTGCGCGGCGAGCGGCCAGAGGGCTGGCGCGGCGAGATCGAGGAGGGCGAGGTCGTGCGCTCGCACGAGGACGCGCTCGCCGAGGAAGAAGAGCAGGAGCAAGACCAGGACCAGGAGCGCGAGCTGGACAAGCCGTCCGACGCGTACGACTCCGAGGAGGAGCCGGAGGAGTACGAAGACGAGGCCGACGAGGAACCGGACGACGAAGAGGAGCCGGACGCCGAGTACGACGAGGAGTACGAGGACGAGGAGGGCGAGGACGAGGAGCCCGCGCGGGAGCGGGAGCACGCGGGGAGCGGGGCCCGCCGATGACGACGGCGAGCCGCTTTCCCGAGCCATACCGGGGTGACGGCGGGGCCAACCTCGCCGACATCCTGGAGCGCGTCCTCGACAAGGGCATCGTCATCGCGGGCGACATCCGGATCAACCTGCTCGACATCGAACTGCTCACCATCAAACTGCGCCTGATCGTCGCCTCGATCGACAAGGCCAAGGAGATGGGCATCGACTGGTGGGAGGACGACCCGGCCCTCTCCTCGGGCGCCCGCCGCAAGGAACTCGCAAGGGAGAACGCCGAGTTGAAGCAGCGCATCGCCGAACTCGACGAACTCACCGAAGGTCGCACCGAAGAACTGACCGAAAAACGGACCGAAGACCGGACCGAAGACCGGACCGAAAAACGGACCGAAGACCGGACCGAAAAACGGACCGAAGACCGGACCGAGAAGCGGAGGGGGTCGGCTTGACCACGGACGAACCGCGCGAGCTCCGCTACGTGTACGCCGTCTGCCATCCGCTCGGCGCCCCGCTCCAGGCCGAACTCACCGGCGTGGCGGGCGCCCCGCCCCGGCAGCTGGAGCACCAGGGGCTCGTCGCCGTCGTCGGCGCCGTGCCGGAGCGGGACTTCGCCGAGGCGGCGCTCCGTGCCCACCTGGAGGACCTGGACTGGCTCACGGAGACGGCCCGCGCCCACCAGAACGTGATCGCCGCGCTCACCACGGTCACCAGCCCGCTCCCGCTGCGCCTCGCCACGGTCTTCCGTGACGACAGCGGCGTACGGCTGATGATGGAGCAGGAGGAGCGGCGCTTTCGCGCGGGGCTCGACCGCCTTGAGGGGCGCGTGGAGTGGGGCGTGAAGGTGTACGTCGAGGAGCCCGAGGCCAAGGCCCAGGCTCCGGCGCCCGAGCCGGCCGCCTCCGGCCGTGACTATCTGCGCCGCCGCCGCGCCGAGCGCAGCGCGCGCGACGACTCCTGGCGGCGCGCCGAACGCTTCGCCCAGGAGCTGCACGACGAGCTGTCCCGGCACGCCGCGTACACCCGCGTCCACCCTCCGCAGAACCCGGAACTCTCTCGCGCCAGCGGCATGAACGTGCTCAACGCGGCGTATCTCGTGGAGCGTTCGGGCGCGGAGGAGTTCGTGGAGCGGGTCGACGCGACGAAGGACCGCGAGCCCGGACTGCGGGTCGAACTGACCGGGCCGTGGGCGGGCTACTCGTTCACCGCCGACGACGAGGAGGGAGCCACGTGACGGTCGTCGAACGGCGTGAGATCGCCCTGGTCGACCTCCTCGACCGGCTGCTCGCGGGCGGCGTCGTCCTCGCGGGGGACGTCACCCTGCGGATCGCCGACGTCGACCTGGTGCGCATCGACCTCAACGCCCTGATCAGCTCGGTGAACGAACAAGTGCCCTCGCCCTGGCCGGAGGTGCTGGACGGTGACTGAACGACCTCACGGTGAACGCCGCCGCATCGAACTCGAACCCGACACGGTCGAGCGCGACCTGATGAAGCTCGTCCTCACCCTCGTCGAGCTGCTGCGCCAGCTCATGGAGCGGCAGGCGGTCCGCCGCTTCGACACCGGCGATCTGACCGAGGACCAGGAGGAGCGGGTCGGGCTGACCCTGATGCTCCTGGAGGACCGCATGGAGCAGCTGCGGGAGCGCTACGGGCTGCGGCCCGAGGACCTGAACATCGACCTCGGACCGCTGGGCCCGCTGCTGCCCCGCAGCTGAACCGCCGCGCGGTCAGCGGGGCTTGCGGCAGAGGATCTCCCCGTGCATCACGCCGAACCACGCGTCCTCGTGCGTGCCCCACTCCCGCCAGGCGGCGGACACCGCCGTCAGCTGCCCGGGCGTCGCGTGCCCGCCGCCCGTCGCGCGGTCGGCGTACGCGGAGGCCAGCGTGCGGTCCGCCCACAGCCCGCTCCACCAGGCGATCTCCTCGGGCGTCGAGTAGCACCACGTGCCGGCGGAGCACGTCAGGTCCTCCTGTGCGAAACCGGCCCTCAGGGCCCATGACTTCAGGAACCGCCCGGCGTCCGGCTCGCCGCCGTTGGCGCGGGTGACCCGCTCGTACAGGTCCAGCCAGTCGTCCATGGCGGGCAGCCGCGGGAACCAGGAGAACGCGGCGTAGTCGGACTCCCGTACGGCGATGAACCCGCCGGGCTTCGTCACCCGCCGCATCTCGCGCAGCGCCTGCACCGGGTCGCCCACGTGCTGAAGGACCTGGTGCGCGTGCACGACGCAGAACGTGTCGTCCGGCCAGTCCAGCGCGTGCACGTCCGCCGTCGTGAAGTCGACGTTGGTCAGGCCCCGTTCGGCGGCCGTCGCGCGCGCCTGGTCCAGGATGCCCTCGGCGTGGTCGGCGCCGGTGACATGCCCGTCGGGGACCAGCTCGGCCAGGTCGGCGGTGATGGTGCCGGGGCCGCAGCCGATATCGAGGATCTTCATGTGCGGCTTGAGCGAGCCGAGCAGGTAGGCCGCGGAGTTGGCGGCGGTGCGCCAGGTGTGCGAGCGGAGCACGGACTCGTGGTGCCCGTGGGTGTATACGGCGGTCTCCTGCGGCATGGCTCGGTCCCTTCGCGTACGTCGGACCGCCGGGGACACCCGTCCCCGCCGGTCCGATCACCGTACGCCCGCCAGCCGCATAGTGAGATACCCATCTTGGATGCTGGACTTCGGGTGCGGTCAGAGCAGCGAGTGCGGCCGGTACACGCGCAGTCCCTCGTGGTCCTTGTCCACCCGCAACTCCCCGCCGCACTCGGTGACTTCACCGTCGTAGGCGAGCGGCGTGCCGGGTGCCACACCGTCCACCCGCAGTCGCGTCAGCCGGGTCGCCGCGTGGAACGGGGAGTGGGACAGCGGTCCCGAGAGGGCCGCCGCGAGCAGCCGCACACCGGGCAGCCGGCCGCCGTCCACGGTGCGCACGTCGAGCAGGCCGTCGGCCAGGCTCGCGCGCCGCCCTGCCGTCAGACCCATCCGCCGGTACGTGCAGTTCCCGGCGAACAGCAGCCACAACGGCCGCCGCCTGCCGTGCAGTTCGACGCTCAACGGGTGGTCGCGGCGCAGCACGTACATCGCCGCCACGACGTCCGCGAGCCGCCCGCCGACCCGCCCCGACCAGCGCTCCCGCTCCCGCACCAGCTCCGGGTAGGCGCCCAGGCTGAGGGTGTTGAGGAAGATCCCGGAACCGCCGGCGGACGAGAAGCGGCCCACGTCCACGGCGACCGCGTGACCGGCCTCGACGGCGCCCGCCAGATCACCCGTGTCCTCGATGCCGAGGTCGTACGCGAAGTGGTTGAGGGTGCCGCCGGGCAGCACCGCGAGCGGCAGGTCGTGCCGGAGCGCGACCCGCGCGGCCGTGTTCACGGAGCCGTCGCCGCCCGAGATGCCGAGGGCGCGGGCGCGCGGCGCCGCCTTGTCCAGCTGCTGTTCGAGCTCGTCGCCCGCGCACTCGATGTACTCGGCGCGGGGCAGCGCGTCCCGCAGCGCCCGCACGCGCTCCGGGGTGCCCGCCCCCGTGTTCACGACCATCACCAGGCCCTCGCCGCCCGGCAGCGCCGGCACGTCGTCCACCAGGGGCCGGCCCGGCGACGGCATCTGGTCGCGGGTCGGCACCAGGCCGCGCACCGCGAAGGCCGCGCCCGCGCCGAGGGCGGCGCCCGCGAGGACATCGGCGGGGAAGTGGGCCCCGGTGTAGATCCGGGAGGCCGCCACGGAGAACGCCACGGGGGCGACCAGCGCGCCCAGACCGCGCGACTCCAAGGCCACGCCCGTCGCGAAGGCCGCGGCCGAGGCCGAGTGCCCGGACGGGAACGACGTCGTGAACGGCTGCCGCTTCAGCCTCCGCACCAGCGGCACCGGGTCGAGCGCGGGCCGCGCCCGCCGCACCGAGCGCTTGCCGAGGGTGTTGATGGTGGCGGAGGCGAGCGCGAGGGACGCCACGCCGCGCACGGCGGCCCGGCGGGCGCGCGGCGACCCGGACGCGGCGAGCGCCCCGCCCACCGCGAACCACAGCACACCGTGGTTCGCGGACCGGCTCAGGCGCGGCAGGATCCGCTCGGCGCCCGGCCAGTGCGCGTTCGCGGCGAACTCGAAGACGCGCAGATCGAGCGCGGCGAGCCGGTCGCGCAGCGTAGGGGGCACGGGCGGCGGCGAATCAAAGGCCGTACCCGGGGAGAACGGCTTCAGCGACTTGAGCGGCTTCAGGGGTGACATGGGTGACTGGTACCCCGGCGCGGGGCCCGCATCCGGCGCCCACCGGCCAATTCGTTTGCCCGTCACCCGCACGGGCGTCCAGAATGCGGGATCATGGGACATCTGGAAGCGGCACACCTCGAGTACTACCTCCCCGACGGGAGGGCGCTGCTCGGCGATGTGTCGTTCCGCGTCGGCGAGGGCGCGGTCGTCGCGCTCGTGGGGCCGAACGGGGCGGGCAAGACGACTCTCCTGCGGCTGATCTCCGGCGAGCTGAAGCCGCACGGCGGCTCGGTCACCGTCGGCGGCGGTCTCGGCGTGATGCGCCAGTTCGTGGGCTCGGTCCGTGACGGGACGACGGTCCGCGACCTCCTCGTATCGGTGTCCCCGCCGCGCATCCGCGAGGCGGCGAAGGCGGTCGACGAGGCCGAGCACCTGATCATGACGGTCGACGACGAGGCCGCGCAGATGACGTACGCGCAGGCCCTCTCCGACTGGGCCGAGGCACAGGGCTACGAGGCGGAGACCCTCTGGGACATGTGCACGACGGCGGCGCTCGGTGTGCCGTACGACAAGGCCCAGTTCCGTGAGGTGCGCACGCTGTCGGGCGGCGAACAGAAGCGCCTGGTCCTGGAGGCGTTGTTGCGCGGCACCGACGAGGTCCTCCTCCTCGACGAACCGGACAACTACCTCGACGTCCCCGGCAAGCGCTGGCTGGAGGAGAAGCTCCGCGAGACCCGCAAGACGATCCTCTTCGTCTCCCACGACCGGGAGCTCCTCGCGCGCTCCGCGGAGAAGATCGTCAGCGTCGAGCCGAGTCCCGGCGGGGCCGACGCGTGGGTGCACGGCGGGGGATTCGCCACGTACCACGAGGCGCGCCGCGAGCGGTTCGCGCGCTTCGAGGAGCTGCGCCGCCGCTGGGACGAGAAGCACGCGCAGCTGAAGAAGCTCGTGGTCAACCTGCGGCAGGCGGCCTCCGTCAGCCACGAAATGGCGTCCCGGTACGCGGCGGCGCAGACGCGGCTGCGGAAGTTCGAGGAGGCGGGGCCGCCGCCGGAGCCGCCGCGCGAGCAGGACATCACCATGCGCCTGAAGGGCGGCCGCACCGGCATCCGCGCGGTGACCTGCGAGAATCTGGAACTGACGGGCCTGATGAAGCCCTTCTCCCTGGAGGTCTTCTACGGGGAGCGGGTCGCGGTCCTCGGTTCGAACGGCTCGGGGAAGTCGCACTTCCTGCGGCTGCTCGCGGGCGACGAGTCCGTGGCGCACACCGGCGCGTGGAAGCTGGGCGCGCGGGTCGTGCCGGGCCACTTCGCCCAGACCCACGCCCACCCCGAGCTTCAGGGCCGGCCGCTGCTCGACATCCTGTGGCGCGACCACGCGAAGGACAAGGGCGCGGCGATGTCCCTGCTGCGTCGCTACGAACTCACGGCCCAGGCCGAGCAGAAGTTCGAGCGCTTGTCGGGCGGCCAGCAGGCCCGCTTCCAGATCCTGCTGCTCGAACTTGAGGGCGCGACCGCGCTGCTCCTCGACGAGCCGACGGACAACCTCGACCTGGAGTCGGCGGAGGCGCTCCAGGAGGGCCTGGAGTCCTTCGACGGCACGGTCCTCGCGGTCACCCACGACCGCTGGTTCTCCCGCTCCTTCGACCGCTACCTGGTCTTCGGCTCGGACGGCCACGTACGCGAGACGTCGGAGCCGGTGTGGGATGAACGCCGCGTGGATCGTTCCCGCTGACCATTGCACCCACCCGGCGTTGCGCCCACGTGGCTCCGCCCCGGACCCTGCTGCTCAATCGCCGCAGGGGCTTGAAATACCCACTCGCCTCGCGAGGCTTGTCCCGCCCATCGCTGGTGGCGCCGGGAAGACCTGCCCGCGAGGCTTGGGTGTTTGAATGCCCCGCCCGCCAGGTTTGTCTCAAGCCATCACCGGCGATTGAGGCGCCGGGTCCGGGGCGGAGCCCCGTGGGCGTAACGACGGGCGGTCACTTATAAACATCTCCGAG
>NZ_JBHWKQ010000062.1:0-42999 GCF_042730865.1 Streptomyces sp. NPDC059897 | reverse complement strand
GGTGCCGGGGATGCCCCGGCACCGCTCGCTCGCCTGCTCCCTGAGACATGACGGACCTGTACGTCAGAACCCGTCGTCGACCCCTTCTTCGCGGCGGATCATCCGCCAGGCGGCCTTGCGCGCACTGCGGTCGAGGCTCGACTTGAAGCCCTTGTCACCGCCGAAGTACTGGCGGCCGAGCCCGGCGATGGTGTCGATGTGGTCGGCCATCTTATCCTCGAAGACGTCGTCGAAGACCAGCCCGAAGTTGTCCACATCGTTGTTGGCCACGGCGGCGGCGCGCACCTTCGGATCGGCCTTGGCCTCCTCGAAGGGGCGCAGGACGTCCTGTTCGGTGAACTCGGTGCCGAACTTCTCGTTGAACTTCTCAATGAGCTCGGACAGCAGTGACTTCTCCACCTCCTTGGCGCCTCCGGCTCCGTCGCCAAACCCCTTCAGGTCTGCCGCTCCTTCGGAGCTGAGCGATACGTCGTACTCGCCGGTCTTCTCCACCCGCATGTGGCTGAGGTCGACTTCACCTATGTCCACGCCACCGTCCGCACGCCGCGGCAGCCGGTTGAGCAGATGACGGCCGTAGAGGTGCAGCCGCTCCAACTCGGCGTCCTGGTACGGCACGATCTGGGCGAGGAACCCGTACTTGCGCACGTAGTCGTTGAGGTTGGCGCGGAAGTCCTCGGCGGTCTCCACCTCCTCCTCGTCCTCGCTCTCCATCAGGGCGGTGAACCGCCCGACGGCCGGGGACAGGAACCGGTACAGCTCGGCGTGCAGCTTCTCCCACTTGGCCTGGGAGCCGCCCGCCTTCTGCTTCGCCTCGAAGTACGCGGCGGCGAACTCGTCCATCTCCTGCTCGGCGAGCACCGGCGCGGACATCACGCGTCCCTGCGCGGTGTACAGCAGATTCGGGTCGGAGGGGAGGGTGTTCGCCTCCTCGAAGTACGGGCGGAAGGCATCGCGAATGTCCTCGGCCTCGTTCACGAAGTCCAGGACGGCGAGGTCGGACTGCGCCTTGCGCTCGGCGGTCCGGTTCAGCCGGGACAGCGTCTGCACGGCGGCGATACCGGTCAGCGTCTTGTTCACGTACATCGTCGTCAGCAGCGGCTGGTCGAACCCGGTCTGGTACTTCTCCGCCACGACCAGGATCTTGTACTCGGGTTTGCCCCGGCCGCCCGCCTTGACCGCCTTGTCGTCAGCGCGCGTGTACGCGAACGCCTCGGGCAGCGCGCTCTCGGCGAGCCCGCCGTTCTCCTTGCTCTCGGTGGTCTCCTCACCGTCGACGGTGAGCGAGCCGGAGAAGGCGACCAGTACCCCGAGGTCCGGGTACTTGGTGTCGTAGTCCCGGTCCTTGATATAGCTCCTGATGGCGCGCGCCATCTGCACGGCTGACTGCCGTGACGCGGTGACGACCATCGACTTGGCGCGCCCGCCGAGCCGGCCGCGGGTGTGCGTGACGAAATGCTCCGCAATCACCTGCGCGTGCTGCGCGACGGTCGAGTCGTGGGTGAGCGCGTACCGGGCGAGCAGGCCGTTCGCCTTCGACGGGTCTACCTCCTTCTCGTCCGGGTTCTGGTTCACCAACTTCCAGTACGTGTTGTACGTGACGTAGTTGCGCAGCGGGTCGAGGATGAAGCCCTCCTCGATGGCCTGCCGCATCGAGTACGTGTGAAAGGGCCGGTACTTGGCTTCGCCGGCGATGTCGTCGAGCGTGCCGAAGAGTTCGAGGGTCTTGGCCTTGGGGGTCGCGGTGAAGGCGAAGTAGGACAGGTTCGCTGCTTTTGAGCGCTCGTTGGCCTTGCCCTTGAGCTGGTTGGTCAGCGACGACGTGGCTGCTGAAGTCGCGGGGGCCGTGGTGGCGCCGGGGTCCTCGGAGTCGGAGTCCAAGCCGAGGTCGCGCAGGGCAGCCTTGACGGCGGTGGCGGCGTCACCGGACTGCGAGGAGTGAGCCTCGTCGACGACGATCGCGAACCGGCTGCCCGCGATCTCGGTCGGGTTGCGCTTGATGTAGTCGAGCAACGCCGGGAACGAGTGCAGCGTGACGGTGACGATCTTCCCGGTGTCCCGGGACAGCGCACGGGCGAGCTGTTCCCCCTTGGCCCCGCCCTTCTCATCGATCTTCACGACGAGCCCGGCGGTACGCGAGAAGCTGCCGACGGTCTCGCGGAGCTGGGCATCGAGGTTGCGCCGGTCGGTGATCACGATGACCTTGTCGAAGACCGGCTCACCGGGGGTGACACGTGCGGTGGTGACGGCGTCCTGGTCGAGGGCGCGCGGGTCGGTGTCCGCGTGCAGATCGGACAGGCGATGGGCGAGCCAGCCGATGGTGTTGGACTTGCCGGACCCGGCGGACGCCATGATCAGGTAGTTCTGCCCGGAACCGTGGTGGGCGGCGTGCGCGGTCAGCTTCTTGACGACGTCCCACTGGTGGTAGCGGGGGAAGATCGTGGTCCGGCCGGCGCCCTTTTTCTGCTTCTGCTGATGCACGAAGCGTTCGAGGAGGTCTAGCCAGTTCTCCCGCTCCCAGACCTGTTCCCACAGGTAGGAGGTGGCGTACGCGCCGAACGCGGTGGGGGCGGGGTTGCCGGCGCCGCCGGGCCTGCCCGGGCCCTCGGAGCCGGTGTTGAAGGGAAGGAAGCGGGTGTTCTTGCCCTTGAGCTGAGTGGCGACGAAGACGAGATCCGGGTCGACGGCGAAGTTCGCGACGACCCGCTTGGCGAAGATCAGCTCGGTCGGATCGCGATCGGCGCGGTATTGCTCCTTGGCGTGCTCGACGCCCTGTCCTGTGAGCGGGTTCTTCAACTCGGCGGTGGCGAGCGGGATTCCGTTCAGGAACAGGGTCAGGTCGAGACGGTGGCCCCAGTCGGCCTGCTTGGTGGCGTACGGGAGTTCGCGTACGACGGTGAGGCGGTTGGCCCGGTAAGGGGCGAGGATCGCCGGGTCGGCGACGAGATTCGGCTTGAAGTAGGCGACGCGGAGCTTCACGCCGCGGTCCTTCACGCCTTCCCGGAGGACATGGAGGACGCCGTGCTCGGCGATGGCCTGGTCGAGCCGGCGGGCGAAACCGCGCTGAGCTTCGGCCTGACCGCCGTAGACGTTCGCGAGCTCGTACCACTCGTCGGGTTGGGTGCGGCCGATGAAGGTGCACAACTCGTTTGTGTCGAGGCCGAGTTCGGGGCGGTAGTCCTCGGGGTTCGCCTCGCGCCAGCCGCGGTCGAGGAGGGCGTCGACTATGGCGGAGCCGAACGCTTTCTCGTGGTGCACGTTGCTCATGGGGTCGGGACTCCGTCCATTATTCTGTTACGTTGCGGCCACTGGCGGTGGAGGCGTCGAATTGGCCGGTTACGGCGGCGGTGATTAGGGATTGGCGGCGTTCCGCGAGCAGAAGATTCTGCCGCGCGATCTTGGTGCGCAGGTCATCCAAACTTGCACGCTGCTGACCGACGTGCCGGACCGCCTTGTTCTGCGCGTCGAGATCCGCAGCGGGAAGGGGCCAAGCTTTGACTTCCTCGAAGCGGATATTTGCCATGGATTGAGAAGCACCGTTCGAGGAGGCGGCGCATAGGTCACGGATTCTAGTTCCTCGCGCCACCATCGCCACGAATTCCCCTGTCATACGCTTATCTAGGTGCACTCGAAAAATCTTGTCCGAGAGGAGAAGCTTTGCTCGCGTCTGGCCCACGACAGCCGTCGAGCCAACGAGCTGAGGTGTATTCGCTCGGGTGATGAGAAGATCCCCCGCCTGAACCTCGTGCTTGATGTCCGGCTCCAAATCTGGCGGGAGCCGCTTGTTCTCGTCGTGGATGAAGCGCCCTGGACGGAGGCAGCTGACCTTGAGAACACCCCACTCGTCCAGACCCGCAGACACTGCCTCTGCTTGGGGGCTCGTTCCTTGGTCGACGCCGAGAAGGAATCTCCTAAGAGGGACCACCCCCCAGCGCTCGGCGAGTCGATCGACCGCCGAGTCGAGTTGCGCCCTCTCTCGCTCGTCAAGCTTCTTCGCGACTTGTTCCTGCAAAAGGACCAGCTTGTCTATGCGAGAGGTCTCGGCGTCGAGGAAGTCGGCGATGCGGCGCTGCTCCTCCAGCGGAGGGAGCATTACTCGTAGCGAGCGAAGCCAGTCATTGTCGATCTCTACTTGGTTTGGGCGAACGCCTCGCGACAACGAAGAGTACTCCGCCGTGTAAGCACCGGATCGGAAGAGCCAATTGAGGAACCGATGGTCCTCGTCATGGGTTGGGCGAAAGCAGATGTAGTGACCGGACACGATCCCTCGGTAGGGAGATACGCCGACCGACCCTTGCCATGCCTTCATGCGGTTCACGACGAACCATCCCGGGTGAATCAGCTGGTAGATACTGCGGTCCAGCGCAGCCTTGTTGAAGTTATCGGCGCGCCCCTCCCGCCGTACTACGCCATGCTCGCGGTATACGCTGAGCAGCTCCTCATCGGGATGGTCAACATCCTTGATTCGCTCGAACATTGACCAGAGTGGCACTGAGCGCCAGTGAGGCGGCCAGGTCACAGGAGAGCCACTGGACAAGCGGTGCGTGTCTCCACTGAGCATCATTCCGCAACCTCCCCCAACAGCCCCTGAATCTCCGCCTCCAGCGCCTTCAGTTCCGCATCGATCTCCGCCAACGGCCGCGGCGGCTCGTACACGTAGAAGTGCCGCGTGAACGGGATCTCGTAGCCGATCTTCGTCTTCGTGTGGTCGATCCACGCGTCCGGGACATGCGGATGCACCTCGCGCTTGAGGTACTCCTCCACTTCTTCGCCCAGCGGCACGTTCTCGTAGTCCCGCAGCTCCGGGTCCGGTTCAGCCGAGCCCTTCACCTTCTGGACCTCGCCCTCGGGGTCCCGTACCCCGACCGCCTCGCGCATCGCCTTCATGAACGGGGCGCCGCCAGGCCAGAGCAGCCCGGCCGCCACCACCGCGTCCTTCAGCGCGACGAACGCCTCCGACTTCGTCGCCCAGGTCGAGCCGAGCAGCGAGCGCAGGGCCGACACGAACGCCTCCGGGTCCGGCACCACTCGCTGCACCGGCTTGGACTCCGTCAGCGCCGCCAGCGTCTCCTCCGTCACCTCGAACCGTAGCTTCAACGGCCGCTCCACCATGATCCGTTGGTAGCCGAAGGCCGAGTTGTCGAAGACCTTCACCTTGCCGTGCAGCGGGTGCTCGGCGTCCCCCGCGACGTCCACCGCCTCCGCGTACAACCGCGTGATGTCGGCGATGTGGTTGGGCTTGCCGTTCTTCCCGTTGCCCAGCTCCTTGCGCTTGTCGCCCAGCGACTTGCGCATCTTGACCCACTGGTCGCGGGCGTCCAGCAGCACGACCTTGCCTTTGTGGTCCGGGGCCTTCCGGTTCGTCAGGATCCAGAAGTACGTCGAGATGCCCGTGTTGTAGAAGAGCTGGTCCGGGAGGGCGACGATCGCCTCCAGCCAGTCGTTCTCCAGGATCCAGCGGCGGATCTCCGACTCTCCCGAGCCGGCCGCGCCCGTGAACAGCGGGGAGCCGTTGAAGACGATCGCGATGCGGGAGCCGCCGCCCCCGTCCACGTCGACCGACTTCATCTTGGACAGCATGTGCTGGAGGAAGAGCAGCGAGCCGTCGTTGATGCGGGGCAGGCCCGCGCCGAAGCGGCCCGCGTCACCCATCGACTTGTGCTCGTACTCGACTTCGTCCTTGACCTTCTTCCACTCCACGCCGAAGGGCGGGTTGGCCAGGAGGTAGTCGAACTTGTTACGGGCATGGCCGTCGTCGGAGAAGGAGTTGCCGGGGGCGATGTTCTCCGGGTCCTGGCCCTTGATGAGCATGTCGGAACGGCAGATCGCCCAGGACTCGGGGTTGAGCTCCTGCCCGTACACCTTCACCTTGGCGTCCGGGTTCAGAGCGGTGATGTGGTCCTCGGCCGCGCTGAGCATGCCGCCCGTGCCGCAGGCCGGGTCCATGACGGTGCGCGCGGCACCGGGGACGCTGAGCGCGTCGGCGTCCGGCGCCACCAAGAGGTTGACCATCAGCTTGATGACCTCGCGCGGGGTGAAGTGCTCACCCGCGGTCTCGTTGGACTGCTCCGCGAAGCGGCGGATCAACTCCTCGAAGACGTAGCCCATGTTGTGGTTGGGTACGGTCTCGGGCCTCAGGTCCAGGTCCGTGAACTTGCCGATGACCCGGTAGAGAAGGCCAGTGTCGGCGAGCTTCTTGATCTGGCGGCCGAACTCGTACTTCTCCAGGACCTCACGCGCGTTGTCGGAGAAGGCGTTGACGTAGAGCTGGAGGTTGGCCGCCGCCGTGTTGGCGTCGCCCGCGATCTTCTTCAGGGTGAGGGCGCTGGAGTTGTAGAAGGCGTGGCCCGAGGCGCGGCGCAGCAGGCGCTCCGGCTTCACGTCCTCGCCTTCGTACTTGGCGTACTCCTCGGCGAACTTCTCGCGCGTCGGTTCCAGGACGCATTCGAGGCGCCGCAGCACCGTGAACGGCAGGATCACCTTGCCGTAGTCGGACTGCTTGTAGTCGCCGCGCAGGAGGTCGGCGACGGACCAGGCGTGGTTCGCCAGTTCCGTGTGCTTGTTGCTGTTCAACGGTTTCCCTTCGGCGCCAGTCCGCGAAGAACGGGACAGACCGTGCGGATGTGATCCGATGCGATGCGATGCGTTGGAGCGGCTTGGTGTCCTTACCGGCTGGAACGGGTGGGGGCTACTCCCTCGCTGTCCCCCGACCCCGGAGGCACCAGTGTCCCGCTGGTCAGCCCCTCTGCGAGCGTCTTTGGCAGCAACGCGGCGAGTTCGGTCACCTGCCGCGCGGCCTGGCGCAATCCGTACAGGTGCCGGAAGGCTTCGCCGTATCTGCGCTGCTCCTCCAGGGGCAGGAGGGGGATGCGTAGCCTTGACGGATCGATCTGTACCGAACTGGTGCCGACCGAGGCGCTGTTGAGGTTGTCCTCCGCGGCGAGGAACCCGGCCAAGAACCAGGCGTCGAGGCGCTTCGGGTCGGGACGGATCAGGCGGACTCCGCGGCCGATCACCGCGCCGCTGTCCCGTTCGTCCGCGACGCGAGCCGTGGTGCCGTGTGCGCTGCGGATCTCCGCAAGCAGTACGTCTCCTTCGGTGACGATCACCGTCGTGTGGGGGACGGGCGTCTGAGGGTCGGCGGTGGCCCGCTGCCCCGCCACCACGTCGCGCCCGCCGAGCACGGGCCGGTTCGCGAACTCGGCGGGAGGCGGGGTGTCCCGCTCTTTGCTGGAGGGCGGGCCGGCGCGGTGCAGGGTGAGAGCCCCGCCGCGCGTGAGGTCGGCGAGCGTCGCTGTTCGCCACTGACGGGCTTCGGCGCCCGAAGCGGGCCACTCCTCCGCCCGCGCCTCGGCAGCCAGCCCATCGGCAACTTGCGCCAGTTCACGCCTCAGCCGAGCCGCTTGCTCGGCGACGGCGAGCGGAGCCGCCGCGACCGCTGCCGTACGGATGTTGCGGGCGGGGGTGACATCGACCAGGTCGTCGAGGAGGTCGACCACCGGGACAGCACGCGCCTGGCCCGGTACGTCCTCGAACGCGGCGGGGTCGGTGACGTACGAGGTCCAGTAACGCAGCACGCCCTCGCTCAGAGCGTCCCAAGCGGCGGCAGCGGCGCCGTCACGCCCTGCCGCCCCGCCGGAAGCACCCGTCCGGGCAAGCCGCGCGGTTGTCTTCCCGTCACCGCCGGCCAGGGCCGCCCCGTCCACGCAAAGGACCGAATGGTGTTCCGGGGCCGCCAGTTCAGGTCGCTGGAGCACCCACACATGCAGTCCGATGTGGAGGGGCGGCGCGACGCCGGCCGGCAGGGAGATGACTGCGCGCAACGCGCCGGTGCGGATCAGCTCCGCGCGGATGCGGCGGCTGAGGGACCGGGAGGCGGTGGCCGGAGTCAGGAGTACGACAGCGAAGCCCCCGGGCGTGACGTGGGCCAGCGCGTGCTGGACCCAGGCCAGCTCCGAGTCCCCGCGTGGAGGCACGCCGTAGGCCCAGCGCGGATCGTAGGCGAGCTCGTCATGGCCCCAATCACGGTCTGCGTAGGGCGGGTTGCACAGCACACCGTCCGCGGTGAGGTCCGCGAAGGCGTCGGCACGCAGAGAGTCCTCCGCACGGATGTCCGCCGAGGAGTCAGGGGCTTCGATGCCCAGGTGGATCAGGGTCCGCCTGGCCTGCACGGGCACGAGGTCCTGACCGTACAGATGCCGCGCGCCCTGCCGGGCCGCGGCGACGAGCAGCGCGCCACTGCCGCAAGCAGGGTCGAAGACCCGTACGGGATTACGGGATGGGGACCCGGCAGCGAGCAGCCGTGCCATCAGCTCGGCCACCGGGCCCGGTGTCGTGTACGTGCCGCCGGTCGTCTCGTCCTCCAGCTCGCGCTCCGCCAGCACGTCGACGGCGCCCTGGGTCTGACCGGCGTCGATGCAGTGAAGGATCGCTCGGAGCAGGGGTGCGTCCGGCGCAGTGTACGTCACGTCGCCGAAGTGCGCCTCGGGTGGCGCGGGAAGTTCACGGACGAGCGCTTGGGCCCGGGCCGCCACGTCGCTGTCCGGGAGGGCGTCAGCCGCGTTGAAGAGGTCGGGGCGCCGACGCTCGGCGAGCACGAAAGGCAGAAGGCGGACTGCCGCCTCGCGGGCGTGCGCACTCAACCGCAGCAGTGTGCGCAGCTCTTCGAGCGGCGGGATCTTCTCGCCGTGCCCGCGCCCCGCCAGCCAGCCGCGCACCTCACCCAGGTCGTACAGCGGACTGCTGTCCGTGCCCCCTGCCGGAGTCGGGAAATCCGCGTGGCGCCGCCGCCAGTTGCTCACGGTCGCCCGTGTGACCCCCGCGAGCCGGGAGATCTCCGCCGCCGTGACCTGGGCGGATGCCCCGGGTGCGGCAGAGGCGTCGGGCTGCTTCGGCATGGCAGGGGTTCCTCGCTGTTCGGCGTGAGCGACAGGCAACAGATTACACGCACCTAGATCCACGCTCAATCGTTTGACAGTGCTTTCATTCTCATGCTCAACTTTGAATGTCGCCAGCCTTAAGCGGCTGGCATCACTCCCAGGGGGAACCCATGACCATCGCCATGCCCACCGCCACCGTCGAAGGCATCCAGCTCACCGTCACCGCCTTCCGCCCGGACGCCGTCATCGGCACCATCGGGCTGCCCACGCTGCTCCAGCTCGTCCCGTCGCCGAAGGCGGAGGAGGACAAGCGGGCGCTGAAGTACGCCTCCGGTTCGGTGCGCCGCCACGCCGAGGTGCGCGCCCTGGTCCAGCGCATGCTGAAGTCGACACAGAAGGGGCGGAACGTGACCACGTACGCCTCGTACATCGCGAGCGGCGTGAGCGGCGGGCACGGCGCCGCGTGGTCCACGCCGCCCATCACGCTCTGGCTGGACGGCCAGCCCGGCGCGGTCGGCGACGAACTCGTCCCGGGCAGCGGCATCTGCCGGATCACGGTGCTTCCGGGCTCGCCCGTGGTGGCCATCGACGGGGAAACCCAGGTCGCGGCCTGGCATGAGCTGTACGACGCCCCGGAGCGGTTCGGCGTGACGTTCGAACAGCTGAGCCGGGTCCGGGTGCCCTTCGAGCTCTACTTCGGAATCAGCGTCCAGGACGCCCGGCAGATCTTCTACGACCGCAACGTCGAGGGCGTACCCGTCGCCAAGAACCTCGCCATGTCCATGGACCAGCGAGACATCGGCACGCAGATCGCGCACCGGATCGCCGAGACGGTCAAGGTCGAGCACGAAGGGAAGGTCGTACCGCTCACCAAGCTCGTCCAGAACCGCAAGCGGCAGCTCACCAGGACCGACCCTGAGGTCGTCACGCTCTCCGCACTCCGCGTCCTGGTCATCACCGCACTGCACGGTCGCGCGGGGCTGAACCTGTCCTCGTCCACGGTGCACGACGCCGATCTGCCGGACCACGTGGACATCGAGCAGGCCGAACGGGAACTCGTACCGCTGCTGTCGCAGTTGATCGCCGGACTCTCCCCCCACTTCGCGGCGCGTGACGCGGTCAGTGCTCCCGCCGTCCTCGCCGGCATCGGCATCGCCGCCCACCAGGCGACGAGCTGGGCGGCAACCGGCACGCGGCTGACCCCGGATGAGCTGGTACACATCATCGAACCGGTGCGCTTCGAGCGCGAGGCCCGCTACTGGGACGGGGTGGCCGCCAGCGCCAACGCCTCCGGCACCCTCAACTTCGGCGGCGGCGCCAAGGACTCCGGCGGCCGGGTGGCCGACGCGATCCTCGGCCCCGACACGGACCACGGCCGCCGGATCCGGGGCTGGTGACGAAATGGCGCCCGCACCGGGCCGTAACGGCTCCCGGTGCACTGCCCTGAATCCTGACGCCCGCCTGGCCGGGGCGGCTCAGCCCGCTCATGGCCGCCCCGACCACGCCACCCGCCCCACACACATCCGGAGGACAAAGTGAACGCACTCGAAATGCGTGAAGTGGAGGACCTCCTCAGGAACCTCATCAGGTCAGCAGGGCTCGACTGGCTGATCGACGAGCTCGACGAGGCCATCGCCACGGGCGTCGCGGAGGAGAAGCTGCTTCAGCGCCGCCGCGGCGCGTCAACCGAGGAATACGAAGCCCTCGCCGTCGCGGACGTGGGCACGGACAGCTTCCACAGGTCCCTGAAGCGCGGGGCATCCGTGGTGGTCACCACCCGCCCCATGAACGCCCGCGAGCGTACGGAGCTGCATCTCGACGCGCTGCGCCGGCTCTTCCTGGAACTCCCCGAGATCGAAAGGGCCACCCTCAAGATCATGGGTGCCGAGGGTGATTCGCACCGCGCACCCGTGCGCAGCGTTCGGTTCGTCCCCGACGAGGAGCTCACCGGGCGCCGCGACCAGACCCACGAGGTCGCCGCCCGCCTTCCCGAAGACACCCGCGCACACCTTCAGAACCTGTTCCGCGAAGCACGCGAGGAGATCAGCCGATGAGCGCCGTCAACACCCTGCTCCACGAGATCCAGACCCTGCTCGCCGGCCCCGGCGTCTCCTACACCTCCGCCTCCCAGCCCTGGGACGTCTACGAGGGCTACCTTTTCTCGCTGGCCACCTCCACCGCGAGCAGCCTGGGAGCCTCCGTCCATTACCGGGACGTTGACGGAAACACCGTGAACAGCCTGGTGTTCCGCACCAGTCCCGGACAGCTCTACAGCACCACGCACCCTTACACCCACGCTGTGGTGGAGTTTGACCGCGCCCCGGCCCTGGAGGTGCACCTCGGCGTCCAGGTCCAGGGGAACTCCGGCGTACTGCACGAGTGCGACGTCCTGATCCTGCCTGCCGACGAGGCGGCGCTCTCACGGCAGATCCGGATGGCGCCGCGGGGCAACAAGTGCCTCCTGGCCATCGAGTGCAAGTACTACACCGCCAGCCGGGTCGGCATCGGCCACGCACGCAACTTCGAAGGGCTGCACAGCGACCTGCGGACCGCCCGGAACCTGTTCGTCTCCAACACGGGGGCGTCGAGCGTGGTCAAGTATCTTTCCGCCCGCAAGCGCGGGTACGAGCGCGAGGTCGTACCCGCCAACGTCAACACCGTCGGCTACACCCGCGGCCAGATCCGCGAAGCGTTCAAGATCTACCTCGGGAAGACCGCTCCGTCCACAGTGATCTGAGTAGGTTCACACACTTGACTCCATGACACAATTATCGTGCCATGGAGTCATGCTGTACGCCACTCCGGCCCTGGACTCCGACGACCAGCGCGCCCTCGACGAGGTCGAGGACATGCGCCGCTCCCTGCGCCACATGCTCCGGGCCACCCCGCGCTGGACCCGCCAGCTGCGCCGCAACCTCACCGCCCGCGCGATCGCCGGATCGAACACCATCGAGGGATACGCCGCGACGGTCGACGACGTGGAAGCCCTCATGTCCGGCGAGGAGCCCCTGGAGACCGGCGAGAAGACGCGCGCCGAGCTGGAGGGCTACCAGCGGGGCATGACCTACATCCAAGCCCTCGCCGATGCCGGTGATGACTTCCAGTACGACGCCGGGCTACTCAACGGCCTGCACTTCATGCTGCAGGGCCATCACCTGGACAAGCGCCCCGGCCGCTGGCGCGACGGGCCCGTCTACGTCACCAGCCCTGACGACCCCCTGGTCCCCGCCTACACCGCACCAGACCAGGCGGACGTCCCTGCTCTGATGGCGGAGTTCATCGACTGGCTCAACGAGGGCGACCTCGACGCCCCCGTCCATGTCCGTGCCTCCATGGCCCATCTGAACCTCGTCAAGATCCACCCGTGGAAGGACGGCAACGGACGCATGTCCCGAGCCCTGTCCACCCTCGTGTTCTCCCGCGAGGCGCTGATGCCACCCGAGTTCTCGTCCATCGAGGAATGGCTCGGCCGGGGACAGAACACCTACGCCTACTACCAGATCCTCGAGGAGGTGGGCGGACCGCACTGGAGCCCCGAGCGGGACACCCGCCCCTGGATCCGGTTCTGCCTGACCGCCCACCATCGCCAGGCCCAGCAGGCCCAGCGCCGCTTCGACGTGATGTCGCGGGCCTGGACCCGTCTGGTCGAAGGCGTCGAGGCCACCGGTCTGGACGAGCGGGTGGTCTATGCCCTGCTGCCGGCCTTCTCGGACGCGAAGGTGCGCCGCACCGTCTACCAGCAGGACGCCGACCTCAGCGACCAGCAAGCCATCCGCGACATCCGGGAGCTCGTGGCCCGCGGCTGGCTCGTCCCCCATGGCAAGGCCCGCGCCCGCTACTACGCGCCCGGGCCCCTCATGGACCCAGTCCGAGACGAGGTCCGCCAGTCCATGGAGCCGTACACGGACCCCTACCGGCGCCGGCACTGACCCGCCCCACTCTCTGTCCGCCTCATCGGTGAACCTGCTGGTCAGGGACGTTTGCACCTGCATTGTCAGTGGTGCCTTCTACCGTGCATGCGTGGGTATCGAACGACTCGGGCAAGCTGCGGGCATGTGAGGGCGGGGTACATGGAGTACGACGATGTGGTCCGGCTGCGTAAGCACCATCCGGCGTGGCGTCTGCTGCGGGCCGAGAACGCGGCACTCATCCTGAGTTTCTTCGACAAGGTCTTCGTCGAGCAGGGAATCCGTTCGATCTCCGGCGTGGAGTTGGTCGACCGGCTGGATGACGAGCTGTATGCGCTGAACGAGCGGCTCGGAGCGCAGACGTTCCCGAAGTCCGCGAAGGCTTACCTCGACGACTGGTCGGCCACGCAGTCGGGCTGGTTGCGCAAGTACTATCCGCCGGATTCGGACGAGCCACATTACGACGCGACGTCCGCCGTGGAGAAGGCCGTCGCGTGGGTCCACTCCTTGGAGGCCCGTTCCTTCATCGGCACCGAGTCGCGCCTCAACACGGTCTTCGAGCTACTGCGGCAGATGAAGTTCGGGGCCGAGAGCGATCCGGAGGCACGGCTGGACGAGTTGAAGCGCCGACGCCGGGAGCTTGATGAGGAGATCGCTCGTGTCGAGCACGGCGAGGTGTCCTTGCTCGACCGCGCCGGGTTGAGGGACCGGTACCAGCAGGTGACCGCGACCGCACACGAGCTGCTGGCCGACTTCCGAGAGGTCGAGGCGAACTTCCGTGATCTGGACCGGGACCTGCGCCGGCGCATCGCTGTGTGGGACGGGGCCAAGGGCCAGCTGCTCGACGATGTGCTGGGCAGCCGGGAGAGCATCTCCGAGTCGGACCAGGGCCGCAGCTTCCAGGCGTTCTACGACTTTCTGCTGTCCTACCGGCGCCAAGAGGAACTGAAGCAGCTGCTGGCCGAGGTCGAGGCCATGGACGCGATCGACGACCCGGATCCGCGAATGCGGCGCATGCCCCACGCCTGGCTGGACGCCGCCGAACGCACCCAGGCAACGGTACGGCAGCTGTCCGAGCAGTTGCGTCGGTTCCTCGATGACCGCGTCTGGTCGGAGGACCGGCGCGTCATGGAGCTGATGAGCGGCATCGAAGCCCGCGCCGCCGGCCTGCGGGACATACCCGTCGATCTGGTCACAGAGGTCGATGCTATGGCTCCGACCATCACATTGCCGATGGAACGACCGCTCTACACGCCAGTGACCCGCACTCCGATCGACAGCACGGACATCCAGGCCGGAGACGAGGAGTTCGCTGCCTCCGCGTTGTACGAAGCCGTCTATGTGGACCCTGCCCGGTTGACCGCGGCCGTGGAGCGAGCGCTCGCCGACCGGGCGCAGGTTCCACTGTCGGAGCTTGTGCGCGCCGCCCCGTTGGAGCAGGGGCTCGCCGAACTCGTCGCCTACCTCGCCCTGTCCGGCGACACCTTCACCGTCGTCTTCGACGACGTCCGCACCGAGGACATCACCTGGGTCGATCCGGACGGGGTCGAACACACCGCGCACGCTCCGGTCGCCACCTTCGTCCGCGTACCGGGCAGCGCCACCCTGGCACATGCAGAATCGGAGAAGCCTTGACCGTCCCACCGCCGCCGCACACCCCGCAGACCCACAACCTGTCGCTGCCTGTGAACCAGCTGCTCAAAGGGCCGGTCTTTCGCGACCAGCACGAGCGCGCCTGGGAGGCGCTCCTGCAACTGCGCGCACGCGTGCAGGACCACGTCGACGTCATGGGCCTGACCGTCGTGATCGACGAGACCGAGGGATACGCGTTCCTGCGCTCCAGGCCCGACGACGAGCACGACGATCCTCGTTCGGCTCCCCCACGTCTCATGCACCGCCGTGCTCTCTCCTACCCAGTGAGTCTGCTGATCGTGCTGCTACGCAAACGGCTCGCGGAGTTCGACGCGGGATCCGGCGACACACGCCTGATGATCACCAGGGACGAGATCGTCGAGATGATCCGCATGTTCCTGCCCGCCGGCAGCAACGAGGCACGACTGGTGGACCAGATCGACACCCACATCAGCAAAGTCGTAGAGCTCCAGTTCCTGCGCCGATCCAAACAGCAGGAGCACCTGTACGAGGTGCAGCGCATCATCAAGGCGTACGTCGACGGGCAATGGCTTGCCGACTTCGAGCAGAACCTGGCCCGATACGCGGACTCCCTCACCACCCCCACGGAGCCCACGCAGTGATCCCGACGCAAACCACCCCTCGCGACGACGCACACCCTTCGGCTCCGCAGCTCCCCGGGTTCCGGCTCGACCGCCTGGAGGTCTACAACTGGGGCACGTTCAACCGCCGCGTGTGGACCTTCACGGTCGGCGGTGCCAACGCCCTGCTGACGGGGGACATCGGCTCCGGCAAGTCGACGCTCGTCGACGCCATCACCACCCTGTTCATGCCCGCGCACCGCATCGCCTACAACCGTGCCGCGGGCGCCGAGACCCGCGAGCGGAACCTGCGCTCCTACGTACTCGGACACTACAAATCCGAGCGAAACGAGACCACCGGCTCCACCCGCCCCGTGGCCCTGCGCAAGCCCGGCAACTACTCGGTGATCCTGGCCGTGTTCACCAACTCGGCGTACGACGCAACGGTCACCCTGGCTCAGGTCTTCTGGATGGCCGATGCCAACGCCACCCAGCCCGAGCGGCTGCTCCTCACAGCAGACCGCGCCCTGTCCGTCACCGAGGACTTCGCCGACTTCGGCACCGACGTACGCGCACTGAAGAAGCGGCTCACCGCCGACGGCGTACGGATACACCCGTCCTTCCCCACGTACAGCAAGGACTTCCGCCGCCGGATGGGCATCGAATCCGAGCAGGCCCTGGACCTCTTCCACCAGACCGTGTCCATGAAATCAGTGGGCAGCCTGGACGAGTTCGTTCGCTCCCACATGCTCGAACCGTTCGACGCCGCGGCGCTCACCGACACCATCGTGTCTCACTTCGACGCGCTGACCAGCACCTACGACGCGGTTCAGCGCGCCCGTGCCCAGATCGAGGCCCTGACGCCGCTGCTCGCCGACTGCGACCGGCACGACGAGCTCGGGGAGCAGATCGTCGAAGCCAGCGCTCAGCAGGAGGCCCTTCCCCACTTCTTCGCCCGCAAGACCTCCGCCCTGCTGGAGACGGATCGAGCCACGCTCACGTCGAACCTGCTGGACACGCAGCGCCGAGAACGCGAGGCCAAGAAGCGGACCGCAGACCTTCGCGAACACCAGAAGGCCCTGGAGCTGCGGCGCGCCGGCCTCGGCGGCGAGCGGCTGGGTGAACTGGAACGCCAGATCGCGGAAGGATCCCGGCTGCGCGACGCTCGGCGCGCCCGCGCAGACCACTACACCCGCCTCCTCGAACAGGCCGGTCTCGACCCCGCTGATACCGCCGAACTCTTCGCAGCCCGCCTCACCGACATCGCGTCCGCCAGGGACACCACCCGTACCGCACACCAGCAGAGCCAGAACGAGCTCGCCGACATCGCGGTCGAGACGGACCGCCTACGGCGTGAAGCGGACGATCTCAACTCGGAACTGGTCAGTCTCCGTTCACGGCGGGGCAACATTCCCAGAAGGCAGCTCGATCTGAGGTCCCGCCTGTGCCAGGAGCTCGGGATCGACGAGACGGAGCTTCCGTTCGCAGGCGAGTTGATCCAGGTACGCGAGGACCAGCAGGAGTGGGCCGGTGCCGCGGAGCGGCTGCTGCACGGCTTCGCCCTGTCCCTGCTCGTCCCCGTCAGCCGGTACTCAGCGGTGTCCGACTGGATCAACGACCACCACCTCCGGGCCCGTCTGGTCTACTTCCGCGTCCCCGACACGGCACCCGTCCGGCGCCCAGCGCGTTCCACGGTGCCCCTGCTGTCCGCCAAGCTCGAGGTCAAGTCCGACTCCCCCTTCGCGCACTGGCTGCTCGGCGAACTGGACCGCCGAGCCGGCCACGAGTGCGCCGAAAGCATGGCGGACTTCAAGCGAGCTGATCTGGCCATCACCAGACAAGGGCTGATCAAGGGAGTTCGGGGTCGCCACGAGAAGAACGACACCACCCGGATCGACGACCGCAGCTCCTACGTGCTCGGCTGGAGCAACCAGGCGAAGATCGACGCCCTGATCGAGCGAGCCGCCACGGTGCAGCGGGAACAACAGCGAGTCACGGCCGCCAACAGGACTGTGGCAGAGTCCCAGGCCAAGCAGATCGCCCGGGGTGAGACGCTGGCACAGCTGCAGCAGACCACGCAGTACTCCGACATCGACTGGCAGGGCGCAGTCAACCGCCTGGGCCAGCTGGAGGCGGAGAAGAAGCTGATCGAGCAGACCTCACAGGAGCTGGACGACGTCTCCCGGCGCATCGACTCCATCGGGAAAGACATCGAGGAAGCCGAGAACGCACGGGACGCCGCAGTCAGTTCCATCGGCCGCCTGAACAGGGACCTGGAGGACGTCACCCGCCGACTCGGCATTGCGCACAAGCTGCTGACCTCACCCGACGCCACCGCCCACACGGCACTTTCCCCCGCACTCGAAGGGCGTCTCGGTAAAGCCCACCTGTCCTGCACCACCGTGGACGCATGCGCCACCGCCGAGAAGCACCTCGAGGACGAACTCGTTACGGCGAAGGACAGCTGGGCACAGCGGCAGAACCGTCTCGGACAATCCATCGCATCCCGCATGGGCGCCTTCCGCCGCGATCACCAAGTAGAGACCACGGAACTGGACGACTCGGTCGCCTCCGCTCGCGGCTACCGGGAACTCCACCAACGCCTCGTGGCAGACGACCTGCCGCGCTTCCAGCAGCAGTTCAAGACCTACCTGGAGACCAACGTCATCCGGGACATCGCAGGATTCCACGCCCAGCTCGCCGGACAAGCCGAGCAGATCCACGACCGAGTCACCACCATCAACAAATCGCTCGCCGACATCGACTACAACCCGGGCCGCTACATCACACTCAAAACGGACCGGACCCCCAACATCGAGGTCCGTGACTTCATCACCGACCTCCGCGCCTGTACCGATGGAGTCGTCTCCGACGATCACAGCGACGTCTACACCGAAGAGAAGTTCCACCAAGTACGACGCCTCATCGAGCGCTTCAAAGGACGCGAAGGATACACCGACCTCGACCGGACATGGACCAAGCGCGTGACCGACGTCCGCAACTGGTTCGTCTTCAGCGCCAGCGAACGCCGCCGCGAAGACGACGCCGAATACGAGGTCTACTCCGACTCCGGTGGCAAGTCCGGCGGCCAGAAGGAGAAGCTGGCCTACACCATCCTGGCCGCCTCCCTCGCCTACCAGTTCAAGCTCGACCCGGACGCCACCCGCTCCAAGACGTTCAGGTTCGTCGTCATCGACGAAGCCTTCGGCCGCGGCTCGGAGGAGTCCGCCCGCTTCGCCCTGGGTCTCTTCCAGCGGCTCGGCCTGCAGCTGCTGATCGTCACACCGCTCCAGAAGATCCACGTCATCGAGCCCTACGTGTCCGCTGTGGGCTTCGTCGAGAACCCGAACGACTGCGACTCACGCCTCCGCAACCTGACCATCACCCAGTACCGGCAGGAGCGTGCCGCCCACACCCTGGCCGCACTCAAGTCGACCAGCGGCGGGAAGGCGTGAGATGACCACTCGCGACCGGCGGCGCTGGACCACCCCCGACGACGTCGTCAACCGCCTGCGCAAGAGATGGGAGCGCGGTACCTATCTCACGGCGCTCGCCGAAGGGACCCCCTGGGAACCCATCTGCATTCCTCTGACCGGCCCCAAGCCAGGCGACATCACCAGCGACCTCGCCGCCGTACTCACCTGGACCCGGTCATGGGCCGCCGACGCCGGGCCGCTACGTGTCACAAATCGCCGCGTGGGCGGACGCGTCGCCGGCACCAACGACCTTCCACATCAGGCGTGGGTCGATCGTCCCGAGAGCCTGTGGGAAATCCTCGGTGTCGCGGACGACGTCGATCGGTACTTGCGCCACCTGCGTTCGGCAGAGACAACAGCACCCCAACTCGTGGGATGGATCAGAGCCAACCCGCTGAAGGTCCTGGCCCACACCTTGGCGTGGCCACGGCTCCAAGCCACCGTCTGCTGGCTCACCGACTATCAAGGGCCCTCCCTGCACATACGGCAGGTCGACGTACCGGGCGTGGACACCAAGTTCATCGAGAACCATCGCGCAATTCTGGCTACCCTCCTGGACATCAGCCTGCCACCCGAACGCATCGACTCCACGTACCCGCGGGCGAACTTCGCGGAACGTTTCCAGTTCTTGAGGAAGCCCAGGTACGTCCGATTCCGCATCCTGGACAGCGGATCAATGTTGGCCGGCTTCAGCGAACTCACCGTACGAGCAGATGAGTTCGCTGAACCACCGCCGGGGATCACCAACGTATACGTGGTAGAGAACGAGACCACCTATCTAGCATTTCCCTCCATGCCGGGCAGCATCGTCATCCACGGCGGCGGCTATGCCGTCACACAACTTGCATCGCTGCCCTGGCTTCGCGGAACGCGCATCGTCTACTGGGGAGACCTCGACACCCATGGCTTCGCGATCCTCAACCGCCTACGAAAGCACTTTCCGCACACGGAATCGATGCTGATGGACAGGTCCACACTCATATCCCACCGCGACCACTGGGCACGCGAAACCGTCCCCACGGATGAACATCTCGAACTGCTCTCAGATGAAGAAGCAGAGATCTACCAGAGCCTGACCGACGGGGATTTCGGGCCAGGCGTTCGCCTGGAACAGGAGCGAATCCGATTCTCCGCACTCGAATCCGCGCTGGCGGAGATATAGGTCCCCCAGCGCCTTGCTGCGCCATAAGGAGCTCACGCTGTGGACGAGCTCAACGAGACATCGCTTATCTGGTCGAGTCGGCGTCTCAGATCATCGCTCTGTCCACTGATGCACTGCGCATACGTGGCAAACAGCATGGCAACGCTGGTGCCGGCCCACTCGGCCACCTGAGCAGGCGGAATGCCGTTGTTCAGCCACATCGTCAGCCTGGTGTGCCGAAGGTCGTACACGCGTTGTCCTGTCGGTGACGCATACACGTGGGGCGGCAGAGTTGCCCTGCAGGCGTTGTCCCACGTACGGCGGTAGACGGAACCGGCGAGGACTCCGCCGCGTTCCCCGGGAACGAGCCGATCGTCGGGGAGCAGGTTCGCCTCCTGGATACGCGCCTGCAAGAGGGTGGACAAGGACGGAGGGCACGGCACTATGCGCGTTTCACCCTCTGCTCTGGCTTTCAGACGTCGCCGATCGTGCCGGGTTCCACTGTCGGTCCACGTGCGCCCGATCTCGGGCTCGGCGGTGTGGACCACGATGTCGGCCCACCGCCCTACTCCCGAGGCAGGCAGGACAAGGTCCGAGACACGCAGCGCGACCGCTTCTTCCGGGCGCAGCCCCGTGAAGTACAACGTGGCGAAGAATGCTTGCAGTCTTTGCCCGCTGCGCCGCCTGCCGCTCGTTCAGCAGACGGCGCCGGTCGATCGCACTGGCAGACCGCTGTGTGAGGTTCCGCGACTCGGGAACAGGGTCGGCCAGCAGAATGCCGCGGACGATCGCATACTTCATCAGCAGACGCAGGACCCGTCGATGCCGCTTCTCGGACGAGGCCGCCGCCTGTCTCCCGTCCAGCAGCGTCCCTACTACCAGCAGCACGTCCTCAACGGCCAGCGGATCAGTCCAGACGTCCATGGTCGGAGTGTGCCGCCGCACCCAGCCGAGTACTGCGGCCACGTCATCCGGGGCCTCGTCACGACGGCCGGTGTTGAAAGCCCACTCGCTCAGGGCCGTACGGACCCGGCGGGAAGGGACGCCCGGTGGATCCCGGTCCATCAGCGCAGTGGTGACGATCATCAGAGTGCGCGCCGTGTTCTTCCGGTGATTCGACGACACACGCGGCCACTGGGCGTCCGTGAACTGGACGGCAAAGTCGTACCACCCGACCGAGGAAGCTTTCGGCTCATGCCGGTCCGGCAAGCCGGTCGACATGTTGAACGGCTCTCCGGCATGCGTCGCGGCCACCAGCTCCGCTCGGAAACCATCGGCCAGCGCGAACGTCTGAAACGTCTTGTGATGGCGCTTTCCACCGACGGACCAGCGGACTCCGTAGGACTCGCGCAGCTTCCCGGAGCCCCGCTCGATCTGCCAGACCCTTACGTCAAAGGTGGTATCCATGGTCGGCACCTCGATCAGGTCTGGCCCGTGGCGCCCCTCGTCAAGGAAACGGATCCCCGAATCGCTACGGACTCTCCCTCCATGATCCCACCACCAGTCGGCGAGCAAGATCGTCCCACATACGTCCCCCAAAACCGCTGACGATGCGTCACCGAGTTACAAAATGCCAGGTCAGAACGGTAGAGATAGCGTTAGACTAAGTGCTTTCTAAGCGCTTGGCCGCAGGTTCGAGTCCTGCCGGGGGCGCCTTTCTCAAGGCTCCGCTTCGGCGGGGCCTTTTTGCTGGGCGGGCGGGTGCCGGGCGGCGCTCGGGAGCTGGCCGCTCTCGCCTCAGGAGGCGGGCGGCTCGATTTCGCCTGCGAAGACGATGATCTGGTCGATGAGGCTCCGGCGCAGGTGGACGACGTCCGTTCCCGCCAGGCGGGGGCCTCCGGCCGGTGTGGTGAAGACCCACTGGTAGCGGGCCCACTCGCTGGGCATGTCCACCGCTGAGCAGCGCACCATCGTGCCGGTCCCCGCCGGGTGGTGCCGGATGTCCAGCACGAACCGTTCGACCTCCGCGATTCCCTCGCTGCGGCCCAACGGCCCCCAGAAGACCACGTCCGAGGTCAGGGCCTGGGAGAGCAGGGACGTCACATAGCTGTCGTCCGAGGTGTTGAACGCCGAGATGAACGTGTCGATCGCCGAACGTGCCGTCTCTTCCTCCATGCCCCAGTAATACCAGCCGTTGCGCGTGCACTCGTCGGGTGAGCCGCCTTCCGGTCACTGTGGTCCGGCCGAGCGCCCGCCCCTCCCGGCCGGTTGCCGTGAACAGTTCGGCGTCGCAGCCCCCGGCGGGCCGCCCCTCCCCTTTCGTCACCGTTCCGCAACAGCCCCCGCCCACCCGTGAACCGCCTTGTCAGGCGCCCCGTAGACCCCACTGTGCGCGGATCTAGGACCGCGGCGAGTCGAGATGAGAGAAGGACGCGAGATGGCCGGCGGCAACATTCAGATCAGCCCGGACGAGATGCGGGAGGCGTCGGTCTGGCTGCAGAACCAGAAGGAACTCATGCAGCAGAGCCTGCACGAGGCCAACACCAAGATGGACGAGATGGTCGAGGCGGCCTACGCGACGCCGGGCTCGGAGTCCAAGTTCCGGCCGTTCTGGGAGGAGTACAAGAACGGCACGGAGAAGGCCATCGAGGGTCTGCAGGGCGTCAGCGAGTTCATCAAGCAGGTCGCCGACGCGTTCGTCGACACCGACGACCAGACGTCCGGCTCCATCGGCTGACGTCTCCTCATGTCCGGCTCCGCCCTCGCTGGGGGCGGGGCCGGGCTGCCGGAGCGGGAAGGAGACATCGATGGGGCGCATCAGCGTTCCCGTACAGGACCTGAAGGACACCGCCAAGGAGCTCGAGAGCATCGGGGAGCTGATCGGGAACTCCGCGACCCTCTTCCATGCCGCGGGCGACGACAAGTCGTTCAAGGACTTCGTCGGTGACGACACGCTCGCCGACGCGCTCGACCAGTTCGACAAGGACTGGGTGGCGGGGCACGAGCGGGTCGCCGACAACGTGAAGGTCTTCGTGGAGAACACCGACACGATCGCCGAGAACTTCACGAAGACGGACGACGAGAGCGCCAACGCGCTGGAGAAGGACGCGTGACAAGAAGCGTCGTGCAGAAGGGAATCGCGTCATGACGCATCCGGTCACGGAGCGGCCGCCCGGGGCGCCCGCCGGTTACCGCCTGAAGTTCCCCGGCTCGTGGTGGCACCTCGATCTGGACCCCAATACCAGGGACGCCTCGATCCGCCGCAAGGTCGAGGCGCAGGTGAAGAACGTCCCCGGGCTCTCCCGCGAGCAGGTGGACACGCTGGTCCGCGACACCCGGCGCACCGCCCGCGACGCGTACGCGCAGGGTGCGCTGCAGGCGTCCGGGATGCTGCGGGTCCTCAACTACAGCGACGGGCCCGTGGTGCTCAGCGCCACGACGATCGTGCTGCGGGTGTCCGTGCCCGAGGACCAGTCGGAGGACCTCGCGGACCTGGTCATCGCCGCGGCCATGCAGCTCGGCAACGAGGCGGAGGGCTCCGGACTGCCCGTCGGCGAGGTCGAGATGGTGGATCTGCCCATGGTGGGTCCGGCGGGCCGGGTCACCCGGATCGAGGAGGTCGACCTCAAGGGGCGGCGAGTGCCCACGGCGATGCGGCACACCCTGATCCCGGTGCCGAACAGCCGGGACTACCTGGTGCTCGCGTGCTCGACCACGAGCATGAACCTGGCGGAGCAGTTCTACGAGGTCTTCGACGCGATCGCCGATTCGTTCCACTTCGAGGACCCGCCCACCCGGACCGGTGAGGCTCCCTCGAGCACCGAAGACACAGGAAAGTGAGGTCGCGACCATGGTGCGGCCAGAGGTATCCGAATGGGAACGGGTCTTCGGGTTCTCCGACGACCCGACTCCGGGCGACGCGGACCTTCTAGAGAAGCTCGCGAACAGCTACCGCTCCGTGGCCAACGACGCGGGCGACGCCCTTCCGCTCGTCACCCAGCTGGAGAACCAGCAGGTGGGCGAGGGAAAGTCCATGGAGAAGCTCCGGGACAAGCTCGGCGATCTGGCCAACCAGGTGCGCAAGCTGCACAGTTCCTACGACCAGGCGGCGACCGCGCTGAGCAGGTACACGCACTCCCTGCGTGACATGCAGAAGAAGGCCGACGACGCGCTGGAGGACGGGCGGAAGGCCAAGGAGCGGCTGGATTCGGCGACCGCGGTGGTGGCCGCGGCCGGGGCCGACATCAGCCGGCTGGACGGGGCCATGCCTCCTCCGGACGAGCACGAGGCCCGGCAGAGCACGAAGCGCGCGCTGGACGAGGCCAATACCCGGCGGTCCACCGCGGAGGGCGACGTCAGCAACGCCCAGGGCGATCTCGACGCCGCCCGGCTGCTCGCCGAGGATGCGCGGGAGGTGCGCGAGACGGACGCCGCCACCGCGGCCCGTGCGCTGGACGAGGCGCGGGACGAGGCGGTCGCGGGCAAGAGCATCTGGGAGAAGATCCGCGACAAGCTGAGCCTCGCGTTCGGCATCATCGGCGGTGTCCTGGGCGTGCTGGCCATGCTGATCCCCGGTCTTCAGGGGCTCGGCCTCGCCCTGACGATCGGCAGCTTCGCGTTCAGCGCGGCGGCGTTCGGCATCAACATCGCCAAGAGCATCCAGACCGGGGAATGGGATCCGCTCGACATGGTCCTGAGTGTCATCGGGCTCGGGCTGGGCGCCGGCGCGATCTTCAAGGCCGGTGGCTCGATCGGCACGCTGCTCAAGGGCGCCGGGGGCGAGTTCAAGGAGATCATCCCCACGGTCAAGAACCTCCCCACCACCATCAAGAACTCCCTCGACTCCTTCAAGGACCTCCCCGGTGACATCGGCACGGCCCTGAAGGGACTCGGGTCCAAGATCGACGACCTGAAGTGGCTGAAGGAGTTTCCCAAGAACCCGATGAGCGCGCTGAGCACTTCTCTGAACCAGAGCATCAACGCCCTGGTCGACTTCCAGAAGCTGCCCATCAAGATGCCGGGCGTCGGCGCGGCGCTGGGCGTCATCGGCAAATGGTCCCGCACCGAAGTGGCGGGCTTCTTCCTGGGGGTCGCCGGACTCATCTACGGACCGGCCGCCTACGCGGGGCACACCGCCAAGCAGGTCCACACCTCCAGTTATCTTCCGGGCACCACCTGACCGGGGCCGCGGCCCCCTTGCGCGTTGAGGGCTCCTTCCCCGGCCACGGCCGGGGAAGGAGCCCTCAATTCGTCTCTACGTATGGTCAGTTCAGCGCCGGAGGCAGCACCGTCTCCGGAACCTGGACCGTGCGCAGCACCCCGTCACCGAGGTGCAGGATCGCGCGCCCCGCGGTGGGCGCGTTGAGGCGGCTGCGCGGGATCTTGACGCCGATCAGTTCGCCGTCGCTCATGTTCTGCGGCTTCAGGAGCATGCCGCAGCGGTTGCGGCGGGCCTCCGTGTGCCAGCCGGAGAAGCCGGAGGAGAGGCGGTCGGTCTGGCCCGCGATGACCAGGCCTCGGCCGTTCTCCGCGCCGGTCTTGGCGATCTGGGTGAGGACCGGTTCGGCCTTCGTCTTCAGCAGCAGGTCGGCGTCGTCCAGGATCACCACGGCGCCCTTCGGCGCGGAGGCGAGGACCTCTTCCAGGGCCGTGGGGCTGATGTCGGACTCGTCGTACACCGCGAGGACCCCAGGGCGGCCCGCCAGTTGGCGCAGCTGCGACTTGGCGGGGGCGCCGATGACGATGGGCATCCGCACCGAGAGCAGCGACATGGCCAGCGTCGCGAGGACCGTGGTGCGGCCCGACCGGGCGGGCCCCGCGACGAGGAACGTCGGCGTGACCGAGAAGTCGGGTCCGTAGGCGAGGAGTTCGTCACCGCCGACGCCCGCGATGGACCAGTGGGCGGACGGCAGCGGCCGCGGCAGGTACCGGGTCGCATCCTCCCAGCTGAGCCGGTCCGGCAGCGTGTCGACGCGGAATGGGCGTGTCCCAGGCGGGAGTTGGGCTGCTTGTGAACGGCAGTGTTCCGCGATCCGGTGCAGCTCCCCCGCCTGGGCCTGGCCCTCCGGGTTGTCCGTCAGGAGCGCGATCTGAACCTCCGCCTTGTCGGCGGCGCGGAAGGCGCGGCCCGGCGGGATCTCGTCGGGGACGTTGCGCTGGGTGATGCCGATGGCGCCGTACTCGGACTTCTCGTTCAGCTTGAGGACGAGCTTGTCCTCGGTGGTGCCGTTGACGCGGCTGGAGAACAGTGCGCGGTCGCCGGTCATCAGGAGGTGGATGCCGACGCTCGCGCCGTCGCGGAGCAGGTTCATGACGGAGGTCAGCAGGTTGCCGGAGTCGTACTCGCCGAGCTGCTTGTCGAAGACCTCCCAGCGGTCGATGAACAGGACGATGTGCGGCGGGCGTTCGGCCTCCGGCAGGGAGCGGCGCAGTTCCGGGAGGTCGGCGCTGCCGCGGGCGGCGAGCATTTCCTGGCGGCGCGTCATCTCGCGGGTGAGGCGCGCGAGGAGCCGGGCGACGCGGTCGGGCTGGGTGCGCTGGGTGATGGCGCCGCAGTGCGGCAGGCCCTCGATGGGCAGCAGTGCGCCGTTGCCGCAGTCGATGCCGTACATGTGCAGTTTGTCGGCGGGGTTGGCGAGGGCCAGGGACCCGGCGATGGTCCGCAGCGTCTGCGACCTGCCCTGGCGGGGCGAGCCGACGATGTGCAGGTGGCCGAGGGTCGCCGGGTCGATGACCAGCGGCTGGCGGGCCTGCTGCGCGGGCAGGTCCACGACGCCGTACGCGACCGGCTGGAGGTCGTACGTCGTGGGCGCGGGCGCCGGGAGTTCGCGGGTGACGAGGGCCTCGGGCAGCGGCGGGAGCCAGGGGCTGTGCTGCCGGGGGATGCCCATCTCCCGGTCGGCCTCGCGGATCGCCGTGACGAGGCCGGTGAGGTCGGTCTCGACCTCGGCGGGCGCGGCGGCGGCGCGGGGGCGTGCCGGGAGCGGGTCGCCGAGGCGTTCCCAGCCGACGGCGACCGCCCAGGGCGCGGGCAGGGAGACCGTGGAGGCGCCGGGGCGGCGGCCTCCGACGCGTCCGGACTGGAACGGGACGAGCGAGTTCTGGCCGAGGCGGACGTACGCCCGGCCCGGGTTGCTCTGCGAAATCCCGGCCGCCTCACCGGAGTTGAGGACGTCCTGACTCTCGCCGGAGTCGGTGACGCGCAGCGCGATGCGCAGGTTGGTGTTGGCGCGGATCTCGGAGGAGACGACGCCGCTGGGGCGCTGCGTCGCGAGGATCAGGTGGATGCCGAGCGAGCGGCCCCGCTGGGCGATGTTGACGAGGCCCTTCACGAAGTCCGGCAGGTCGCGGACCATCGAGGCGAACTCGTCGATGACGATGAGGAGTCGGGGCATCGGGTCGTGGCCCGCCCCGGGCCGGCGCTCCAGGAGGTCGATGTAGTCCTCGATGTCCTTGGCGCCGACCGCGGCGAGGATGTGCTCGCGGCGGGTGAGTTCGGCCGTCAGGGACACCAGGGCGCGCTCCACGAGGTGCGCGTCGAGGTCGGTGACCATGCCGACGGTGTGCGGCAGGTCGACGCAGTCCTTGAACGCGGAGCCGCCCTTGTAGTCGACCAGTACGAAGGTCATCGCGTCGGGGCGGTTCGCCACGGCGAGGGAGGCGACGATGGTCTGGAGGAGTTCGGACTTGCCGGACCCGGTGGTGCCCGCGACGAGGCCGTGCGGGCCGTCGCGCTTCAGGTCCAGGTGGAACGGGCCGTCGAGGGAGACGCCGACCGCCGCGCGGGTCGAGCGGCCGCCGGCCGTCCAGCGGGCGCGGATGCCGGAGGCCTGCGGCGGGTCGAGGGCGATGACGTCGAGCAGCCGCGCGGAGGCGGGCAGCACGGCGGCCTCCTCGTCGCCGCCGCCCGGATCGCGCAGCGGGCCCATCGCGCGGGCCAGCGAGCGGCAGTAGTCGACGGAGACCAGGTCGGGCCGGACGCCGGTGACGGTGCCGCGGCCCGAGCGGCCCACCCGGACGGTGCCGCCGGGCTCCTCGGCGACGACGGCGAGGCACTCCTCGGGCAGCAGCAGCTCCTCGGCGTCGAGGCAGACGGCACGGACGCCGACAGCCGGGCCCTCGCGCAGGATCTGCGTGACGCCGGGCAGCGAGCGGAGCCTGCGGGCGCCGTCGAGGACGACGAGGACATCAGGCCCGGCGGGCTTGCCGCGCCGTTCGGCCGCCGTCGCCGTGGCGCGTTCGGCGATCAGCGCGGTGAGTTCGGCGACGCGGCGGGCGCAGCTCTCGGTGCCGTAGCCGATGGAGGCCGGGGTGTCGCCCGACTTCTTGCGGACGTGCGGCAGCCAACGCAGCCAGGACCAGCCGTCGCGGCCCTGTTCACCGGTGGTCAGGAGGTGGATCTGGAGGTCGCGGGGGCTGTGCAGGACGGCGGCCTGGGCGACGGTCCAGCGGGCCACGGACCGCGCGGTCTCCCCCTGGCCCGCGATGCCGAGGACGTGGTGCTCGCGCAGCGGGACCGTGACGGGGACGTCGTAGGCGGTCCACGGGTCCTGGCGGCGGTGCTCGTCCTTCGTCGGGTCCTGGAGGACGACCTCGGAGTCCATGTCGTGGGTGCCGACGCGCAGTTCGAGGAAGTCGGCGTCGGTGGCGCGGCGCTCCCAGAGGCGGCGGCGGGGCCCGACGGCGGTGAGGACGACCTCGGCCGGGTCGGGGAAGCCGCGGCGGCGGGCGGTGCGTTCGGCCGTCAGGGCCTCGTTCGCGTCGCCCTCGATGCGCGCCTTCTTCTCCTCGAACTCGGCGACCCTCTCGGAGTGGGTCTGCTTGCCGGAGCGGCGGCTCACCACGTAGTTGCCGACGATCACGACCGGGGAGAGCAGCCCGAACAGCAGCATCGACATGCGGTCGAAGACCATCGCGCCGACGACGGCCATCACGATCGGGGCCGCGGCGGTGATCCACGGGAGCGGCCGGGCGGCGAGCGGGGCGGGCGGCGAGGGCAGCGCGAAGTGGGTGGCGCGCTCGGCGGGGCGAAGGCGCGGCGGCCGGTTGTAGTCCCAGCCGGTGCCGTCCTCGGACGCCTGCACGGCGGCGTCCGGCTTCTGCGGCAGGGCGAGCTCCAACAGGGTGCCGCCGACGAGGAGTTGTGCGCCGACGGGCCAGGGCGCGGCCTCGGTGAGGTCCTCGCGGTCCAGCTGCGCGGGGTCGCCGCCGCTCGCGTCGGGCGCGATCCGGCAGCGTCCGCCGGGTCCGACCGTGAGCACGGCGGACGGCCGCTCGGGGACGGCGCGCAGCACCTGCGCGGAGCCGTCGTGGCCGAGGCCGATCCGGTACTCGCCCATGTCGAGCCGGTGCACGGCCCCCGCGCCGGGACCGCCGACCGCGCGCACCTCGACGAGCCCGTCCGGTTCGGCGGACGCGGCACCGGCCGGGCGGCCGAGGCCCACGATCGCGGCGTGCTTGAGCGGCGCGTCCCGCAGCCGCAGGTCGGCGGGGAGCAGCCGGTCGTCGGCGTACAGGCCGAGGCCCTCCGGGGGCCGGTGGACTCCTCCCGCCCCGGCAAGCGCCTCCGCGACAGCGCTCATGGGCGTGTCGGGGTCGGCGTCGAGATGGACGTCGAACGCGTCACCACCCGCCTCGACCACGGTCAACATCAACGACACGAAAACGTCCTCCAGCCAGGGTGAATGAGGTCCTGGGCAGCCGCGGTCGACGGCTCCCGCACCACTGACGGGACTACGGGGCGGGCCGGTGGATGGTTCACGGAACTTTCCTGTGAACCATCCGCGGGCCGGCCCCGTAGTGGCCATCGGGTGCACGGCGCAGCGGCCGTGCCGCCCCTCGTTTTGTGACAAGGAGTCAGTGGATGATCTGGTACGTCCTGGCCGCGGTGCTGGGTCTTGCGCTGATCGCGGCGGTGGTGGCGCTGATCGTCACCGAGCGGAAGCCCCGCCCGCCGAAGCCGGTCGCCGCCTCGGCCGCCGTCACGAGCCGCGGGGCGCTCGAGGTGGTCAACGCGGGCCTGCTCCGCCTCACGGGCGAATGCCTGCGCTCCGGCCGCTCGCTGCCCGACCTGTACGCCGTCGTGTACTCGGAGGAGCGGCTCGGGCTGCTGCTCGCGGGGGCCGGCGACGAGGGCGCGAAGGCTCCCGCGCCGTGGACCGTCGAGCAGGACGGCGAGCGCTGGTCGATCTCGACCGACGACCTGCACCGGCCGGGGCCCGAGGGCGAGCCCGCGGTGCCGTACGCGCTGACGGTGACGGTGGGCCTGGACGGCCCCGAGCGGGTGCTCGTCGATCTGTCCCGCGCGTCGGGCCCCGTCTCGGTGACGGGCCCCGACGCCGAGGTGCGCGCGCTGGCGCGGGCCCTCGTGATCGAGGCGATCGCGGGACCCGTGGGCTCGCTCGCCCAGGTCACCCTGATCGGCTCGCTGGGCGACGGACGGCTCCTCAGCGGCGACGAGACGCGCAGCTCGCGGCTGCACCACGCGGCGAGCCTGGAGGAGGCGTTCGCGACGGCGGCATCGGCGAACTCCGGTGCTCCGCGGCCCGGTTCGGCCGACGTCACCCAGGTGTTCCGGCTCATCGAGGGCAGCAGCAGGCTCGCCGTGCAGGGCGAGGTGCCGCACCTGTTCGTCGTGGAGGCCTCGCAACTGCCCCGCCAGGAAGGGGTACTGGCGGGCCTTCGCCGCACGGACGCCCTCCTCGTGCTCGGTGAGGCGCCCACGGGGTGGCGCTGGAAGGCCGGCGCGGACGGCACGCTGGACACCGGGCCGCTCGGCCTGGACATCACCCGGCACGCGGGGCGGATGGCATGAGGGTCAGCCACCGCGCGGGACGACCGGCGGCCTGAGTGTCACGCCGCCTCGCTGTCCGCCACGCCGTGCGCGTAGAGCCCGCGTCTGTTCAGGGCCTCGCGCATGGCGCGGGCGGCGTAGTACGTGCGGGACTTGACCGTGCCGGGCGGCACGCCGAGCACCTGGGCCGTCTGGTTGACGGTGCGTCCGAGGTAGTGGACGTGCAGCAGGACCTCCCGCTGGGAGGGGCGCAGGTCGCCGAGCGCCTCGACGAGGACCTGGGTGGTCAGGAGGTGGTCGACGTTGTCGGACACCGGAAGGTGGGCGAGTTCGGGGTCGCCGGTCTCCGGCGGTCTGGCCTGCCGGGCGCGGTGGCCGTCGATGACGAGGTTGCGCAGCGCGGTGAACAGCCAGGGCCGCGCCGAGTCCGCGGTCGGGTCGAGTTCCGCGGCATGCCGCCAGGCACGTATGGCGACTTCTTGCAGGATGTCCTCGGCGCGGTGCCAGTCGCCCTCCAGGCGGCGCGCGGCGAACTGCAGCAGCGCGGTTCCGTGGAATTCGTAGAGCGCTCTGAGGAATTCGTCGGGCTGGAGGTCCGCGGCGTGGGGGCCGGGTATCCGGTCTTCGGGCGAAGCGCTGGCCGACAAGGGCCTTTCCTCTCCGGATCGTCTGTGGGGGAAGACGGGTTCCGCCGGGGGCGGGGAGAACCGACAGGCGCCGCCGCCGGGCGGCGTGCGCCCGTGCGGCGCACGCCGGCCCGCGGCGGCGGTGATGTTCGGCGCGTCGGCGCCGGTCAGCCCGGTTCGCCGGAGGAGAGCGCGCTCACCTCACGGGATGTCAGCTCGCGGTCGTAGACATGCACGTCGGCGATGTCACCGTTCCAGTGGTCGGCGGCCTTGCCGCCGAACTTGCCGCGTCCGATCATCACGCTGCCCGTGGGCTTGACGTCGCTGGAAGCAACCCTGGTTCCAGCGAGCTTGCCGTCCACGTAGATCCGCATCCGGTGGTCCTTCTGACTGTACGTGCCGGTCAGGTGGTACCAACGTCCGGGCCGCGGCGCTTGCGAGGACTCGGCGACGGTACGGGCGCCGGGGAAACTGAAGGCGAAGTTCTGGTCCTGGCCCGAGTACTGGAGGAAGAACGCGCTGTTCCTCTCGCCCTCCTGGGACAGCGCGGTCTGCATGCCCTTCAGGCGCCCGTCGGCGAGGCGCACGCGGGCCGCGGCCGAGTAGTCCTTGCCCGCGGTGTCGAGGCGGGTGTTGGTGTCGGCGTATCCGCTGGTGCCGTTGAGCCGCAGGGCGCCGCCCTCGGGGCCGTCGGTCCACTTCACGCCGTCGCCGAACACGGCGTCGTGCTCACCGACCTTCGCGGTGCCGGAGCGGTGCAGCGGCCACCAGCCGAGGCCGTCGAGCGACTCGGCGTCGCCGCTGGGACTCGACGAGGCGGCCGGTTTCGCCTCCGCCTGCTCAGCTCCCGAATCCTGGCCGCGCACCAGTTGGACGCCGACGAAGACCAGCGCGGCGGTCAAAACGGCGATCGTGCTGATTAGCGCCCATCTGCGCGTCATGAAGTTCCTCAGAGGTGCGGCATAAACGTGTCACTGGTTGGCTACGCACCTCGGCGAAAAACGGTTCACTATGCACGCAACCTTCACGTGACGCCACCGCGACGTCACATGACGCCATGCGGCACCACGCGACACCAAGTGGCGCCACGTGACACCACGCGGCGCCACCTGGTGCCATAACACTTGCGCATGGCGCCATAGTGGTGCCACTATGACGTCATGGACCTCACGCCCTACGTCGACAACCTGCACCGCGAGCTCGCGGTGGCCGCCGAAGCAGGCGGGGACGAAGCACGCGCGCTGGCCGAGCGGCTGACCGCTCCCCTGGAGTCGGCGACCCGGCTCACGATGCTCAACGTGCTCTCCGCCGCCATGGACGAGATCACCCGCGACCTGGCGCCCGGTTCGGTCGACGTACGGCTGCGGGGGCTCGACCCCGACTTCGTGGTGACACCGCCCCCGCACGACACCCCGGCGGCACCCGCCGAGCCCGAGCAGAGCCCCGCCCCGCCGCCCGCCCCGGAGACCGAGGAGGGCGGCACCGCCCGCGTCAACCTGCGGCTGCCCGCCCAGCTCAAGGCCCGCGCCGAGGAGGCCGCGAGCCGCGAGGGCCTCTCGGTCAACGCGTGGCTGGTGCGCGCGGTCTCCGCAGCGGTCGACGGCGGCGCGCCGCCCCGTCCGACGGAGAAGACCCGCACCGTCGGACAGAGCTTCACGGGGTGGGTGCGCTAGCCGCGCCGCCACCCCGCAAGCACCACCGCCAACAGAACGGCACACCACGTCCCACCAGCGGGGACGCCCCAACGAGCCAGGAGGACGGGACAGCCATGCCTACGTACGAGACCCCTGAAGCCATCTCGGTCAACGCCCATGTGGGCGCCGGTTCCATCCAGTTCACCGCGAGCGAGCGCGGCGACACCGTCGTCGAGGTGCGGCCCGGAAATCCCAAGCGCGGCAAGGACGTCAAGGCCGCCGAGCAGACGGAGGTCTCCTACGCTCGCGGCGTCCTCACCGTCAGGACGACGGAGCGCCGCATGATCGGCCCCAGCGGGATCGTGAACGTCACGGTCGAGCTGCCCACCGGCTCGGCCGTCGACCTCACCGGCTCCTGGACCCATGTCACCGGCGAGGGCCGGCTCGGCAAGGTCGACGTGAAGACCTCGGGCGGCGACTTCCGCCTCGACACCACGGGGCCGCTGCGCCTCAGGTCGGCGCACGGCTCGATCCGCGTGGACCGGGTCGAGGGCATGGCCGAGATCACCGCCAGCTCCAGCCAGGTGCGGGTCGGCGTCATCGACGGCCACGCGGTCCTGAAGAACTCGCACGGCACCACGATGGTCGACGCCGTGACCGGCGAGCTCCGGGTGAACGGGGCCCACGGCGACATCGAGATCGGCCGCGCCGAGTCCTCCGTCGCCGCCACCACCGCCCACGGCGCCCTGCGCGTCGGCGACGTCGCCCGCGGCACCGTCCAGCTGGAGACCAACTTCGGCGCCATCGAGGTCGGCATCCGCGAGGGCACCGCCGCCTGGCTGGACGCCAACGCCGAGAACGGTCAGGTCCGCAACAACCTCACCGCCTCCGACGCGCCCGCCGAGTCCGAGGACTCCGTCAAGGTCCGCGCCCGCACCAAGTGGGGCAACATCGACGTCCGCCGCGCCGCCAACTGAGCGTACTCAATACAACTCCCGTACGCGGCACGACACTTCACCGGCGCCTTCGCCGGCCCCCATCACCCCGCACCCTCACACCGGAGGGCCCCATGCCTTCATCTGTCATGTCCACATCCACCCGCGGCGAGGCCGGACAGGTCCCGCTCGCCGTCTCCACCGTCGGCCTGCGCAAGTCCTACGGCGACAAGACCGTCCTCGACGGCATCGACCTGAGCATCCGCGCAGGTTCCGTCTTCGCACTGCTCGGGCCGAACGGGGCCGGGAAGACGACGACCGTACGCATCCTGTCCACGCTCATCGACGCCGACGGCGGACAGGCGCAGGTCGCCGGGCACGACGTCGCCGGCTCGCCGGACGGCGTGCGCGCCGCGATCGGTGTCACCGGGCAGTTCGCCGCGCTCGACGACCTGCTCACCGCCGAGGAGAACCTGCTCCTCATGGCCGACCTGCTGCGGCTCGGCAAGCGCGAGGGCAGGCAGCGGACCAAGGAGCTCCTCGAACGGTTCGGCATCGCGGACGTCGCGGGCAACCGGGCGGCCACCTTCTCCGGCGGCATGCGCAGAAGGCTCGACCTCGCCATGACGCTCGTCGGCGACCCGCGGATCATCTTCCTCGACGAGCCGACGACCGGGCTCGACCCGCGCAGCCGCCGCACCATGTGGGAGACCGTGCGGAACCTGGTCGCCGGGGGCGTCACCGTCTTCCTGACCACTCAATACCTGGAAGAGGCCGACCAGTTGGCCGACCGGATCGCCGTGCTCGACGGCGGCCGGATCGTCGCCGAGGGCACCGCCGCCGAGCTCAAGGCGCAGATCCCCGGCAGCCACGTGCGGCTGCGGTTCAACGCCACGGACGAGTACGAGCGGGCGGCCGGGGCCTTCCCCGGCGCGGCCCGCGACGACGAGGAGCTGGCGCTGCGGATCGCGGGCGACGGCGACCTCGCCTCGCTGCGCACCCTGTTCGACCAGCTGGACGCCGCCGGTGTGCGGGCGGCCGACTTCTCCGTGCACACCCCCGACCTCGACGACGTGTTCCTCGCCCTGACCGGCGACGGCACCGACGCCAACCCGCTGCACGTCAAGGAGACCCTGCGATGAGTACCGCCACGAACACCCTCACGTACGCCGTGCACGACTCGATGACGATGCTGCGGCGCAACATCAAGCACGCCCTGCGCTACCCCGCGGTCTCGATGGGCGCGTCCATGATGCCGATCCTGATGCTGGTGCTCTTCGTGTTCGCCTTCGGGGACTCGATGTCGGGCGGGGCGGGCCGGGACGCGTATCTGGAGTACCTGACGCCCGGGATCGTGATCATGGGGGTGGCGGCCGGGTCCATGTCGACCTCGATCGCGGTCTGCCAGGACATGACCGAGGGCATCATCAACCGCTTCCGCACCATGAACATCACGCGTTCCTCGTTCATGACGGGCCATGTCGTGGGCAGTCTCCTCACGACGATGGTGAGCCTCGTCCTCGTGGTGGCCGTGGCGGTCGCGCTCGGCTTCCGGCCCGACGCGAACCCGGTCGAGTGGCTGGCCGCGGCCGGTCTGCTGGCCGCCATCACGTTCGCGATCACCTGGCTCGCGGCGGCGCTCGGCCTGAAGTCCAAGACGGTCGAGTCCGCGAGCAACAAGCCGCTGCTCATCCAGTTCCTGCCGTTCCTCGGCTCCGCGTTCGTGCCGGCCGAGTCGATGGCGCCCGGCCTGCGCTGGTTCGCCGAGCACCAGCCGTTCACGCCGATGACCGAGACGCTGCGCGGGCTGCTCACCGGTTCGGCGATCGGCAACGACGGGTGGATCTCGCTCGCCTGGTGCGCCGGGATCACGGTCGTCGGCTTCGCCTGGTCGCGCAGGCTGTACAGCATCAACACCGAACGCTGACCGGCCGGTTCAGCGGTTCACAGTGGGGGGCTCCGCGCCGGAGCCCCCCACTTCCATGCGCCCTCACGTGCCCGAGTCGCCGCGCGCGAACGCCACCGTCAAGTCCCGTACCAGCGCGTTGCGTTCGTACTCGTCCAGCTCCACCAGGCCGCGCCCCGTGAGCCGTTCGAGCGTGTCCTCCACCGAGTCGACGACACTGGTGAGCGCCCCCGCCCGCTGCCGGGCGTCGAGCGCAGCGATCCGGCGGCGGTGCATCGCGTCGGCGACCTCCGGCGCGTACTCGATGCGCGTCGGGCGCACGGCGAGCACCTCGACGCCGATCGCCGCGCACTCCGCGGACAGCACCTGGGCCAGTTCGGCGCCGACGGCCTCGGGGTCGCGCAGCGTCGGGGCGGACTCGTGGAAGGCCTCCGGCGGCAGCCGCGAGAACACCCGGGCGAGCGCCACCTCGATCTGTCCGCGCAGATACGCGTCGTGGTCCTGCACCGCGAACAGCGCCCGCGCGGTGTCCCGCACCCGCCACACCACCAGAGTCTCGACGCGCAGCGCCATCCCGTCCGCGTCGACCGCGGGCAGCGGCTCGCTGCGCCAGTGCCGCAGCCGTACGTCGACCCGGCGGCGCAGCACGAGCGGGTTGACCCAGCGCAGGCCCGTGCGCCGCACGGTGCCCCGGTAGCGGCCGAAGAGGCTGAGCCCGAGCGCGTCCCCCGACCTGCACCGGGTCAGCCCGCCGAAGGCGAGGACGGCGAGCACCGCGCAGCCCGCGACGTACGCGCCCCAGGCCGCCCGGACGGCGTCGGCGGCCCGGTCCGGGGCCCGGGGCCCGAGGAAGTCGGTGACCGTGTCGGGGATCCAGCCGAGCAGCCGGCATCCGTACAGCGCGCCCGCGAGCGCCAGCGCCCCGGCCGCCGCGCCCAGCCAGCCGGGCAGCGACCACCCCGCCCGCTCGACGACCTCGTCCCGCTGCTCCATCGGCCCTCCCGAATCCCGTGAACACGACCTCGCCGTACTCACGTTATGCGGCGATAGGCGGAAAATGCCGGAATTCGAGGGCGGTGCGGGGTCAGTCCAGCCGCAGCTCCCCGTACGCACCCGCCGGGACGGCCGGGCTGCGCGGCGCGACGGGCCGCAACTCCCGGTACCCGTCCCCCTGTTCGGGCCGCGCGTCCGCCTCGCCCCTGTTCGGCCAGTACGACATCGCCCGCTCGGCCTGCGCGGTGATCGTCAGGGACGGGTTCACGCCGAGGTTCGCGGAGACCGCCGAGCCGTCGACGACGGAGATGCCGGGGTGGCCGTACATCCGGTGGTACGGGTCGACGACGCCGCTCTCCGCGCTGTCGCCGATGGGGCAGCCGCCGAGGAAGTGGGCGGTGAGCGGCTTGCCCATGAGTTCGCCGAGGTTCGTGCCCGCGAAGCCGTTGATGGACTCGGCGATGAGGCCCGCCGCCCGCCAACCCTCCGGTATGTGCACGGGGTTGGGGGTGCCGTGGCCCTGTTCGGCGGTGAGCAGTCCACGCCGGTCGAGGCGGGTCGTCAGGGAGTTGTCGTGGGTCTGCATGACGAGCCCGATGATGGTCCGCTCCGACCAGTGCCGCAGCGCGACGGTCCGGGCGACGAGAACGGGGTGGGAGAGGAACGCGAGCGCGGCGGCGAGCGGCTTCGGCAGATTCTGCTTGTACTGGGGCACGCAGATCAGGGCCATGAGGTTGGAGCCCTTGCCGTAGCGGACGTTCTCGATGTGGGTGTTCGCGTTCGGGTGCACGGACGAGGTGATGGCGACGCCGCGCGTGAAGTCGACGTCCGGACGGCCGTAGCGGCGCGGCCAGGTCAGGGCCCCGACGAGGGCCTCGGAGTTGGTGCGGGTGAGCTCGCCGAGGCGGCGCGACAGGCGCGGCAGGACGCCGTCGTCGCGCATGCGGTGCAGCAGGGTCTGGGTGCCGTACGTGCCCGCGGCGAGGACGACGCGGCGGGCACGCAGCACGGTGCGGCGGCCTCGGCGGCGCTTGTCCGTGGGGGCGGTCGTGACCTCGAAGCCCGCGCCGTCGGGGAGCTCCCGCACGCTGGTGACGGTCGTCATCGCCCGCACTTCGGCGCCGGCCCGCTCGGCGAGGTGCAGATAGTTCTCGGTGAGGCTGTTCTTCGCGCCGACGCGGCAGCCGGTCATGCAGGACCCGCATTCGGTGCAGGCGGCACGCGAAGGCCCGGCGCCGCCGAAGTAGGGGTCGGGAACCTCCGTGCCCGCCTTGCCCGTTGTCGTGCCGTCGGCGTCCCGCCCGTCGCCGAAGAACACGCCCACGGGCGTGAGCCGGAAGGTGTCCCCCGCGCCCATCCGCCCGGCCGCGTCCCGCAGCAGCTCGTCGGCCTCGGTGACGGTCGGGTTGGTGCGCACGCCGAGCATCCGCCGCGCCTGCTCGTAGTAGGGCGCGAGTTCGGCCTGCCAGTCGGTGATGTGCCCCCACTGCCGGTCCCGGAAGAAGGCGGGCGGCGGCACGTACAGCGTGTTGGCGTAGTTCAGCGAGCCGCCGCCGACCCCGGCGCCCGCGAGCACCATCACGTTCTTCATCAGGTGGATGCGCTGGATCCCGTACATGCCGAGGCGCGGCGCCCACAGGTAGTCGCGCAGCTTCAGCGAGGTACGGGGCAGGGTGTCGCGCGAGTAGCGCCGCCCGGCCTCAAGGACGCCCACCCGGTAGCCCTTCTCGGTCAGCCGGAGCGCGGAGACGGACCCGCCGAACCCGGAGCCGACGACGAGGACGTCGTAGTCGTACGCGGCGCCGTCGGCGTCCTCGGTCACCGTGGGGCTCCCCGGTCTAGTCACCGTAGAGCTCCTCGATCTCCCGCTCGTACTGGCCCACGACAGCCGCGCGCTTGATCTTCAGGGACGGGGTGAGCAGCCCGTTCTCCTCACTGAACTCGCCCTCGACCACGGTGAACTTCCGGATCGACTCGGCGCGTGAGACGGCCTCGTTGGCGTAGTCGACGGCCTTCTGGACGTCCGCGACGATCCGGGGGTCCCGGACGATCTCGGCCATCGGGGTGTCGGCGGGCATCTTGCGGACGCTCAGCCAGTGCGCGACGGACTCCGGTTCGAGGGTGATCACGGCGCCGACGTACGCGCGGTTGTCACCGACGACGATGCACTGGCCGATGGGCGAGCGGCTGCGCAGCCGGTCCTCCAGGACGGCGGGCGAGACGTTCTTGCCGCCGCTCGTCACGAGGATGTCCTTCTTGCGCCCGGTGATCCGCAGATAGCCGTCGTCGTCCAGCTCCCCGAGGTCACCGGTCGCGAACCAGCCGTCCTCGTCCAGGACCTGGTCGGTCGCCGCCTGGTTGTTCCAGTACGCGCCGAAGACGATGCCGCCCTTGATGAGCACCTCGCCGTCCTCCGCGATCCGGATGGCGGAGCCGGGCACGGGCAGGCCGACGGTGCCGGGCCGCGGCCGCAGCGGCGGGGTGATCGTGGCGGCGGCCGTGGTCTCGGTCAGGCCGTAGCCCTCGTAGATCACGACCCCGGCGGCGTAGAAGAACAGATTCAGATTGCGGTCGAGCGGCGAGCCCCCGCTGATCGCGTACCGCAGCCGCCCGCCCAGCTCCTTGCGCACCCGCCGGTAGACGAGCAGGTCATAGAGCCCGTGGGCGAGCCGGAGCCCGATTCCCGGACCCTCTCCCCCGCCCAGGAACCGCGACAGATGCGCCTCGGCGAAGCGCACCGCGATCCGGTCGGCGCGGTCGAAGGAGGAGCCGCGCCCGAGCTTCTCGGCGGTCGCGCGCCCGGTGTCGTGGATCTTCTCGAAGAGGTACGGGACGCCGACCACGAACGTCGGCCGGAAGGAGCGCAGTTCGGGCCGCAGCTCGTCGGGCTTGATGCTCGGGCAGTGCCCCAGCTCGATGCGGGCGAGCATGCACGCCACCTGGATCGTCCGCCCCAGGATGTGCGCGAGCGGCAGGAACAGCAGGGTCGACGCGGTCTGCCCGGTGATCGCCTTGAAGATCGGGTGCAGCAGCTCGACGGTGTTCGCGGCCTCGGCGTACAGGTTCCCGTGCGTGAGGACGCAGCCCTTGGGCCTGCCGGTGGTGCCGGAGGTGTAGCAGACGGTCGCGATGGTGTCGGGGGTGAGCGCGGCCCGCCGCTTGACGACCTCCTCGTCGGCCACCTCGGCGCCCAGGGCGGCGAGTTCGAGCACGGCACCGCCGTCGATCTGCCGGACGCCGGGCCGGTCGCCCTCGGGAAGGGCGGCGGTGCCGCGCTCGGCCGTGGCGGCGTTCTCCGGGGTCTCGACGATCAGCATCGTCGCGCCGGAGTCCCGCACGATCCACTCGATCTGCTCGGGCGAGGACGTCGCGTAGATGGGGACGGTCTGCCCGCCCGCGGCCCAGATCGCGAAGTCGAGCACCTGCCACTCGTAGCGGGTGCGCGACATCAGGGCGACGCGGCCGCCCGGTTCGAGCCCCGCCGCGATCAACCCCTTGGCGGTGGCGGTCACTTCGCGGGCGAACGCTGCGGCGGTGACCGGCCGCCACTGCTCGCCCTCCTTGCGCCGCACGACGACGGCGTGCGGCTCCGCCTCGGCGTTCAGGAACGGGATGTCGGCGGGCGTGGACCCGTCCTTCGGCGGCTCGGCGAGCGCCGCGACCCGCGCCTCGCGCACGGCCCCGTGCTCGTCCCTGACGAGTTCGACCTTGGCCCGGTCGGCCAGGTCGGCGCGCTTCCCGGCCCGCTTCAGATCTTGACGTACGCCCATGACGGCTCCCGTGTGCGCGGCTGCCCGACTCGTACTTGCTCGCTCGTACTTACTCGGGAGTCAACTTACCTACGCGTAAGGAAAATTCAATGGCCCCGTACGAATCGGCGACCACCATGAACGGACCGGGGACCAACTGGGGACCAGCCGGGCACCAAGCGGACGCCAACCGGACGCCAACCGGGGACTACGGGGCCCAGACCTCACCGTCGAGGACGTCCCGCATGCCCACCCACACCATGTTCATCAGCCGCAGGGTGATGCCCTCCGGGGACTGGTCCGGGTGGCGTTCCATCCAGTCGGTGAGCGAGTCGGCGGCGCCCACGAGGGCGTGCGCGACGAAGTCGGCATCCTCGTCGCCCAGCTGAGACCCCCGGCCACTGTCCGAGATGCCGTCCCTGATGAGCCCGGCGACCTCGGCCATGACCGCGCGCCGCGCGTCCGCGACGGCCGCGGCGATCGCCTCGCTCAGCTCGGAGGCCTGCCGGTGCAGCACGACCCAGCTGTCGCGGTGCTCGGCGACGAACGCGAAGAACGCGGAGAGCCCGGCGTGCAGCCGCAGTTCGGGCGCGCCTCCCGCCCCCAGCGCGGCCTCCTGGAAGGTGGCGACAAGCCGCCCGGCCTCCCGCTTCAGGCACGCAAGGAAGAGCCCTTCCTTGGATTCCAGGTACAGATACACCATCGGCTTGGAGATTCCGGCGAGTTCGGCGATCTCGTCCACGGACGCCGCGTGGTAGCCACGCTTGGCGAAGACCCGCACGCCCACGTCGATGATCTGCTGCTCGCGCACCTGGCGCGGCACGCGCTTCCTGCGCGCCGCCGTACGCCCTTGAGCCGCTCCCGAAGTGCCCGTCACCCTTGTCAGCCTATCCACGTCGCCAGTACCTTACCAATCAGTAAACTTACTAGGCGGTAAGGTCGCGATAAGCGACGACCCGACTGAATCCCGAATGAATGGAGAGTGGGCCCATGAGCGGTGCCGAGGAGATCGCGGCGCTCGACTTCGCGAGCGTCACGCCCGAGGAGTTCGCACGGATCGTGAAGGGTCTCTCCGCGAAGGAGATCAACGAGATCGCGCGGGACGAGGCGCTGCGCGCCCGCGTCCTCAAGGAGGTCTTCGGGCGTATGGAGCGGCAGTTCAAGCCCGACGTCGCGGGCTCCCTCGAAGCGCTGATCCGCTGGAAGGTGGCCGGCCAGGACGAGGTCCCCGAGGCGGTCTACGAGACGAAGATCGCGAACGGCACCTGCACGGTCACCGAGGGCCGCTCGGACGCGGAGCCGCGCGTCACGCTGATCATGGGCGACGCCGACTTCCTCAAGCTGGTCTCGGGCAACTCCTCGCCCGTCACGATGTTCATGATGCGCAAGGTGAAGATCGCCGGCGACGTCGCGCTCGCCTCCGGCCTGACCCGCTACTTCGACATCCCCAAGGCCTGAGGAAGGAGCGACGGGTCCACCATGGCTTTCTCTCTTGAACTGGGCGAGGAACAGCGCGATCTGCGGGACTGGGTGCACGGCTTCGCCGCCGACGTCGTCCGCCCCGCGGCCGCCGAGTGGGACGAGCGCGAGGAGACGCCCTGGCCGGTGATCCAGGAGGCCGCGAAGATCGGCCTGTACGGATTCGAGTCCCTCGCGGAGATGTTCGGCGACCCCAGCGGCATCTCGCTCCAGATCGCCAACGAGGAGCTGTTCTGGGGCGACGCGGGCATCGGCATGGCCCTCTTCGGCACGTCCCTCGCGGTGGCCGGGATCTTCTCCGCCGGCACGCCCGACCAGCTCGCCGAGTGGGTGCCGCAGTGCTACGGCGACGAGGACGACCCCAAGGTCGCGGCGTTCTGCGTCTCGGAGCCGCAGGCGGGTTCGGACGTGGCGGGGATGCGCACGCGCGCCCGCTACGACGAGGCGAAGGACGAGTGGGTGCTGTCCGGCCAGAAGGCCTGGATCACCAACGGCGGCATCGCGAACGTGCACGTCGTCGTCGCCTCCGTCGACCCGGACCTCGGCTCGCGCGGCCAGGCGGCGTTCATCGTGCCGCCGGGCACACCGGGCCTCGAAGGCGCCAAGAAGATAAAGAAGTTGGGCCTACGGGCGTCCCACACGGCCGACGTCTTCCTCGACGACGTCCGCGTCCCGGGCCACTGCCTGCTGGGCGGTCGCGACCGGCTGGACGCGCGCCTCGCACGGGCCCGCGAGGGGACGTCGGGCTCCCGTCGCCAGGCCGCGATGTCGACCTTCGAGGTCAGCCGGCCGACGGTGGGCGCGCAGGCGCTCGGCATCGCGCGCGCCGCGTACGAGTACGCCCTGGAGTACGCGGGCGAGCGGGAGGCGTTCGGCCGCCCCATCATCGAGAACCAGGCGATCGCGTTCGCCCTGGCGGACCTGCGCACGGAGATCGAGGCGTGCCGCCTGCTCATCTGGCAGGCGTCCTGGATGGCCCGCAACGACAAGGTCTTCGACGCGGGCCAGGGCTCCATGTCCAAGCTGCGCGCGGGCGAACTGGCGGTCGCGGCCAGCGAGAAGGCGATCCAGGTCCTCGGCGGGGCCGGCTACAGCCGGGAGCACCCGGTGGAGCGGATGTACCGGGACGCGAAGATCTACACGATCTTCGAGGGCACGAGCGAGATCCAGCGGCTCGTGATCGCGCGGGCGATCTCGGGGCGGCAGATCCGCTGAGGCGGGGTCCGGGCCCGCGGCGGTGCGGGACTGTGACGCAGGATGACGGCCGGGCCGTCAAACAGAGTAACAAAACCCCAAACATCCCCCCGAAGACACCACCACCATTAGCCCCG
>NZ_JBHWKQ010000061.1:0-43783 GCF_042730865.1 Streptomyces sp. NPDC059897 | reverse complement strand
GCGACAGAGTCGTCGCCGGGCCGCCGTCCCGTGCGTGCTCGCGGCTTCGGGAATCAGGCCGCCCGATTGAGCCGGGCGGCGATTCCGTGGCCGATCAGCAGGTAGATCACGGCCGGGAGACCGTAGTTCAGGACGACGCGTATGCCTTCCGTGTCCATGGTGAATATGTCCTGGGCCCACCAGCCGAGCCAGTCGGCCGTGCCCTGAACGAATTCGACGAATACGTTCGCCTGGTTGGCGCCGAGCAGAAAGAGCACGATCCACAGGACCAGGAACCCTGCCGCGACATCCGCGATGGTGCTGATGGTCAAAGCCGTGCGCCGCGTGCCGTTCTGACGGCGCACCATGCGCTCAGAATCCATGGGCTGATGCTGCGCGGGGTATCCCGAGGCCGGGTCCATGTTGCTCACGAGAATTCCGTTCCGAGGAGTTGTACGTCGACTTCTCTGTGCTTCTGCGCCGCGACGGCCGGAAAGTGTTACACCGCTGCCGGGCGGGGTCGTCGGGCACGCAATCCCTATCGCTCGTCGGAGACCGTGACGGGTTCGTCGCTCCGCAATTCCTTCACGAGCTGTTTGACCTTCGGCATGTCCCACGCCAGATTGCCGCCGACGCTGCCTGAGATCGGCATGTTCATGGACTTGCCCTGCCCGCCGTTGACGCCCTTCATGGCGAGGAACATCCGGCCGAGCTGGTAGGGATTCATTTCCTTGTCGACAACGAGCGTGTCGAGGCCGGCGTTCATGAGGGGGTAGAGCTTGAACGGGTTGAGGGCCGTGCTCGGCGACGCGGCCTGGTTCGAGAGGGTGGAGAGGAACTTCTGCTGGTTCTTGGTGCGGTCCAGGTCACTGCCGCTGAAGGCGTGCCGGGTACGGACGTAGGCGAGGGCCTGCTTGCCGTCCAGGGTCTGCTCGCCGGCCTGGAAGTCGGCCCCCGACCACTTGTCCTGGAAGCCCTTGTCGAGCTTCATGTCGACGCCGCCCATGGCGTCGACGACGTTCGCGAAACCGGCGAACCCGATCTCCGCGTAGTGGTCGATGTGCAGGCCGGTGTTGTACTCGACGGTCCGCGTCAGCAGCTGCGGGCCGTCGAAGGCGTACGCGGCGTTGAGCTTGTTGGCGCCCATGGCGGGCCGCAGCTGCCCGGACTCGGAGCCGCGGAACGACGGGATGTTCACGTTCGAGTCGCGCGGCAGGGAGATCAGCGTCGGATCGCCCGCGCCGACGTGCAGGATCATCATCGAGTCGGTGCGCCTGCCTTCGGCCGCGCCCGTGTGCAGGTCCTTCTCCTCCTGCTTGGACATGCCCTCGCGGCTGTCCGAGCCGACGATGAGGTAGTTCGTGCCCTCACCCTCGCCCGGGCGGTCGACGACCTTGCCGAGATCGACTTCTTTTCGAAGGTTGGAATCGATCCAGAAATAGGTGCCGCCCACAATGAGCAGGAGAAGGACGAGGAGCGATATCAGGAGCCTTCTGAATCTGCGACCACGCCGGGGGCGGACCGGGCCGGAATCATAGGGAACGCCGCCACCTTGTCGCGGTGGCGGCGTCGGTCCCTGTGGTCCAGGGCCCCGCATGCCGTCCGGGCGAGGAGCGGCGTAATCGCGCTCGTACCGATCTTGGAAATCGACGTTCTGGACGCCGCGCCTCTGATTCATGCGGGGCAGTGTGCATTCCGGACCGCCCTCCGGGGCAAGTCGCGGAAGGTGGCGGCGCAAAAGGGGCGCCGAGCTACAAGCCGTCCACGGAAATCGGGGTTCACGCCTCAATTCCGACAGCGGGACGCGGAGTTCCCACTCCCGATGTCCACATCCATCCCCGAACGCTCACAATGCCGCACGGAATCATCCCCCGGAATTCAGCGCGGCCCGGCTCGGCCGGACGCCGGGATCCGGATCAGCGCAATCCGGCGAAAAGGTCGTTCTCGGGCAGTTCCGCATCCGTGGTGTCCTTGACGCGGACGAAGGTCTCCAGGCCCATGAAGTCGCCGAACCGTTCCTTGCCCATCTTGAGGAAGAAGATGTTCTCGCCCTGGCTGGCGTGCGCGGCCAGCGAGTCGAACTTCTGGTCGCTGAACGCGGTGGTGTCCACCCATGTGGTGATCTCGTCGTCGGGCAGGCCGATCTCGGCCAGCGCGGCGGCCTCGGCGGGGTCCGGCTCCGGCATGTCCTCGTTGAACTCGCGCATGATCTCGCCGAAGCGCTGCATCCCCGAGCGGGGCATCGTCGTCCAGTACACCTTCGGCGTGAAGTCGATCATCTCCAGCGCCGCCATGGTGATGCGGTTGGCCTGGATGTGGTCGGGGTGGCCGTAGAAGCCGTTCTCGTCGTAGGTGACGACCACATCGGGGCGGTAGTGGCGCATCAGCTCCGCGAGCCGGGCGGCGCCGACCTCGACGGGGGTCTGCCAGAAGGAATCGGGGGCTTCGTTGCTCGGCCAGCCGATCATTCCGGAGTCGGCGTAGTCCAGCGTCTCCAGGTCGCTGATCTTCAGGACCTCGCAGCTCTGCTCCAGCTCCTGGCGGCGCATCTTGGCGACGGCCGCCGGATCGTGCCCGGGTTCGCCGGGCTTGACGCCTCCCGGCCCGTCACCGCAACCGCCGTCGGTACAGGTCACGAGCACCGTGCGGATGCCTTCCGCCGCATACCGCGCGAGGACCCCTCCCGTGCTGGTGGCCTCGTCGTCGGGGTGGGCGTGCACGGCCATGAGCGTCAAGGGTCGGTCGGTCATGAAAGCGTCCTCCTGCGGAAACATGTCTGGTCCGGCCGCACGGCCGCATCGGCCGGGCGCCGGTCCCTCGGCTGATGCAACCGTGCGGGACGCACCGCCTGTTCCCGGCGTGACGGATTCGACCCTCACGGGCCGCCGGGGCCGGTTCGGCCTTCCCGGGCCGCCGGGGCCGGTTCGGCCTTCCCGGGCCGCCGCGGCCGGTCAGGTCAGCTCCTCCGCGAGCAGATCCATCAGCAGCCCGTCCTCCCAGGCCCCCGTCCGGTGGTTGCGCCAGTACGCCCGCATGACTCCCACGGGCTTGAAGCCGACCTTGGCGTAGCTGCGGATCGCGACGGTGTTGGCGGCGGCGGGATCGATGGTGAGCCGGTGGTGACCGCGCTCGCGCACCAGCCACCGGGCGAGCGTGCGCACCGCGTCGGTCCCGAGCCCCTGCCCGTGCCGCCGCGCCGTCAGGAAGACGTCGATGCCGGCCCTGCGGAACTCCGGGTCGTCCTCCTCGTCGAACTGGATCATGCCGATGACCTCGCCCTCGAAGACGATGGCGAGGTCGCCCTCGAAGTCGTCCGGGGGCGACCACCACGCGGCGACCTCCGGTTCGCGCACGATCTCGGCGAGGATCGCGACGTCGCCGCTCGCCACCGGTCGCAGGAGGACCTTGTCCCCGTTCAGCTCCATGGCTCCATGGTCCCCGCGCGGCCCCGACACCTCAACGGGATTCCGGGCGGCGGGCCTATCGTCGCCCCATGACCACTCTGCTGATCGCGGGCATGCCGGCCGCGGGACACGTCAACCCCACCCTCCCCGTCGTCACCGAACTCGTCCACGCGGGCGTCGAGGTCGTCTACCTGTGCGACGCCGAGTTCGGGGACCGCATCCGGGGCGCGGGCGCGCGGTTCGTGCCGTATCCCGAGGGTGTGCTGACGGCCCGTGACATCGCGGAGGCGACGCGGGGCGGGAGCAGCGTGGACGTGGTCGTGAAGGTGCTGCGGGCGTGTTCGGCGCTCGTACCGTTCGTCGTCGAGCAGGCCAGGGCGCTGGGCCCGGCGGCGTTGATGCACGACTCGAACGCACTGTGGGGACGGCTGGCCGCGACCGCCCTGAACCTGCCCACGATCTCCTTCATGACGACCTTCCTCGTCGGGAGCGGCGCGGTGAAGGCCCTCACGGTGCGCGAGAACCTGGCCGTCGTCGGCCCGGCCCTGCGGGACATGCCGGCCGCGCTGCGGGCCAAGCGCGCCCTGATCAACGAGTTCGGGACGGACGCCGTCCCGCCCACCCCGATGCTCCCGCTGCGCGGCGACCTGACGCTCTTCCCGATCCCCGAGGAACTCCAGTCGCCCGACCCGCGCCTGGACGCCGGCTGCCGCTTCACCGGCCCGACCGTCTCCCCGGACGCCGTCCCCGCACCGCTCGACCCGGAACTCGCCGCGCACGTGGCGGGCGGGGACCCGGTCGTCCTGGTCTCGCTCGGCACGCTGCACGACGGCGGCGCCGACTTCTTCCGCGCCTGCTGCACGGCGCTCGGCGACCTTCCGGTCCGCGTCGTCCTCGCCACCGGCAGCGGAGTCGACCCCGCCGACCTGGGAGCCACACCGGCGAACACCCTCGCCCGCCGCTCTGTCCCCCAACTCGCCCTCCTGCGCGAGGCGTCGGCGTTCATCACCCACGGCGGCATGAACAGCGCGCTGGAGGCGCTGAGTTGCGGGGTGCCGCTGGTCGTCGTACCGCAACAGGTGGAGCAGTTCCTGATCGGCCGCGCGCTCGCGGAACGCGGCGCGGCGGTGGTACTCCGCCACCCCCTGTCCCACCGCCCCGTCCCGCCCTCCGCACTGCGCGCGTCCGTCGAGCGGGTGCTGGGGGACCGGGGTATGGCGGATGCCGCCGCTGGGATGGGGCGGAGGTTTCGGTCGGAGGGAGGGGCGGGGCGGGCGGCGGAGCTGGTCCGGGGGCTGCTGGAGGGCTGACACGGAGGGCGGCGCCCGGCTACCCGTCCGGCGCGACGACCGGCAGTACCGCCACCACCGTCTTGCCGCCGGGCGGGTGGGCGACCGTTTCCCAGTGGGTGCACAGGGCCGATACGAGCAGCAGGCCGCGGCCGTGCGTGGGGAGCGGGGTGCCCGTCGGGCGGCGGTGGGGGAGGCGGTCGCCGCGGGCGTCGGTGAGCTCGATGCGGAGGTGGCCGGCCACCGCGGCGTACATGAGTGCCATGCGGAAGCCGCGGCCGGGAAGGCGGCCATGTGTGACGGCGTTGGCGGCGAGTTCCGCGACGACGAGTTCGGCACGCTCCGTGAGGTCGGAGGAGGCGCCCCAGGAGCGCAGTGTGGTGACGCAGAGGTGACGGGCGAGGCGCGCGCCCCGGGGTGTCGAGGGCAGGAGCGTGGTGAACATGTGGGCCGGTGACGTGAGTTGGGGTGACGAGGGGTGGGTCATGAGGGCAGCGTGGTGCCCGGGTGGCGGTGGGTGCGAGGGGTGAGGGCCGTACGGGGAGTCAGCGTACGGGCACGCGGGGTGGACAGTACGCAGGGTGACTCGTCACTCTGAGTGCATTCAACGCGGGGAGCCGTCGTGATGCGGCGCGGAGGAAGGGGCGGCGCATGAGCGGCGTCGAAGAGGTCGAGGTCGAGCGGGAGCCCCAGCCGTCGGACAGTCTGCGCACGTTCGGCGCGGTCGTCCAGGCCCTGCGGGAGCACGCGGGGCTGAGCAGGGACGAGCTGGGGACGCGGGTCCGGTACTCGAAACACACCGTGGAATCGGTGGAGTTGGGGCGCCGGATGCCGGACGAGGCGTTCGTGCGGCGCGCCGAGGAGGCGCTCGGCAACACGGGCGCCCTGTGCAAGGCGGCCCGGCACCTCACGCGCGGCGATGCGGGGCTCGCGGCGTGGTTCCGGCGGTGGGCGCGCCTGGAGCGGGAGGCGGCGAGCCTGTGCATGTACGAGTGCCGGCTGGTGCCGGGGCTGCTGCAGTCCAGGTCGTACGCGCGGGCGGTCTTCGAGGGCACCATTCCGCTGCGCACCGACGAGGAGTTGGAGGCCCAGTTCGCCGCCCGGATGGAGCGGCAGACGATGATGCGGGAGCGGCCGACCGTGCCGTTCGGCTTCATCGTCGAGGAGCATGTGTTCCGGCGACGGTTCGGTGACGCGGACGCGATGCGGGAGTCCTTCGATCACGTCCTTGAGCTGAGCGCGCCGCGCAATGTGACGCTCCAAGTGGTGCCGATAGAGGGCGGATTGCATGCCTGCCTGGACGGGCCGGTGCGGATTCTGGAGACGGTCGAGGGGCGGCGGCTCGGGTACTCGGAGGGGCAGGAGAACGGGCGGTTGATCTCTGGCCCGAAAGAGGTGAGTGTGCTCTGCCAGCGCTATGACACACTGCGCTCGCAGGCCCTGAACCCCAAGGAATCGAGGGCCCTGCTGGAGCGACTGCGAGGAGAGCTATGAGCAGCGTCACGACGGGACTCGCCTGGTTCAAGTCCAGTTACAGCGGCAGTCAGGGCGACGACTGCGTGGAGGTCGCGATCGCCGAACGGGCCGTCCACGTACGGGACTCCAAGGATGTGCGCCGCCCCGCCTTCGCCGTGGGGGCCGACGGATGGGGGCGGTTCGTGGGGTTCGTGGCGGGGCGCTGAGCGCGGGCTCGTCACACGAGGGCGCCCGCGGGCTCGGCGGTGAAGGTGACCGTCGTGCGTTCGGACTCGACGCCGCGGGCGTTCGTAGCGAAGATCCTCAGCGTGTGCGGGCCCGCGGGCCAGGCCGTCTCACGCGTCCAGGCCCAGGCGCCGTCGGCGCCGACGCCGGTCTTGCCGACGTAGCGGCCGTTCTCCCAGAACTGCACGGTGACGGCTCCGCGGGCGGTGCCGGTGAAGTCCCCGGTGCCGCCGTGGACGTGCACCAGCGGTGGCGACACCCAGGTGCCGGGGGCGGCGGTGGCTTCGAGGTACGTGTCGAGGGCCGGGCGGTCGGCGGCCGGGTCCTCGTAGCCGTTGCGTACGAACCCCATGCGCGGGGCGATGCCGTCGACGAGGAGGTTGACGATGCCCATGATGACGGGGACGTTCCGGCCGGCGACCTGGGTGTGGTCGGACACGTAGGGGGAGTCGGTCAGGATGAAGTTGAAGTTGTCGTAGCCGTGGAAGGAGAGCAGATGGGGCTTGATCTGGGTCTCGTACTGCTCGTCCCCGGCCGATGAGAACAGGTAGATGTTGGCCTCGCGGTTGCGCTCCTGCCGGACGAGGTCGGGCAGGCAGGCGTCCAGCGCCGCCACGGCCTCGTCGGACACCTGCTCGCCGGCCATGAAGCGCGCGGTCTCCGGCTTCACGTGCCGGACGTAGGAGCCGATCGAGAACTGGGGCACGACGGCCACGATGTTGCCGAAGTCATGGCTCAGCCCGTAGTGGAGCGCGGCGCTGGCGCCCTTGGAACTGCCGACCAGGGTGCAGTCCCGGCGGGTGAGGCTCAGGGCGTCAAGGAACCGGTCGACGACGGCGAGGACGGACCGCTCGACGGAGAAGTCCATGCCCTTGCACAGGTAGTAGCTGTTGTGGCCGTCGAAGCGGTCGCGGATCCACAGGACGTTGGCGCGCACGTTGTCGAGGACGCCGTTGGACCAGCCGTAGTCCTCCGGCGCCGAGAAGTTGGCGAAGACGACGACCAGATGACGGTTGCCCCGCCTGGCCGGATAGAACCGGTACTCGACGGGCAGCTCGCCTGAGGTGTCGGTGCCGGTGTGCAGGCGCCGGCCCTTGGTGGACATGGTTGCCATGGGTGGGGTCCTCTCAGGCCGCGAGGTGGCCGTGGTCGTGGTCGTGCGGGGCCGGGCGTCCGGTCTCGAGACCGGCGGCGGACAGCATCCGGTCCGTCACGCGGGCGGCCGCGTCGCCGTCGTCCAGGTCGCAGAACTGGCGCTGGAACCGCCGGTACGCGAGGGAGTACCGCTCGCGCAGTCCGTCGGCGTCGCGGATGGCGTCGATGAGCTGCTCGGACGTCGGAAGCAGCGGGCCCGGCGCATGCTGTTCGAAGTCGAAGTAGAAGCCGCGCAGCGTGTCCCGGTAGTGGTCGAGGTCGTAGGTGAAGAACAGCATGGGGCGGCCGGTGTTCGCGAAGTCGAACATCAGCGAGGAGTAGTCCGTGACCATCACATCGGTGATCAGCATCAGGTCGGCCATGTCCGAGTAGTCGGTGACGTCCCAGACGAAGCCGTCTCCCGCGCCGGGCACCGGGTCGATCACATTGGGGTGCCGGCGGACCAACAGGACGTGGTCGTCGCCGAGTCGGCGGCGGGCGTCGTCCAGGTCGACACGGAAGTCGAGCCGGTACTTCCCCGGACCGTAGGCGAGATGGTCGCGCCAGGTGGGTGCGTACAGCACGACGCGCTTGCCCTCCGGCAGCCCGAGCCGGCGCCGCACCTGTTCCGCGCGCTCGGCGCTCTCGGGGCGGTGGTGGATGTCGTTGCGCGGATACCCGGTCTCGAGCAGCTCGCCCTCGAAGCGGAAGGCGCGCCGCATGATCGGTGTGGAGAAGGAGTTCGGGGAGACCAGCATCGACCACTGCGCGACCTCGGTGGGCAGCCGCTCCAGATAGCCGTTGTCCGCGAAGTGCAGGGTGTCGATGTCGTGGGCGATCTTCTTCAACGGGGTGCCGTGCCACGTCTGCACCACGATCTGCTCCTCGCGGCGGCGGAAGAACCGGGGCAGATGGTTGTTGTAGACGAGGAAGCGGCTGCGGGCCAGCGCCTCGTGCCACTGCGGCGACCACATGCGGACGGCCTTGGCGCCCGCCGGTACTTCGAGCTGGTCGTCGCGCACGACCCACAGCAGGTCCAGATCGGTGCCGCGCCGGACGAGTTCGTCGAAGACGGCGCGCGGGCTGCCCGATATCTGGGTGCCGCGGAAGCTGTCGAAGAGCACGGCCTCGCGGAGCGGCCGCTCCGCGCAGGCCGGATAGTGCTTCCTGCGCAGCAGCTTCTGGCGGTACGGGCCGCGGCCCTCCACCGGCATTCCCGTGCGGGCGAGGAGGGTGAACCGGTCATGCCACTGCGTCTGCACGATGTACTCGCGGCCGTCCACGTCCGCCGACACGGGCATCCGGGCGATGAGGTCGCGGTGCACCTTCATCGGCACGTCGAGCGGGGCGGCGTCGCCCGGCTGCACCAGCCGGAAGCCGAAGTCCCAGCGTCCCGTGGCGAGGGCCGCCACGCCGTTGACGCTCTCCACGTGGGCCGGGTCGAGCCGTACCCGGAAGCGGCCCGCCACGCAGCGCACGGGGAAGCGGAGTTCCTCGCGCTTGGAACGCGGGCAGACCACCAGGCGAAGTCGCTCGCGCTGCCGCTCGGACAGTCCCTCGTAGCCGGGGAAGTGGCCCTCCACGGTGAGGGTGCCGTCCTCGTCCCAGACGCAGGAGTCCGCCACCGGGGCCGCGGCGCGCTCGAAGAACACCAGGAAGCCCTGGGCGTTGCGGTGCACCACGGCCTCGCGGTCCACGGCGCCCGCGCCGTCCCTGTCCGGAGCGGGATAGGTGCCGTCGGGCACGTCGGGATTGACGACGGGGTGCAGGGGGCGCTTCCGGCCCGGGATGTGCAGGGTGGTCTTCCAGCCGGTGGCGCCCGACGTCGAGGACGCGGGTTCGGAGCCGTCCTCGCGGCGGACGGTCGACGGGACGAGCTCGGGCAGCGGCACGCGCACCCGGAAGTGGCACCAGCCCTTGCCGCCGGGGGTGAAGACGGCCGGTACCTCGTGCCGGCCCGTGCCGCCGAGCCCGCTCAGGCGCAGCGTGCCGCCCTCGGGGGTCTCGTCGAGCAGCGCCACACCGCGCAGTTCCACATGGTCGCCGCGCAGGCTGTGGGCCTCGATCCGGCAGCGGACCCGCTCGACGCGGATCTTGAGCGAGCCGTCGACGAAGAGCGGTACGACGCGGGTGTTCTTCTCCACGTAGAACGGCGCCGGGTGCGAGGCCGTGCAGTTGTCGCCCGCGATGATGCCCTTGCGGCGGTAAAGGCCGCGGCTCACCGTCCCGACGCCCACGTCCCAGACTCCCTCGACCCACTTGCCGCCGCGCTTGAGGCGCTGGGGGTCGACCGTCGCCGCGAACCCCGCCCAGTCGTAGTTGTAGCGGCTCTGGTTCGAGTACTCGGTGGCCTCCGGGGCGTACGTCGTGCGGGCCCGCACCAGTTGGGGGCGCCGGCCCAGCTTCTTGTTCCGCAGCGCGAGGACCTTGACGGTGTGGCGGCGCTTGTGGATGTTGAGGTTGCGGACGTACGCGCGCCCGGTGAGCTTCAGCTTCCCGTCCTCCCAGTGGGCCGAGGCGAGCGAGGAGCGCATCGTGAACTCCCGGCCGAGGCGGTACGCGGCGCGGGGCACGCCCACGGAACGGTCGCCGAGGAACGGGTAGTCGAGGTACCGGCGGAAACGGCGGCGGACCGGGATGGGGCCGCCCCGGCGCTCGAACTCCAGCACCTCAAGGAGCTCGTCCATCTTGCGGGCCCGCACCAGATGCCATTTGACGCGGGTGGCCGCGGGAAGCCCGTCGATGACGGTGGGGTCCGTGGTCGCCAGGTACGCGTTGGCGTGCTCCAGGAAGTAGGCGCGGCACTCCTCGTCGGCCTCGGGCATCGCGTTGAGGTGGTGCATGAGATCGACGCCGATCGCGGCCTCGTCGTAGCGGCGCTTGTGCTCCGCGAACTCCGGCTCCGGGCGGCTGCCGAGGTACCCGCTCACTTCCCGCACGGCGGCGATGCGGTCGCGCACGTTGGTCAGCGCGTGGTTGGCCTGCGTGATCGACGGGGCGGCGCCCCCGTCGCGGCGGCGCCAGAAGTACACGGGCGTGCCGACCACGTCGACGGCCGCGGCGCTGTAGTGGGCGTAGAGGTTGACCCAGATGTCCTCGTAGAGCACGCCTTCGGGGTACGTGATCCGCGCGCGGTCCCAGAACGAGCGGCGGAAGACCTTGTTCCACACCGTCCGGTCGTACATCAGGTCCTGGTCGCGGGTGATGTGGGTGCGCCGGCGGTCCCGCTTGAGGTGCTCGTGGTGGAGGTTGGAGGGCCACACCGCCTGCGAGTTCATCATCCGCACATTGCCCGACACGAAGTCGGAGCCGCTGTTCTCCAGCGTGCTGATCAGCAACTCGTGCGCGTAGTCGGGGATGACGTCGTCGCCGTCCACGAAGGCGAGGAACTCGGCCTCGGGGTCGGCCGCGCGGATCGCCGTGTTCCGGGCGTGCCCGGGGCCGTGCGCCTCCTGCCGGACGAGCCGGAAGCGCGGGTCCCTGCGGCAGTGTTCGGCGGCCAGCTCGGTCGAGCCGTCGGTGGAGCCGTCGTCGACGAGGATCGCCTCGAAGTCCTCGAAGGTCTGCCGCGAGACGGACCGCAGGCACTCCTCCAGGTACCGCTCGACGTTCTGGAACGGTACGACGATGCTGAGCCGCGGTGGCATGGAAGGGTCCTCCCTGGTGGCTGTTGCGAAGACCTGTCGGATCAGTACGGGCCGGGGCCGCGGTCCTTGCCCGCGATGACCGGGCTGAGGGTGCGCAGGGCGAGGCCGGCGGCGATCAGCGTGAGGCAGCCGACGACGAGGCCGAGCAGCGCGAGCGGGCTGAGGGTGCCGGTCATGGCGAGGGCGCCGGTGCCCGCTCCGCCGAGTGCGGCGGTGCTGGTGGGGTTTCCGTACATGGTGCTCAACTCCTTGGCAGGGGTGGGTGAGTGGACGGTTCGGAGCAGTGGCTCAGGTGGTTCAGGTGGTTCAGGTGGCGACCCAGTGGGCCTCGCGGCGCAGCACCAGGTCGACGAGCGAGCGGACGAACACCGCTTGCCGGAAGATGTCGTAGAGCAGCTCGGGTATGAGGGGCAGCGCGAGGAGGGTGGCCCGCCAGCCGAGGCGGCGCACGGTCAGGGTCCGCTCGACGACGAAGATCAGCATGATCGAGGACCAGAACAAGGACATGCCGCCCCAGCCCACGACGGCGAGGTTCAAGACCGCGTACAGGAAGAAGAGGCCGAGTGCGAGGGCGCCGACGCCGAGCATGATCTGCTGCCCGAAGTACTTCCTGGTGACCGACGTCCAGCCGTAGTCGCGCAGGTTCTCCAGGGCGCCGCGCTGCCAGCGCAGCCGCTGGTGCCACAGCTTGCCGACCGAGGGCATCACCTCGGTGACCAGCCAGCAGCCGTCGGGGGAGACGGTGCGGTACCCGAGCGTCTTGACGGCCTTGGTGATCTCGTCGTCCTCGGTGAGGGACGCGAGCGAGTAGTAGCTCTCGCCGCCGCCGATGACCCCGTCGAGGCGGGCCCGGCGCACCTCGCGCAGGACACCCGCGCGGAACAGACTGCCGGTGCCGGTGAGGACGACGGCCTCGTTGTTCTTGCGGCGGATCTCCAGGGCGTAGCGCTGGTACTCCATGCGCTGCAGCTGGCCGAGCACGCCGCCGCCGGGTTCGCCGTAGAAGATGCCGCCGACCGCGCCGACCGTCTCGTCCTCCATGGCCTGGACCGCGCAGCCCACGAACTCCGGGTTGAGGACGGTGTCGGCGTCCTGCACGAGCACGAGGTCCTCGTCGGCCAGGTCCGCGATCAGGGGAGCCATGGCCTGGTTGAGGGCGCCGGCCTTCTTGTCCCTGTTGTCCGTGGGCACGAAGACCTCGGCACCGCAGTACTCGGCGATGCGCGCGGTGCGGTCCGTGCAGTTGTCGGCGACGACGACGATGCGGTCCGGGCGGACCGTCTGGCGGTACAGGCCCGCCAGCGTGGCGACGATGCGGTCCTGCTCATTGTGTGCGGGGATGAGTGCGACGAGTGTCATTGACGAGCTGTCCCTTGCTCTGTCGAGGACTGTCACAGGCGGATCGCCTGGCGACGTCTTCGACTCTGAGCGCGCAGGGGAGCAGCGAGGTCGTACGAAGGTTGCGCGACGGTTGCAGCGGCTCCGGAGCGACAGAAGGGGACTTTGGGCCCGGGACCTACGCCAGGTGCGAGGCGGGCGGAACGTACCGGTAGCCGACTCCCCGCACGGTCTCGATGGGGGCCTTGGCGCCGGTGGCGCGCTCGATGCTGCGGCGCAGGCGCAGGACGGCGTGCTTGACCTTGCCCGCGTCGCCCTCGGGACGGCCGCGCCAGGCATGGTGCAGCAGCTGCTCGGGGGAGAGGACCTGTCCCGCGTTGCGGGCGAGGAAGTGCAGCAGGTCGAACTCCAGCGGGGTCAGTGGCACGTACTGGCACCCCATGGTCACCTCGCGGGTGGCGAGGTCGATCCGGAGGCAGCCGTCCTCCAGGAGCTGGTCGGGCGGCGACACGGGCGTCGCGCGGCGCAGCCGGGCCATGATCAGGGCCTTGGCGAGTCCCTCGGGCATGTCGCGCCAGAGCACGTCGTCGGCGCCGGAATCGAGGGCCCGCAGGGCGTCAGCCTCGTTGAAGCGCCGGGCGGCCACCATCACCCGGAGGTCCTCGGACATGTCCCGGACCCGCCGGAGCACCTCCCAGGGGCCCGGATCCTGTACGTGGAGGCCGAGGACCAGCAGGTCGGGCCGGTAGCGGTACAGGTCGCGCAGAGTGTCGTGTCCGCTGTGCGCGAGGTGGTAGGAGAAGCGGGGGTCCTCGAGCTCGTCCAGCCAGTCCAGGGGGGCATCGGGCGCCGCCGCCACCAGGAGCAGCGGCAGCGCCCGTCCTCGCGTGCCGCCGGGGGATGCCTGCATATCCCACATCGTCGGACCGCCGGGAGTGTGTGTCGACCTGGGATCACCCGCGACTCATACCCCCGGGTGGTACCTCCGCTCCACGTGTCCCTTCAGGTCCTCCGGATAGAAGTACACCGGCCGCAGGTCACCGCTCGCGTACCGCTTCACCTGGTCGCCGAAGTGCGGGGACTCCGGGTGGCCGCTGGCGCCGCCCGCCGTGATCGCCCAGGCCCGCAGCTTCGGGCCGAACTCGACGACGGCCACGAAGCTGTTGCCGCTCGTGCCGTAGTAGCGCTTCGTGCCCGGGTAGCGCTTCGCGCCGAAGGAGGCGAGGGAGCCCCACTGGGCGGAGGTGAAGGGGACCGGGTAGCTGGGCTTGCTGTCGTCGAAGGTCTGGGTGATCGCGCCGTCGTTGCGCTGGTAGCGGTTGATCTCCGACCACGGGACCCGCCAGCCGCCGAAGTCCTGCGTCAGGCGGTCGACCGCCGATTCGAGCGCGTCGACGCGCTGCGCGTCCGTGGCACGGTCGGCCATGTAGTCCCAGACGGAGAGGCGCGCGTCCGCCGCGGCCTTGGAGACCAGGGCCCAGAGCGCCTCGCCCCAGAAGACGGCCAGTGAGGTAGCCGTCGACTTGGCCGACCAGCGGTAGTCCCATTCGCGCAGCAGGTCGGTCGGCGCAGCGAGCTTCCTCTTGCGTGCGCTGCCCGCGGGCAGCCTGTCCGCCGCCTTCACCAGGCCGGGCAGAAGGCGGGCGAACGCCGTCAGGTACGGGTCGAAGGCGCCCTCGATGAGGGTCTGCGGGGTGAAGTCGTCGCGCGAGGTCAGGACGCGGATCGCGTGCGGGCCGCGCGGGTTCTCGCCCGCCTTGTCGAAGTAGCGGGGGTAGTCGGACGCGTGCGGGCTGTCCGCACCGGCCGCCGTCCAGGGCCAGTTGTTGCTGTTGAACGCCCAGCCGCTCTTCGGGTTCACCGCCTGCGGCATGCTGGCGAGGGTGTGCAGGCCGTGCCAGTCGGTGGCCGGGTCGCTGCCGTCCACCGGCTTCATGTAGTCGAAGCGGTCGTCGCGGACCGGCATGAACTGCGGCATCAGGAAGGCGATGGCACCCTTCGAGTCCGCGAAGAGCGTGTTGTTGGAGCTGTTCGCCTTCAGCTCCGCCACCGCTCGGTACTCGGCGTAGTCCCGGGTCGTCGTGCGCAGGAAGCTCTGCTTCAGCGCCTCCACCGGCTTGTTCATCAGCGCGCACGCGATCCACTTGCCGTCCGCCTCGCGGACGACCGGGCCGTGGTGGGTCGCGTACGTCGTGAAGGTGTGGTGCTCCTTGCCGCCGCTCTCCGTACGGACGGCCAGGGTGATGTCCCGCGCCGTGACCGGTCGGTGCTCCTTGCCGTAGCGGTAGGTGTACGTGCCGTCCGGCGCGCGGTCGACGGTCTCCGCGAACTCGTCGATGTTGTCGACGCCGCTCGACGTGTGCATCCAGCCGGTGTTCTCGTTGAACCCCTGGTAGATGAAGAACTGGCCCCAGGTCGCGGCGCCGTAGACGTCGAGGCCCTCCTCGCTCGTCACATGCTGTTCCGCGCGGAAGAAGAAGCTGGTGTGCGGGTTGATGAGGAGGAGCGCGTTGCCGTCGCGGGTGTGGGACGGGGCGATGGAGATGCCGTTGGAGCCGGACGGTTCGCGGAACTTGAGGCCGCGTTCCTCCTCCGTCAGGGGGACCTCGCGCTGCGCGTAGAACGCCTCCAGCTGACTCAGCGCCACCGACTCGATGTCGCCTCCGATGCTGCCCTCGGAGAAGCTCAGCGGCATCCACGGCTCGAAGTGCGTGAGCACCCGCGGGCGTACGTCGGGGTGGGTCGCCAAGTAGTAGTTCAGGCCGTCGGCCCAGCCGCGCATCAGGGCGCGCAGCCAGGAAGGACACTTCGTGTACTGCTTCTTGAGGTCCTCCGGGTCGATGAACAGGCGCTGGCGCAGGTCCTGCCAGAGCGCGCTCTCGCCCTCGGACTCGGCGAGGCGGCCGAGGCTGACCAGGTAGTTGCGCTCGATGCGGTTGAAGTCGTCCTCGGCCTGCGTGTACATCATCCCGAACACCGCGTCGGCGTCCGACTTTCCGACCACGTGCGGGATGCCCCAGTCGTCGCGGGTGATCGTCACCCGGGCCGCTTGTCTCTTCCAGCGGGCGAGGTCCGCGGGGGAGGACTGGGCGGGGGCGGCGGACGCGGGGCCGGCTGGCAACGTTGTCGCGGCGACGGCGAGGGTGGCCGCCCCGCCGATCACCCGGCGGCGGCTCGGGCCGTTGTGCGGTGCCTGTTCTGCGTGACTCATGCGGTGCTCCACCTTCGTCAGGGCCGTGCGGGGGGTGGGGAACTGTCCACGGTGCGACGGGGTCGAGACTAAGAACCTCCCGGGCGATGATCAACAGTGCGTACGGGACCGGTCGTTGCCGGCTGCCCCGCCCGCGCTCACCCTCGCGGAGCGATGCGGGTCCGCGGCGCCGTGACGATGCTGTTCTCCCAAGTCCGGAGCGGTCGGGGGGACTCACTCATGGCATGGAACGTTCCGCTCGTGGTCCGTCGGCCGAAGGCCGTGACGTCCCGGACGGAGGCGGCGCCCGTTGTGGTGCGGCGCGTCGCGGGCTGTGTGGTGATCGAGGTGCGCGCGGCCATCGGTCCCGCCGCGGAGGCGCGGATCGGGCGGGTGCTGCACGGGGCCATCCGGCCGGGCGGCGCGGGTGTCGTGGTCGACCTGCGGCAGGTGCGGGACCTCGGCGTCAGCGGGCTCAGCGTGCTGCGGCTCGCCCGGCTGCTGGCGGCGCAGCGCGGAGTGGCGTTCGGGTTCGCCGGTGAGACCCGCCCGGTGCTCGAACTACCGCCGGGCTGAGGGGTGTTGGGGTGATACGTCCCCAGGGGCGGGTGAGGCTCACCCGTCGCGGAGGATGCCGGGAACGTGACCGCCTGCTTCGGTCGCGGCATGGGCGAGGCGAGTACGGACGGCGTGGTGTCGGTGGTCGGCCGGATGGCGCGGGGCGCGCTCGGTGTGCTGGGGGAGGTGCCGCGGGCGGTCGTCCGGCGGTCGGTCGGGGCGCTGCTCGACTGCCTGGACCTGGACGAGCTGGTCGAGCGGGTGGACGTGAACCGGGTCGCCGACCGGGTGGACGTCGGACGGGTCGCCGCGCGCGTGGACGTGGACGGGATCGCGGCGCGGCTGGATGTGGCGGCGGTCGTCGCGCGGGTGGACGTGAACGCGATCGCCGCGCGGATCGACGTGTCGGCGGTGACCGACCGGGTGGACGTGAACGCCGTCGCGGATCGGGTGGATGTGGACCGGGTGGCCCGGCGTGTGGACGTGGACGGTGTGGCGGATCGGGTGGATGTGGACCGGGTCGCCGATCGCGTGGATGTGGATCGCGTCGCGGCGCGCGTTGACGTGAATGGTGTCGCGGCGCGCGTGGATGCGGACGCGGTGGCCGACCGCGTGGACGTGGACCGTGTCGCCGATCGCGTAGACGTCGACCGTGTCGCGGGCCGTGTGGATGTCGACCGGATCGCCGCCCGCGTCGATGTCGACCGCATCGCGAGTCGTGTCGACGTCGACCGGATTGCCGCCCGCGTGGATGTCGACCGCGTCGCGAGCCGCGTGGACGTCGACCGGATCGCCGCCAGGCTCGACGTCGATGCCGTGCTCGTGCGGTTCGATCTGGTGGGGATCACCCGTGGGGTGCTGCGGGAGATCGATCTCGGCAGGATCGTGCGGGACACCGGGGGAGGGCTCACCGTGGAGGCGGTTGACGCGGTCCGGGTGCTCGGGCAGCGGGGGGACCGGAGCGTCAGCCGGTTCGCCGACAGGATGTTGCGGCGGGCCGGGAGCAGGGACGAGCGAACCCCATGACCGGCGGGCGGGAGGCCGCCGGGATCGTCTCGCGTGGGCTCGCCGCCCTGGTCGACGCGCTCGTCCTCGCCCTGATCGGGCTGGCCGTCGAAGTGGGCGCGGGATGTGCGCGGTTGGTGGTCCTCGGGCCGCCGTTCCAGTTTCCGGATGTTCCCAACTGGATCGCGGGGCCCGTCGCGTGGGCCTTCGCGGTCTGCTATCTCGGTGGCTCGTGGTCGGTGGTCGGGGCCACGCCCGGCGGCCGGCTGATGGGCGTGTGCGTGACGGACCGGGCGGGGCGGCGGCTGCGGGCTCCCCGGGCCCTCGCGCGGGCCGCGCTGTCCGTGAGCTTCCCGCTGGGGCTGCTCTGGATCCCGTTCAGCGGGCGCCGGGCGGCGTTGCCGGACCTCGTGGTGCGGTCCACGGTGTCGTACGACAGGCCCTACGCATGACGCTCCGGTGCCGGCGGTGCCATCGGTGTCCGTGGCAGCAGTGCCGCCGCCCAGAGGCCGCCGAGCCCGACCGCCGCGAGGACCGCCAGCGCGACGGCGTAGGGGCCGACGGCCGGATCGGCGACCAGGATCGTGCCGGCGAGCGCGGTGCCCACGGAGGAGCCCAGGTTGGACACGCTGCGGGACAGGCCGGAGATCTCGCCCTGAAGGTCCTCGGGGAAGCTGGACTGCACCACGTTGACCGACGGTGTGAGCATGAGGCCGAGCCCCAGGCCGATCAGAAGGAGACCGGGCGTGGAGGCCCACGCCTTCGGGGAGCTGTTCGCCACGGCCAGCAGGACGCCGATGCCGCACACCGTGAGGGCGAAGCCGGCCATGATGAGGGTGCGCTGTTCACGGCGCTTGGCGAACCGTTCCGCGCCGAGCGAGCTGATGAGCAGGCCGACGGTCGACGCGGTGAAGATGACTCCGGTCTCGATGGCGTTGTAACCGCGTACGACCTGGAGATACGCGGCGACCACGAACGACACCCCCATGAGCATCAGCCACTGGGTGTGCTGGGTGATCAGGCCGAGGTTCGACGTCCGGACGCGGAACAGCTGGGTGGGCAGCAGGGGCTGGGCGCCGGCCCGTTCCCGCCCCCGGACCCAGCGGAAGAACGCCACCAGGACCAGGGTGCCGACCAGCAGCAGCGCGCCCATGAGCCACGCGTTGTCGTCCGCCGCGAGGATGCCGAGGACCACGAGGACGAGCCCGGTCGCCGACAGGATCGCGCCCACCGTGTCGAAGTGGCGTTCGCGGTCCGCGGGGAGCGGGTCGTCCAGGCCCCGGCTCAGCACGATGATCGCCGCGATCACCACCGCCTGGAACACGAACGCCGCCCGCCAGCTGACCGCCGACGTGATCAGGCCGCCGAGCAGCGGGCCCGTGGCGGCGCCGATGCCTGCGAAGGCCATGATCGTGCCGAACGCCTTCGCCCGGCTCGTCACTTCGGTGAAGAGGAGCGTGGTGAGGATGTAGACCGGCGGGATCAGCAGGGCGGTGCCGACGCCCTCCAGGATCGAGTTGCCGAGGATCAGCACGCCGAGGCCGGGCGCCGCCGCGCTGAGCAGCGCCCCGACCCCGTAGATCGCGAGACCGAGGACGAGGCAGCGCTTGCGGCCGTAGCGGTCGGCGAGGATCCCGCCGGGGATCATCAGCGCGGCCATGACCAGCAGGAAGACGGTGATCGCGGTCTGGACGCCCTGCACGCTGGTGTCCAGGTCCTTGCTGATGTCGTGGATCATCACGTTCATGTTCGACCCGGCGAAACTGCAGATGAACTGGGCCAGCGCGAGCGGCGCGAGGATGCGGCGCTGCCTGCCGCGGTCCTGGCCGCGGCCGTCGTCGGGTCCTGCCGGCGGCTTTCGGCCGTCGGCCGCCTCGGGAGTGCTCGCCACGCTCATCGCCTCGCTTCAGCTCGCGGCCCTGACCCCCGACAGCCTCCGTGCGGGGCCCCGCGAGGTCGTCACCCCCGGAGGGTGACGACCCGGCCCCGCACGGCCCTGACACTCGGCGGCACAGCGGTGCAATCGGCACCCTCCTCAACCCTTGGGGGTCCTGCGATGGCCACCTCGACCACTTCGCAGCACGGCATGGGCAGCGCGAAGGAAGCGGCCGCCGGCGGGCTGACCGTCTTCGCGGCGGTGATGCTCTTCATCTCGGGGTCCATGGGCTTCTGCCGCGGCCTGATGGCGGTTCTGAAGGACAACGTCTTCCTCCGGACGCCCGACTACACCTTCGAGTTCGACCTCACGGCCTGGGGCTGGATCCACATGCTCCTCGGCGCGGTCGCCGTGATCGTCAGCTTCGGCCTGTTCGTCGCGATGAAATGGGCGAGGGTCGTCGGCGTGCTCCTCGCCGCGCTGATCCTGATCGGCAACTTCCTCTCCATCCCCTACTACCCGTTCTGGTCGTTGACCCTGATCGCGCTCAACGCGCTGGTGATCTGGGGCCTGTGCGTGGTGAAGCGGGACACGCTGTACTGACCGGTGGGACCGCGGCGGACACGGACCGAGGTGGCTCATGAAGGACGGCCGGGCGCGCACGGGGGACGAGCGGGCCGAGCGGATCGCCGAGTTCATCGCGCCCCTGCGGGTCGAGCCCGGAGCGAAGGTGCACCTGTCCGAGGACTTCGATCCGACCAGCAAGTCGGGCCTGAAGAACAAGCGGCAGGGCAAGGCGCTGCTGGCCGAGGGCGTCGCCCTGCTCGCCGACCACCAGCGCAGGCTGGCCGCCGAGGGCACGCACGGCGTACTGCTGTGTCTGCAGGCCCTCGACGCCGGCGGCAAGGACGGCACGATCCGTCATGTCATGAGCGGCGTGAACCCGCAGGGTGTGCGCGTGGCGGGGTTCAAGGTGCCCTCGCACGACGAGCTGAGCCACGACTATCTCTGGCGCTACTCCCGCGCGCTGCCGCGCCGCGGTGAGATCGGCGTCTTCAACCGCTCCCACTACGAGGAGGTCCTCGTGGTGCGGGTGCACCCCGAACTCCTCGACCGCCAGTGGCTCCCGGGCCGCGAGCGGAGCGGGAAGGCGCTGTGGCGCAGGCGCTATCGCGAGATCAACGAGTGGGAGCGGTATCTGACGGACAACGGATTCCGGATCGTGAAGCTGTTCCTGAACCTGTCCAAGGAGGAGCAGCGGGTCCGCTTCCTCAAGCGCATCGACGTACCGGAGCGGAACTGGAAGTTCTCGGCGGCGGACGCCCGCGAGCGGGCCCGCTGGGACGACTACCAGGCGGCCTTCGAGGACATGCTGTCCGCCACGAGCACCCGCTGGGCCCCGTGGTACGTCGTGCCCGCCGACCGCAAGTGGTACGCGCGGATCTGCGCGGCGGCCGTGCTCGCGCACACCCTGATGGAGATCGATCCGCGGTACCCGGTCATCGACGACGAGACCCGCCACGAACTGGAGCTGGAGAAACGGAAGTTGGAGAAGGAGGCACCCACCGGGGCCGCGGCCGACCCGTACACGGCCGGGAGGCGGTCCCGGTGACCGCCGCGACGACCGGCCCCGGCGCCTTGCCCGAGGAGAAGCCGATACCGGGCAAGCTCGTCGCCCGGCGGAGGTGACCCCGCGGTGCCCAAGGGTCTGCCGATGCCGCCGGGTGTCCGGACGCTGCGCGCCTATCGGCGTTCCTGGCTGGTCAAGGACCTGGTGGCTGGCGTCGTCCTGACCACGCTCCTGGTGCCTCAGGGCATGGCCTACGCCGAGCTGGCCGGGCTTCCGGCGATCACTGGGCTCTACACGTCGGTGATGTGCCTGCTCGCGTACGCCGTGGCGGGTCCCTCCCGGATTCTCGTCCTCGGGCCCGACTCCTCGCTCGGCCCGATGATCGCGGCGACGATCCTGCCGCTGGTCGCCTCGGGCGGCGACAGCGGGCGCGCGGTCGCCCTGGCCTCGGTGCTCGCCCTGATGGTCGGCGCGATCACGATCCTGGCGGGCGTGGCACGCCTGGGCTTCATCGCCGACCTCATCTCCAAGCCCACGATGATCGGCTACATGAACGGCCTCGCCCTGACCATCCTGGTCGGCCAGCTGCCGAAGCTGTTCGGGTTCTCGGTGGACGCGGACGGCCTGATCGGTGAACTGGAAGCGCTGGTACGGGAGTTGGCCGACGGTGCGCTGGTCCCGGCGGCGGTGGCCGTGGGCGGCGGATGCATCATCCTCGTCCTGCTGTTGCAACGGCTGCTGCCGAAGGTGCCCGCCGTGCTCGTGATGGTGGTGCTCGCCATCGGCGCGACCGTCGCGTTCGACCTCGGGGAGCACGGGGTGAAACTGGTCGGCCGGCTTCCCGAGGGGCTGCCGCCGTTCACCGTCCCCGACGTCCGCTGGGACGATCTCGGCCCGTTGTTCGTGGGTGCTCTCGGCATCGCCCTGGTCTCCCTCGCCGACACCATCTCCAACGCCTCCGCGTTCGCGAACCGCAGCGGCGAGGAGGTCCGCGGCAACGACGAGATGGTCGCCATCGGCGCGGCGAACGCGGCGGCCGGTCTCTTCCAGGGTTTTCCCGTGAGTACGAGCGGGTCGCGGACGGCGGTGGCCGAACGGGCGGGCGCGAGGACGCAGTTGACGGGGCTCGTGGGCGCGGCGCTGATCCTGCTGATGCTCGTCCTGCTGCCCGGCCTCTTCCGCAACCTGCCGCAGCCCGCGCTCGCCGCCGTCGTCATCACGGCGTCCCTGTCGCTGGCCGACCTGGCGGGGGCGGGGCGGCTGTGGCGGCAGCGCAAGGCCGAGTTCTGGCTGTGCACGGCTGCGTTCCTCGGCGTCGCACTGCTCGGGGTGCTGCCGGGGATCGCCGTCGCGGTCGGCCTGTCGATCCTGAACGTCTTCCGGCGCGCGTGGTGGCCGTACAGCGCGGTGCTCGGGCGGGTGGCGGGACTTGAGGGCTACCACGATGTGCGGTCGCACCCCGATGCGACGCTCCTGCCGGGGCTCGTGCTGCTGCGCTTCGACGCGCCGCTGTTCTTCGCCAACGCGAAGTCGTTCCGCGACGAGGTGCTGCGCGCGGTGCGGCGGGAGACGGAGCCGCGGTGCGTGGTCGTCGCCGCGGAGCCGATCACGGATGTCGACACGACGGCGGCGGACGTCCTGGAGGAGTTGGTCGAGGCGCTCCGCGGGCGGGGTGTGGACCTGGTGTTCGCCGAGCTGAAGGATCCGGTGCGGCGGAAGGTGGAGCGGTATGGCTTGGCTCGTACGTTCGGGCCCGATGCGTTCTTCCCTACGGTCGAGAGCGCGGTGGAGTGGTTCCGGTCGCGGGGCGGAGCCCCGAGGCCGTAACGCCGGTGCCGGTCACGCCTACGCGGCCAGCAGGTGTGTGCCCCATGCCGGGAGGTCCACGTACAGACCCGTGTCCAGGAGCTCCGCGCCCGAGCGTTCGTACTGGTCCGTGCCCAGGAGGCTCGTCAACTGCCAGGTTCCAGGGCCCAGTTCGGGCCACGGGAGGCGGATGCGGCCCTGGGCGCGGTGGTCGGAGAGGTTGACCACCGACAGGAAGCGGCCCGCCGGGCCCGTCCAGCACGACGCGATCAGGGCCGCCGCCGAGGCGTTGTCCGGCCAGCCCGCGCAGTCGAGGAGCCGCCAGGTACCCGTGCGCATGCCGCTGTGGTGCACGGCGGACAGCAGTCGCTCGTGGAAGGAGCGCAGCTCGTCGTCGGAAGGCTCGTCGGGGCGCCGGTCGAGGAACACCGGGAGCTGCACGCGGCGCCCGGTGAACTGGCCCTCGTGCCACAGCGTCGCGCCGGGCAGCGCGGCGATCAGGGTCGCCGCCGCGCGCTCCTTGTCCGGGGCCATGGTGTGCGCGGCGCGCGGCTCGTCGTGGTTCTCCAGGAAGCGGACGAGGCCGCGCTGGTACGTCTCGTCGACGCCCAGATGGGCGCGCACCGACGCGGCGTCGTGCGTGAGGATCCGGTCGTAGAGCCGCTTGTCGTAGCAGAAGTCGAAGCCCTGCTGCTGAAGCGCCCATTCGAGGTCCCAGTACGCCTCCGCCGCGAACAGCATGTCCGGGCGGTCACGGCGCACCGCACCGAGGACCTCGACCCAGAACTCCTGCGCGGGACGCTTCCCGGCGCGCTCGCCCCAGGTGCGCTCGAAGACGTCGTTCGTCATCAGCATCGCCATGTCGCAGCGCACGCCGTCGCAGAACCGGCCGATGTGGTCGAGGATCTCCACGGTCGAGCGGCGCAACTCCGGGGCGAACGCATTGAGTTGGACGACGTCCGGCCACGGCGGGAAGAACGGGTCCCGGCCCCGCGCGAGCACCGCGCGCCCCGTGTCGAGGAAGCCGTCCGGGTCCCGCCGCAGGTCCTCGGCGTCGCCGCGCACGAACAGCTCGGGGTACTCGCCGACCCACGGGTTGTCGGGGGCCACATGGTTCGGAACGTAGTCGAGCAGCAGCCCGACGCCCCGCCGGTCGAGTTCGGCGCGCGCCGCCGTGAGGCCGACGGCCCCGCCGAGCGCCGCGTCGACCTCGTAGCGGCGGACGCAGTACGGGGAGCCGGCGATGTCCTGCTCGCCGATGCCGGGGACGGCCGCCTCGAACGCGGCCCGCAGCTTGGGGTTCTGGAGGGCGATGGCGCGCCCCTGCGGGCTGCGCTCCCACACACCCATCAGCCACACGGCATCGACGCCGGACGGAGTGATCTCGTCCCAGATGTCCTTGGGCACGTCCGCGAGGCCGATCTCGCGGCCGAGCCTGCGTCCCGTCTCCCGCAGCCACACCCGGGTGTTGACCTCGTGGATCACGGGCTGCGCCGGTGAAGCGGCCATCGCTGCTACCTCCTCGTGGACCGCGGCCGGAAGGCGTCGGGGCCCAGCGTGCCGAAGATCTTCATCAGGGCGGCGACCAGACCCGTCCACCCCGTCTGGTGCGAGGCGCCGATGCCCGCGCCGTTGTCGCCGTGGAAGTACTCGTAGAAGGAGACGAGGTCGCGCCAGTGCGGGTCGTCGCGGAAGAGCGGCTGGCCGCCGTGGACCGGGCGGTGGCCGTCCTCGTCGCGCAGGAAGATCCGGGTGAGCCGCGTGGAGATCTCCTCCGCGACCTCGAACAGGTTCTTGCGCACCCCGGAGCCCGTCGGGCACTCCACGGTGAGTTCGTCGCCGTAGAAGCCGTACAGGTGCAGCAGGGACCGGATGAGCAGGACGTTCATCGGCAGCCATACCGGGCCGCGCCAGTTGGAATTGCCGCCGAACATGCCGGTGTCGGACTCGGCCGGCAGATAGCCGACCTTGTACTCCTCGCCGTGCACCCAGAACGTGTACGGGTGCTCCTCGTGGTACTTGGACAGCGCCCTGATGCCGTAGGGGCTCAGGAACTCGTCCTCCGACAGGACCCGGGACAGTACGCGGACCAGCTTCTTCTCGTCGACGACCGACAGGAGCCGGGGCCCGCCCGGCTTCCCGGCCTGCGCCTGCGACAGCGTGACCGACAGCGACGGGTGGCGCGCGGCGAACCGCTGGAGCCGCTCGCCGAGCCCGGAAAGCCGCTCCAGTTGCTCCGGCTGGAAGACGGTGGACGCGCACAGCGGCAGCAGGCCGACCATCGAGCGGACCTTCAGGCGCACCGCCTGGCCGTCCGGCAGCCGCAGCACGTCGTAGAAGAACCCGTCCTCCTCGTCCCACAGTTCGTCGCCGAGGTCGCCGAGCCGGTCCATGGACGCGGAGATCCACAGATAGTGCTCGACGAACTTCAGGACCAGTTCGTCGTACGTCTCGTTGTGCTCGACGAGTTCGAGGGCGATCTGCAGCATCGACTGGCAGTACAGGGCCATCCACGCCGTGCCGTCGGCCTGCTCCAGGGAGCCGCCCGTGGGCAGCGGAGCGCTGCGGTCGAAGACACCGATGTTGTCGAGGCCGAGGAAGCCGCCCTGGAAGACGTTGCGGCCGTTCGGGTCCTTGCGGTTGACCCACCACGTGAAGTTCGTCAGGAGCTTTTGGAAGGTGCGCTCCAGGAACGCCCGGTCGGCGTGTCCTGTCGTCTCCTTCTCCACCGTGTAGACGAAGTACGCGGCCCACGCGTGCACCGGCGGATTGACGTCGCCGAAGCTCCACTCGTAGGCCGGGATCTGCCCGTTGGGGTGCAGGAAGGTGCCCCGCAGCAGGAGTTCGAGCTGCTCCTTCGCGAAAGCGAGGTCGACGGCGGACAGGGCCACCGCGTGGAAGGCGAGGTCCCATGCCGCGAACCACGGGTACTCCCACTTGTCCGGCATGGACACGATGTCGTCGCTGACCATGTGGAACCACTCGCGGTTGCGCACCCCGGGCCGCGGCAGGCTCCACGGTGTCAGATGGTGCTCGGCGAGCCATGTCTCCAGGTCGAACGCGTAGTACTGCTTCGACCAGAGCATCCCGGCGAGCGCCTGCCGGAACACCCGCGCCTCGTCCTCGCCCGCGCCCTTCGGAGCCAGCTCCTTGTAGAACGCGTCCGCTTCGGCGATCCGGTCGCGGAACACCGTGTCGAAGCCGCGGGCCAGGGTGAGCTGGGCACCGGCGGGCCCGAGACGCAGCCGCAACGTCTCGGACCCGCCGGCGGGCACGGTGAGCGTGTGGTGGGCGGCGGCCTTGGTGCCCTCCTGCGCCGGGTTCACGGTGTGCGGTTCGCCCTCGACGACGTGGCGGCCGATGCCGTCCTTGACGTACGGGGTGTCGCTCGCCGTGCCGAACAGCCGCGCCTTGTCGGTCTCGTTCTCCGTGAACAGCAGCTCGGCCGCGGCGTCGCAGCGCAGGTCGTAGCTGCCGAGCTCCGGGTGGTCGGCGCGGACCGTGCGGGTGCCCCGCGGCCCCTCGGCCGCCCGCAGCACGGGTTTCGTCGCCTCGCTCGCGCCCTCGCCCCACGACCAGGTGTTGCGGAACCACAGCGTGGGCAGCACGTGCAGCTCCGCCTCGTCCGGGCCCCGGTTGTCGACCGTGATCCGCATCAGGATGTCGTCGTGGTCCGCCTTGGCGTACTCCACCGTCACGTCGAAGTACCGGTGCTCGGCGAAGACGCCGGTGTCGAGCAGCTCGTACTCGAACTCCTGGCGGGAGCGGGACCCGTTGACGGCGACGAGGTCGTTGTACGGGTACGGGGCCTGCGGATACTTGTACAGGTATTTCAGGTACGAGTGACTGGGCGTGGCGTCGAGGTAGAAGTAGTACTCCTTGACGTCCTCGCCGTGGTTGCCCTCGGCGTTGGTCAGGCCGAAGGCGCGCTCCTTGAGGATCGGGTCGCGGCCGTTCCACAGGGCGACCGCGAGACACAGGCGCTGCTTCTCGTCGCAGATGCCGCCGAGGCCGTCCTCGCCCCACCGGTAGGCGCGCGAACGCGCGTGGTCGTGCGGGAAGTACGACCACGCGTCGCCCCCCGGGCTGTAGTCCTCGCGCACCGTCCCCCATTGCCGCTCGCTCAGGTACGGGCCCCACAGCCGGGAGCGTCCGACTCCGTCATTGGTCGGGCCGATGCGCGACTGCGACTTCATGTGACCTCCAGTGCCCCTCGGTCAGCTGCCCCTTGGTCAGCCCGGGGCGCCAGTCTCGGCAGGGGGCCGAGGGGGCGCCTCACCTTCCGGGGGTGAGCCGGCCCCGCGGGCGGCGAGCGTGACCGCGATCTCGTACGCGGCGAGCAGCACGGCGATCACGAGGAGCGCGGTCCACGACGACAGCAGGATCGACACCAGGGCCGCGAGGACGGCGCCGCCGACGCGCAGCACGTCCGCGTGCCGGGCCAGCCACGGCCGCAACTGCCGGTCCTTGACGAGGTGTTGGCCCGCCCTCGTGAACCCGTGGCCGGTGGCGCGGGCGCCCTGCACGGTCCACCGGCGCAGCGCGGACGGCAGCCGCCCGGGTCCGACCAGATAGCACAGCACGGCGATGGCGATACCGAGCCACAGCAACTGATCGCCCCGTTCGCGCAGGGTCGTGAAGACGGTCCACAGCGCCGAGCGTGCCCCTTCGCGGTAGACACCCTCCGGCAACTGGCCGAGCAACTGGTCGCGCACGCCCCGTAGGACGGCGGCCAGCACGGTGACCGTCACCACCAGCCACAGTCCGAGCTGGAGCAGGGTGCGGCGGCGGTTCGGCGACACCCACAGCGAGAGCGCGAGCAGGACGGGGACGCCGATCAGCAGGCCCACGAGAGCCTGCTTGAACAGCACGACCGCGTCCTGGAGCTGGCCGAGCGTGTTCCGGTTGTAGAGGCGGATCTGCGCGAAGTCCTCGGGCAGGTCCTTGCCGATGGCCTTCTCGATCCGCTGGTGCAGACCGGGCGGCAGCTCCCCGGAGGACAGCGCAGGAAGGTCGATCTTCTTGCCGAAGACGGACGGGAGTTCGCTCTCCAGGGCGCCCAGCAGATTGTTGACCACGGGCAGCAGATTGAGCGTGACCGTGTCGCCCTTCACCTGGACGTTCTCGTTGCGCTTCTCCAGGAGGGCGACGATGCGTTCGTGCGCGAACCGGTTCGTGGTCCGCCACAGCTCCTGGAACCGCTCGTCCGCGATCAGCTGCGAGACCTTCTCGCGCATGAAGTCGTGCACCGCCCCCGTCACAGGGCCCGCGAGGAACGAGGCGCGCGGCGGCAGCGCCTCGGACAGCCGTTGCTCCACGTCGAGCTGATCGAAGATCTCGTCCGCCAGATACCTGGAGACCGCGGCGTTCACCTTCGGGTCCTCGGGCAGCGTGCCCACGGTGGCGATCCAGCGGTCCGTGTTCAGAGTCGTCCGCGACCCCCACACGCCGACCACGGAGGTGACCGCGAGCACCGCGACCAGCGCGATGAGGATCGCGGCGAGCGTGCGGCGGACCACGAACGTCCGGGCGCGGCGCCTGTGTTCGGTGCCGGCCTTGTCGCGCAGCATCGCGACCTCGGCGCGCAGCCGTTCCAGTTCCGCGTCGGTGGCGGACGGCGGGCCCGACGGGGACTGCGCGGGGCCGGGGGCCTGGTCATCGCTCATGGCGTGGCACCTCCCGCGGTCAGCGTCGCCGCGGCCGGGGGCGCGGTGCTCACCTGCGGCGGGTGACGCGCGGCGCGGGCGGCACCGCTGTGATGCCGGTGGAGATTCCCGTAGGCAGTCGGAGGGAGACGCCATGGCGGTCGTCGGACCGGTGCAGCTGCTCACCATCGAGTTCGGGCCCGAGGCCAAGTTCGAGGGCCGGATCGTCGAGGAACTGGCGATCCTCGAGGCCAACGAACAGATCCGCGTCCTCGACCTGCTCTTCGTCGCCAAGGAACCCGGCGGCGGCCTGTTCTCCCTCGACTTCCAGCAGGAGGGGATGGGCGCGACCGTCGCCGCCCTGCTCGGCATCTCCAAGGAGCGGATCCGCGCCGTGCAGGACACATATCCGAGCCTGGCCGAGGGCAACGCGTTCGGGCTGAGCACCAGCGACATCCGGGAGATGGCCGACTCCCAGGACCCGGGCACGTCGGCGGCGTACATCCTGCTCGAACACGTCTGGGCGAAGCACCTGCGCAAGGCGGTCAGGGACGCGGGCGGGGTGCCCGTCGCCGAGGGGTTCCTCACCGAGGAGGCCCTGGAGCCCGTCGCCGTCGAACTCGCCGCCGCGGCCCAGCGCCTGGGCGATCCGGTCGCGCCGAAACCCACACCCGTACCCAAACCCGGCAACCGTCCCAGGAGGACCTGATGGCCGAACTCGTCGTACTCGGATTCTCGGACAAGGAAAAGGCCGAATCGGTGCTGCGCCTGGCCGGCGAGCTGTCCCGGCAGGAACTGCTGGAGCTCGAGGACGCCGTGGTGGCATGGCGCACCATGGACGGAAAGATGCACGTCCACCAGACGCACAGCACCACCGGGGCGGGCGCGGCCGGCGGCGCCCTGTGGGGCGCGCTGTTCGGAATGCTCTTCCTGATGCCGGTCTTCGGCGCCGCCGTGGGCGCGGCCACCGGAGCCGCCGCGGGCAAGCTCACCGACATCGGCATCAACGACGCCTTCGTCAAGGAGACGGCGCACGCCCTCGAACCCGGCCGTGCCGCCGTGTTCGCGCTCGTCCGGCGCACCACACCGGACCGGGTGCGGGACGCGCTGCGCCCCTTCAACCCCACCGTGATCCACACCTCCCTCACCAAGGACCGCGAGGAGGAACTGGTGGAGGCACTCCAGACCAAGTAGGCGCCGGTCGGCCCACGGTCACCCCCTCTTCCGACGCGCCGTCCCACCCGGGAACTTCACCCGGGTGAGATGGCGTCTGGCATGTGCCGGACGCGGCGCTCCCGGCCCCACACTTGCCTCCCATACGGGGGTGTGGGTCCACAGCGCCGCGAAAGCGAGGGGCACCATGGCCGAGCGGTCACACCGCACACCGGACGGCGGGCACGGCCCGGAGCAGGCCGACGCCGTCCCCGCGCTGCCCGACTGGATCGTGCCGCGCCCCCGGCTCACCGGCCAACTGGCCAGGGGCATACGCGGACCGCTCACCGTGGTCGTCGGCCCCGTGGGCGCCGGCAAGACGGCCCTCGCCCTGGAATGGGCGCACACCCGGCGCCCGCCCTGGCCGCTCGCCTGGGTCACCTGCGACGGGCCCGCCGAGCACCCCGGCGTGTTCTGGCAACGGGTGTCCGGAGCGCTGAGTGCCGCGGGCGTCGAGGTCCCCGAACCCGCCGCGAGCGAGGATGGACCGCTGCTCGTCGCGACGCTCGCCGCCTGCCTCAACGGGCGGGAGGAACCGTCGGTCCTCGTCCTCGACGACTTCCAGCCCGCCCTCGACTCGCCGATCGCCCGCGGTGTCACCCACCTGCTCAGGCACGCCCCCGACAAACTGCGCCTCGTGGTGCTCGCGCGCCGCGACCCGCCCCTGCACCTGTACCGGGGGCGGCTGACCAGCGAGGTCGCCGAAGTACGCACCGCGGACCTCGCCTTCGACGACCGGGAGGCGGCGGCGCTCCTGGCCCAGCACGGCATCGACGTCACGAAGCAGACGGTCAGCACGCTGCGGCGGCGCGCGGACGGCTGGGCCGCGGGCCTGCGGCTCGCCGCGATGTCCATGGAACGGCGCGGCGACCCCGAACGCTTCGTCGCGCAGCTCGCCGGGGACGACGAGGCGATCTCCAGCTATCTGGTCGAGGAGGTGCTCGACCAGCAGACGCCCGGCATGCGCAGACTGCTCCTGACGACGAGCATCCTGGACCGGGTGAACGCCGAGCTGGCCGCCGAACTCGCCGGCGACGCGGACGGCGTCCTGTTCGCGGGGCTCGTCCGGGAGAACTCCTTCCTGCGGCCCGTCGGACAGGGCTGGTACCGCTGCCACCAGATGTTCGCCGACGTGCTGCGGACCTGCCTGCGGCACGAGACGCCCGGACTCGTGGCGCCGCTGCACCGCACGGCCGCCGCGTGGCTCGACGGGCACGGACTGCTCGCCGACGCCGTGCGGCACCTCCTGGCCGCGGGCGACTGGGACGAGGCGGCCCGGCTCATCGTGCACCGCCTGGCGATCGGGCAGGTGCTCGGCCTCGCCAGGACCCGGCTGCCCGTCGACGCGGGCCGGCTGCCGGCCGACGGACCGTCCGCCGACAAACCGTCCGCCGACGAACCGGAGTCCTTGCTGCTCGCGGCGGCCGTCGCCAGGACCCGCCGGGACGACCAGGCGTGCGTCAGGAACCTGGAGCGGTCCGCCGAACTCCTCGACCGCCTGCCGCCGGGGGAGGAGGACCGCGTCGCGCGGTGCCGCCTCGCCCACGCCGTGATCCGGATGGAACGGCTGCGCTGCCGCGAACCGCGCCGCGCCGGGGACGCCGCGGCCGACGCCGAGGCGGCAGGACCGCAGGTGCCGCACGCCCTGCTGGCCGAACGCCCCGAGATCCCGGCCCTCACCCTGGCCGTGCGGGGCAGCGGAGAGCTGCGGGCCGGCAGCCTCAAGGCCGCCCAGGGCTCCCTCACCCGGGGGCTCAAGGCGGCGGGCGCCGCGGGAAACGGCACACTGCGCCGCGACTGCCTCGTCGAACTCGCGCTCCTGGAGGCGCTGCGCGGCCGCTTCCGGGCCGCCGACGAGCTCACGGCCCAGGCCGTGCAGCCGCCGATGCCGCCGTGGACCGCGGGCGAGCCCTCGCGCGCCACCCTGCACCTCGTACGCGCCTGGGGCGCCCTGGCGCGCGGTGAGCCCGGCCGGGCGCGGCGCGAACTCGCCCTCGGGGACAGCGTGTTGAGGCACGCCGCCGACACCTTCCTCGCCGAACTCGGCGGCGTCGTCGCCCGGATCGCGGCCACGGTGGAGCGCGGCGTCCGGGGCACCGAGGCCGTCGCGAGCGCGGTGACGGTGTCCCGGCTGCCGCAGACGGTGCAGCGGACGGTCGCGCCGACCTGCGCGCGGCTGCTGAACCCGGCAGGGCCGCGCCGGGGCGGTGACGCCGCGCCGCCCGAGCGGGACCCGCTCGCGGAGGTGCCCGCCGAGCGGCTCAGCGCCCGCGAGCGCGATGTCCTCGACCGGCTCGCGCAGATGATGACCACCGAGGAGATCGCCGACGAGCTGTACCTCTCGGTCAACACGGTGAAGACGCACCTCAAGAGCGTCTACCGCAAGCTGGCCGTGTCCCGCCGCTCGGCGGCGGTCCGCAGGGCCCGCGAGCTCCAGATCCTGTAATGGCGCCGCTCCTGGACGCGTCTCACACGAGCCCCAACTCCCTTGCGCGGACCAGTGCTTCGGCGCGCGAGCGGGCGCCCAGCTTGCGGTACACGGCCCGCGTATGGCTCTTGACCGTGTTGTACGAGACGTAGAGGTCATCGGCGATCTGCCGCAGCGGGATCTCCTCCCGCAACTGCCGCAGTACGGCGAGTTCGCGGCTGGTCAGCCGCTGCGGCGACGGCCGCGTGCCGTTCCCCGGCGGGACGGGCACCGCGGCGAGCGCGGCCGACGCCCGGTGCACCAGCGCACCGGCCGCCCGTGGATCGGCCACGTCCCCCGCGATCTCCACCAGGACACCCGCGACCCACATCAGGCAGGTCGTCAGGGCGGCGTCGGCCGCCCTGCTTTCCTGTGTGAGCGAGCACAGCTGAAGGCGCAGCGCCGACACCTTCCCCAGGTCTCCCGGATCGTCCACCGTGCGTGGGCACAGTGCTGTGAGCATGCCCCTCACCTCCCCATGTGGAGGGCATCACCCCACCACGGTGGGGCGCGCGGGGGCGCGGCGAAAGGGTCCTTCCGCGCCGTTTTCGGGGCGGTACGACTTCGTTACCAGGGCCGCACGGCCCCTAGCCGCGCGTGTCGCGCGGGCCGGGGATGCGGCGGACCTCGAGGAGTTCGAGGCCGAGGCCCTGGATGCGGTCGAGGATGCCGTACAGGGCGGCCTGGTCGAGTCCCGCGCCGACCAGCACGGTCTCGGCGGGGCGCAGCACGACCGTCAGCTCGCCGAACGCCGACCGGAAGGCCTCGCCGAGCCTGCCCCTGATGTGGATCTCGAAGTCGCCGCCGCCGGAGGGCGTGCCCGCCGGCACGCGGCCCGGCCCCGTGTGTGACCCGCCCATGACGTCACCTCCAGTGCGAGCGTCACCCCGCGCGCCATTCTCCCGGCGCCCGTGCCGCCGGGGGCATCACCTCGCACGGGTGACAGCCGCCCGCGGGGCGGGCTCATCCGCCGCGGGTGAACCGGCCGCGGCGGCGCGGGCCGCATGCTCCGGGTGCATCGGCTCCGCGGCGTCGAGCCGCGGCCGTCGAGAAGGAGGTTCGAGATGACCGAGCAGATGTCGCCGGGCCCGGCGCGCTCCGACCCTTCCGGCGCGCCCCAACCGCCGCCCCGCGTCAACGTGGGTGTCGTCGGCGGAGTCGTCTTCGCCGCGATCGTGATGGGCATCATCGGCGCCTTTCACGCGATCGCAGGCCTCGCCGCGGTGCTCAACGACAACTACTACCAAGCGCAGAACGACTACGCGTACGACTTTGACACCAATGCCCGGGGCTGGGTGCAGATGATCACCGGTGTCATCGTCTTCGCCGCGGCGGTCAGCCTCTTCAGCGGCCGGACCTGGGCGCGGATCGTCGTCATGACCATCGCCGCGGCGAGCGCCCTGGAGAACTTCTTCTTCACCCCGTACCAGCCCGTGTGGTCGGCGATCCTCATCGCCCTCGACGTCCTCGTGATCTGGGCCCTCGCCATGTACGGACACCGCGAGGCGCACAAGGTCTACGGGGCGCCGCTCTAGAAGCTCAGGGGCGCCGCACCGTCAGGGCGAGGCGTGTGACGCCGCGCCAGTCCAGCGGCGGGCGCTCCCGGTACGTGCCCGGGCGCTGCCTCGGCACGAGCACGCGCAGCGCGCCGGGGCGCACCTCGATGCGTACGGGCACGTCCATGCGCACCGCCTCGCCGTCGAGGCCGACGGGGATCGAGTCCCGGTCGGCGTCGACGACCACCGAGCCGGCGGTCCGTGTCGTCACACCGGTGGACCGGCCGCCCCGCAGCAGCCCGGCGGCCTGCGCGGCGCTCGTGACCCGCACGGCGACGCAGCCGAGGATGCCGCCGTCGAGGCGGGTGCGGCGGCCGAGGCCCGCGATGTCGTGGGCGCCGTACGGGTTGTTGCTCACCAACAGGGCCTGCGGGTCCGTGACTTCGTGCCCGCCGACCCGTGCGGTCAGCTCCGGGCCCTTGTGCCGGGCGAGCAGATCGGGCAGCAGGTCGAGGGTGGTCCGGGTCTTGCCGTCCCGGTAGGCGGGGCTCTGCACCACCTCGGCGTAGGCCCCGAACGAGACGTTGTTGACGAACGGGTGACCGCCCGCCCGGCCGAGGTCGACCCGCAGCTCCACGCCGTCGGCCAGCGCGTCCAGGGCCTTCGACGGGTCCTCGCGGTCCAGGCCCAGGTCGAGGGCGAAGTGGTTGCGGGTCCCGGCGGGGATCACCAGGAACGGCAGGCCGAGCTCGGCGGCGACGTCCGCGACGAGGGCCTGCGTCCCGTCGCCGCCCGCGACACCGAGGAGGTCCGCCCCGGCGGCGGCGCGCTCCCGCGCGAGGGCCGCCACGTCGACCGGCTCGGGGCCGTCCAACAGCACGACGTCCGCCCCCAGCCGCTCGGCCTTCGCGCGCAGCCCGAAGCGCTCGACCTTGCCGCCGCCCGACCGCGGATTCATGATCAGCACCGGCCGGTGGACCGCGGGCGCCGCCGCCTCGGGCATCGGGGCCGGGGCCGAGCGCGGCCCCAGCGAAGCCCGGCCCGCCCCCGCGGCGAGCAGCCACAGGCCGCCCGACACCAGCACCACCCACACGAGGTGCGCACGGGCGTACTCGACCAGCACCCAGACCGGCGCGGCCACCGCCAGGGCCAGCGCCAGATACCGGGCGGGTCCCCGCCTGCTGAGCACCCACCACACGGCGGCGGCCGTGACCGCTGTGCCCAGGAGCCCCGCGCCGACCAGCGCGAAGGTCCGCAACCCCGCGAAGGCGGCCAGGACCAGCACGGCGCCCGCCGCGGCGGCCAGCGACGCACGCGCCAGCCACCGTTGCCCCCGCCCGTGTTCCCGCGTCGTCGGTTCCATGACCACCAGTCTGCGACCTGGACAGCCCCCGAGGGCTCACCCCCGGAAGGCGACCTCACACCGGCGGGGTGACGCCGCGGCGCCCCGCCCGGCGCACGGTGGGCACAGCCAGGAAGGAGCCCGCCATGACCGAGATGACGAGCCGCCGCCGCACCGCGCGGGAGCGGGCGAGCACGGGCAGGTCCGCGAGGTCCCGCGTCCCGCGCTCCGGGCACGCCGCCTACGCACCCGCCGCCGACCGCCCCGACCCGGTCGGCATCCTGGAGAAGCAGTCGGCGGCCCGGCTGCCCGAGCTCGTCCCGATCCGCTACGGACGCATGCTGGAGTCGCCGTTCCGGTTCTTCCGGGGCGCCGCCGCGATCATGGCATCCGATCTGTCGAACACCCCGGTCAGCGGCCTGCGCGCCCAACTGTGCGGAGACGCCCACCTGTTGAACTTCCGGCTGCTCGCCTCCCCGGAGCGGCGCCTGATGTTCGACGTCAACGACTTCGACGAGACGCTGCGCGGGCCGTGGGAGTGGGACGTCAAGCGGCTCGCCGCCAGCCTCGTCATCGCGGGCCGCGGCAACGGCTTCGACCGCTCCGAGCGGGAGCGCGTGGTGCGGGCCACGGCGGCCTCGTACCGGCAGTCCATGGAACGGTTCGCCGCGATGCGCACCCTCGACGTCTGGTACTCGCGGATCGAGGCGGACGAGCTGTACGCCGCGGTGTCGGGGAAGCTGGACGGCCGCACCAGGAAGCGCATGTCGCAGGCGCTCAGCAAGGCCCGCGGCCGCGACCACCTCCAGGCCCTGGGCAAGCTCGCCCACGTCGTGGACGGCGAGCTGCGCATCGCCGCCGACCCGCCCCTGATCACCCCGCTCGACCAACTCCTTCCCGGCGTCGAACGCAAGCAGCTGGAAGCGCAGTTGATCGACCTGATCGAGCGGTACGCGCGCACGCTCACCGCCGAACGCAGGGCCCTGCTCACCCAGTACCGGGTCGTCGACATGGCACGCAAAGTGGTCGGGGTCGGCAGCGTGGGCACCCGCTGCTGGATCGTGCTGCTGCTCGGCCGCGACGACCACGACCCGCTGCTGCTCCAGGCGAAGGAGGCGGGCCCCTCGGTGCTCGCGGAGTTCGCGGGGCCCGGCGCCCACACCAACCAGGGCGAACGCGTCGTCGTCGGCCAGCGCCTCATGCAGGCGGCCGGCGACATGTTCCTCGGCTGGGAACGGGTGGAAGGGCTCGACGGGCGGCAACGCGACTTCTACGTACGGCAGTTGCGGGACTGGAAGGTGATCCCGCAGGCCGACCTGATGTCGCCGCGCGTCATGGGCCTGTTCGGCCGGGCCTGCGGCGCGACCCTGGCCCGCGCACACGCCCGCTCAGGAGACCGCGTCGCCATCGCCGCCTATCTGGGCCGCTCCGACCCCTTCGACCGGGCGCTCGCCCGTTTCGCGGAGGCCTACGCCGACCAGAACGAGCGCGACCACGAGGCGCTGGCCGCGGCCGCCCGGAACGGCAGGGTGACGGTGGAGTCAGCGTGAGGTGGCGGCCGTCGCGGCGCCGAGCCGGCGGCGCAGGAACTCCTCCTGCGCCAGGACCCGGCCCGCGACCACACCGAACACCACGATGGTGAAGAACACGATCAGCCAGGACAGCACCGTGAACACCGACCCCAGGGCCCCGTAGCGCTCCACGCTCATCCGTAGCGCCCGCGGCAGCCAGAACCCCGACACCCCGCAGAACGCCACCACGCCCGCCGCGGTCAGCAGAGCCCCCGGCAGCAGCGGCAGCCACGGCACCCGCCCGGCGAGCAGCAGGTGCTGGGTCCACCACCACATCAGCGCGGCCGCCGCGAACTGCAAGGGGTAGCCGATGACGGCGCCCGCGCCGAACGCCCGGTGCAGCGCGCCCTGCACGATCAGCATGGCCACCCACACCAGCAGCCACACCGCCCACCGCCAGGCCACGAGCCGCACCCCGGAGCGCGGCAGGTCCCAGGCCCGCTCGCACAGCCGTTGCAGGGCCCGGGTGAACGCGGTGGCCGAGAGCAGCGCGACGAGCACGCCCGCCGCGCCCCAGCTGTGCAGCGCGGCGCCGCCGCCCCCGGCCAGGTCCTCGGCCTGCCGCACGACCGGCCCGGACGTCCCGATCAACGTACGCAGCGAGCGCAGGAGTTCGCGCCGCACCACCGGCGGACAGAACGAGGCGAGGGCGATCAGCATCGGCAGCGCGGCCAGGAACGCCTGTGCGGCGAGCCGCGTCGCCATGTCCAGGATCCCGACGCGCACCAGTTGCTGCACGATCCGGCCCGTCAGGGGCCGGGCGGCACCCGTGATCGTCATGACAACGTCCTCCCGGGGCGGGGGACACACGCTCCCGCCGGACACTGTCGGCCAGGCCGCCGGTCCGCACGTCGCCCGCGCCGGGTGACACCCCGCCCGCTTGCGCCCTGCGCGTGCCCGGATTCCCCCTGTTCGCTCCCGGGTTTGCATAAAGGTGATCGAAACAAGCCTTGACCCGTCAACTTCGAGCAAATAGCGTCCTTGCATTCCGGTCGACCCTTCACCAGGAAGGCTCCCTGTGCGCAGGCGCTCTCTCCTCGCCGCGGCCGCCACGACACTCGCGGCGGCGCCGCTCGCGTCCGGCTGCGGCCCCTCCTCGTCGAACGCCTCGGCAGCGGGCGGCGGCTCACGGCGCGGCCATCTCACGTACGGCGTCTGGGACGTCTACCAACTGCCCGCCATGCAGCGCGCGGCCCGGGCCTTCGAGCGCGCGCGGCCCGGCGTGAGCGTCGACGTCCAGCTGACCCCGAACGGCACGTACTGGACCAAGCTGCGGACCGCCTGCACCGGCGGCTCCGCGCCCGACGTGTTCTGGATGAACGGGCCCAACTTCGGCATGTACGCCGACGCCGGGCAGCTGCTCTCGCTGGACACCGACGGCTCCGATGCCGTGCTGCGGACCGCCGACTTCCCCGACGACCTCGTCTCCCTGTACCGCTGGAAGGGCACCCAGTACGGCGCCCCGAAGGACTTCGACACCGTCGCCCTCTGGTACAACAAGGAACTCTTCGACCGGGCCAAGGTTCCCTATCCGGACGCCGGTTGGACCTGGCAGGACCTCATCGAGCACTCCCAGCGGCTCACCGACCGCAAGCGAGGGATCTACGGGGTGGGGGCACCGGTCCGCGCACAGGAGAACTACTACAACTCGATCCCGCAGGCCGGCGGCCGGGTCATCTCCGAGGACAAGCGGACCTCCGGATACGCCGACGAGCGGACCCGCGAGGGGCTGCGGCTGTGGATCGACCTGATCCACCGGTACCGCGCCTCGCCCACCCTCCAGCAGATGGCCGACACCGACCCCACGCAGATGTTCCAGTCGGGCACGCTCGCCATGACCTACGAGGCGTCCTACAACGCCGCGACCTTCCACGCCGACCGCGAGCTGCGGGCCAAGATCGACGTCGCGCCGATGCCCAAGGGCAGGCACCGCGCCACCGTGCTGCACGGCCTCGCCAACGTCGTCTACGCCCGCACCCCGAACCCCGAACTCGCCCGCGACTTCGTCCGGTTCCTCGGCACCGAACGCATCTCCCTCCTCCAGGGCAAGTACGGCACCGCGATCCCCGCCCGCAACGGCACCGCGAAGCCGTGGGCCGCCGCAATGCCGCAGTTCAACCTGCAGGCGCACCTCGACGCGCTCGACGACGCGGTGCCCTTCCCCGGCTCGGCCAACAGCGCCGCCTGGCAGCACAAGGAACAGATGTGGCTCGCCAAGGCGTGGAGCGGCGTCGAGAGTCTCGACTCGGCCGCCGACTCCCTCACGGACGCCATGAACCAGCTGCTCGCGCAGGAGAGGAAGGGCCAGGCCCGATGAGCGTCGACACGCAGCCGAAAGCCGCCGTACCCGCGCAGCGAAGTCACCGAAAGCCCCTGGACCAGAAGGAACTGAGGCGCCGCGAGCGGAAGTTCGCGCACCGCGACAAGTGGTGGGGCTACGCCCTCATCGCCCCTGCCGGGCTCGGCCTTGCCGTCTTCTATCTGTGGCCCGTGGTGCAGACGCTGTACTACAGCCTCACCGAATGGGGCCCCTTCGGCGGGACGACCTGGATCGGCGCCGCCAACTACCGCACGCTCGTGGGCGACCCGGAGTTCTGGCAGTCCCTCGGCAACACCGCCGTCTACACCGGACTCGTCCTCCTCGGCATCCCGCTCTCGATGGTCATCGCCGTCCTGCTCAACCTGAAGGGCCTGCGCGGCACCGGCATCTACCGCACCCTGTACTTCCTGCCCGTCGTCACGATGCCCGCCGCGGTCGCCGTCGTCTGGCGCTGGCTCTACAACGGCGACGCCGGCATCCTCAACCACGCACTGTCCACGGTCGGCATCGACGGCACCCACTGGGTCTCCGACCCGGGCACCATCCGCTTCGCGGTCGCCGTGGTGGGCGTGTGGATGACCGTCGGGTACAACATGATCCTGCTGCTCGCCGGGTTGCAGTCCATCCCCGGCGACTACTACGAGGCCGCCGCCCTCGACGGCGCGGGCCGCCTGCGGCAGTTCTTCTCGGTGACGCTGCCGCTGCTGAGCCCCACCCTGTTCTTCACGACGGTGCTCTCGGTGATCCAGTCGCTCCAGGTCTTCGACCTCGTCTATCTGATCCTCGGCGCCAACACGCAGAACGCGCTGCAGAACCCCGCCTACGGCGAGGGACAGACAGTGGTGATGCTCTTCTTCCAGAAGGCGTTCTTCGACAACCAGCGCGGCTACGGCGCGGCGATCGTGAGCGTGCTGTTCGTCCTCATCATGGCGCTGACCGCCGTCCAGTTCCGGCTGCAGAAGAAGTGGGTCCACTATGCGTAAGACGGACATGCGCCAGGGGCGGATCTGGCCCGCCCACGTCCTGCTCGTGCTCGGCGCCGTGATCACCGTGTTCCCGCTGTTGTGGGAGCTCCTCACCTCCTTCAAGAGCTTCGGCGAGTCCGTGCGCGTACCGCCGACGATCCTGCCCGCGCACTGGGACTTCTCGAACTACGCGAAGGTCTTTGACGGGGTCCCGTTCGGGCAGCAGTTCGTGAACACCCTCGTCATGGCGCTGCTGCGGACCGCGGCGCAGATCCTGCTCTGCTCGATGGCCGCGTACGCCTTCGCCCGTATCCGCTTCCCCGGCCGCGGGCCGATCTTCCTCGGGTTCCTCGCCGTCCTGATGGTGCCGGGGCAGCTCTTCCTGCTGCCGCAGTACCAGATCATGCAGAACCTCGGCTGGCTCGACTCCATGCAGGCCCTCGTCGTCCCCGGCATGTTCTCCGCGTTCGGCACCTTCCTGCTGCGCCAGTTCTTCATGGGGCTGCCCGAGGAGGTGGAGGAGGCGGCCCGGCTCGACGGCGCCAACCCCTTCACCGTCTTCTGGCGCATCGCGCTGCCGCTGGCCCGCCCCGGCCTTCTCGCGCTCGGCATCCTCACGTTCCTGTGGTCCTGGAACGACCTGATGTGGCCGCTGATCGTCAACACCGACCCGGCCAAGATGCCGCTGTCGGCGGGCCTCGCCTCGCTCCAGGGCGCCCACCTCACCGAGTACCCGGTGCTGATGGCGGGGTCCCTGCTCGCCACGCTCCCGGTGATCGTGGTGTTCGTCGCGATGCAGCGCCAGTTCATCCAGGGCATCGCTTTCTCCGGAATGAAGGGCTGACCAGACATGACCACCGAGATCCGTGCGCAAGCACCGGACCACACCCCCACGCACACCCGCGACCTGCGCCTCGGTGTCATCGGTCTCGGCCTGCGCGCCACCGTCGCCCGCGAGGCCCACCACCCCGGTGAGGGCTCCGAGGTGGTGGCCGTCGCCGACACCGCGCCCGGCATGTTCGGCCGGGCCCGCGAGTGGTTCGGCGACGACGTGCACACCTACGAGGGCCACCAGGCCATGCTGGACGCCGAGGACCTCGACGCCGTCTTCGTCATCACCCCGGACCACACCCACGAGGAACTCGCCGTCGACCTCCTCGAAGCCGGTGTCGCCGTCTTCGTCGAGAAGCCGCTGGCCATCACCACGGAGGGCTGCGACCGCGTCCTGGAGGCCGCCCGCACCTCGGGCTCCCGGCTCTACGTCGGCCACAACATGCGCCACATGCCGGTCGTCCGCGTCATGCGCGACCTCATCGAGCGCGGCGAGATCGGCGAGGTCAAGGCCGTGTGGTGCCGCCACTTCGTCGGGCACGGCGGCGACTTCTACTTCAAGGACTGGCACGCCGACCGCCGCAACACCACCGGGCTGCTCCTCCAGAAGGGCGCCCACGACCTCGATGTCATCCACTGGCTCGCCGGGGCGTACACGGAGCGGGTCAGCGCGCTCGGCGGGCTCACCGTCTACGGCGACATCGCCGACCGCTCGGGCCAGGCGCCCGGCGCCACCATGCCCGACTGGTACGACCCCGAGAACAACTGGCCGCCGCTGTCCCTGACCGGACTCAACCCGGTCGTCGACGTCGAGGACCTGTCGATGATGGTGATGCGGTTGGAGGGCGGCATCCACGCCAGCTACCAGCAGTGCCACTACACACCCGACTACTGGCGCAACTACACCGTCATCGGCACCGAGGGCCGCCTGGAGAACTTCGGCGACCACGGCGAGAGCGCCGAGGTCCGCGTCTGGAAGCACCGCAGCGGCTACCGCCCCGACGCCGACCTCGTCGTCCCCATGCCCTCGCCCGGCGAGGGCGGACACGGCGGCTCCGACCCGCTGCTCGTCGCCGAGTTCCTGCGCTTCGTGCGCGAGGGCGGCGCCACCGACACCAGCCCCGTCGCCGCCCGCGAGGCGGTGGCCGCGGGCGTCGCGGCCACCGAGTCGCTGCGGGCGGACGGGCGGCCGGTGACGGTGCGGCGGGTCGCACCGGAACTCGCCGACTGGTTCACGAACAGCCAGAGCTGACCGGACCGGGGCCTCTCACCCCGTCCACGACCAGTTCGCGACCTCGGGCAGATCGGTGCCGTGCTCGCGGATCCACGCGTGGTGCCGCGTGCGGGCGTCGGCCATCGTCTGGCGCACCGCCGTGGCCCGCACACCGAGCCCCGGCACCCGGTCGATGACATCCATGACGAGGCGGTACCGGTCGAGGTCGTTGCGCACGACCATGTCGAACGGCGTGGTCGTGGTGCCCGACTCCTTGTACCCGCGTACGTGCAGGTGGGCATGGCCGGTGCGGCGGTACGCGAGGCGGTGGATCAGCCACGGGTAGCCGTGGTACGCGAAGATCACCGGCTTGTCGGCCGTGAACAGCGCGTCGTACTCGAAGTCCGGCATGCCGTGCGGGTGTTCGCCCTTGGGCAGCAGCCGTGTCATGTCGACGACGTTGACGACGCGCACCGCGAGCTCCGGCAGGTGCTCGCGCAACAGGCCCGCCGCGGCGAGGACCTCCTGCGTCGGCACGTCACCGGCGCACGCGAGGACGACGTCCGGCTCGCGGCTGCCGTCCTCGGTGCCCGCCCACTCCCACACCCCGGCGCCGCGCGCGCAGTGGGCGCGGGCGTCGTCCAGGGACAGCCAGTCGAAGCAGGGCTGCTTCCCGGCCACCACGACGTTGACGTAGTCGCGGCTGTGCAGCACGTGCTCGGCCACCGAGAGCAGTGTGTTGGCGTCCGGCGGCAGATAGACCCGTACGACGTCGGGGCTCTTGTTGAGAACGTGGTCGACGAAGCCGGGGTCCTGATGCGAGAAGCCGTTGTGGTCCTGGCGCCAGACGTGCGAGGTCAGCAGGTAGTTCAGGGAGGGCAGCGGGGCCCGCCACGACAGCTCCCGCGAGGTCTTCAGCCACTTGATGTGCTGGTTCACCATCGAGTCGACGATGTGCACGAACGCCTCGTAGCAGGAGAACAGGCCGTGCCTGCCGGTGAGGTTGTAGCCCTCCAGCCAGCCCTGGCAGAGGTGCTCCGACAGCACCTCCATCACCCGGCCGTCGTGCGCCAGGTTCTCGTCCGTGGGGAGCGTCCCCGCCTGCCAGGCCTTGCCGGTGGCGTCGTAGACGGCCTGGAGGCGGTTGGACGCCGTCTCGTCGGGGCCGACGATGCGGAAGTCGCGGCGGTCGGCGGTGTCCTTCATGACCTGGGCCAGCAGATCGCCGAGGACCCGGGTCGGCTCGTGCAGCGCGGTGCCCGGCTTGTCGACGGGGACGGCGAAGCGCTCCAGCGGGGCGATCGGGAGCTTGCGCGTGAGAAGGCCGCCGTTGGCGTGCGGCGTGGCGCCGAGGCGCCGGGTGCCCTCGGGCACGTACGAGAGGACCTGTTCGGTGGGGCGGCCCTCGGCGTCGAAGAGTTCCTCGGGGCGGTAGGAGCGCAGCCATGCCTCCAGTTGCCGCAGGTGGTCCGGGTTCTCGCGGACGCCGGGCAGCGGCACCTGGTGGGAGCGCCACGTGCCCTCGACGGGCTCGTCGTCCACGCTCGCCGGGCCCGTCCAGCCCTTCGGTGTGCGCAGCACGATCATCGGCCAGCGGGCGCGCTCCGTCGTCCTCCCGTCCCGCGCCTCGCGCTGGATCCGGCCGATGCGGTCGAGGGCCTGGTCCATGGTGCGGGCCAGGTCGCGGTGCATGCGCAGCGGGTCGTCGCCCGTCACGTGCAGCGGCTCGTGCCCGTACCCGCGAAGGAGCTCGTCGAGCTCGGCGTCGGGGATGCGGGCGAGCACGGTCGGGTTGGCGATCTTGTAGCCGTTGAGGTGCAGGATCGGCAGGACCGCCCCGTCGTGCACGGGGTCGAGGAACTTGTTCGCGTGCCAGGAGGTCGCGAGCGGACCGGTCTCCGCCTCGCCGTCGCCGATGACGCACGCGACGAGCAGCTCGGGGTTGTCGAGGGCGGCGCCGTAGGCGTGCGCGAGGGAGTAGCCGAGTTCGCCGCCCTCGTGGATCGAGCCGGGTGTCTCGGGCGCGACATGGCTCGGCACACCGCCGGGGAACGAGAACTGCTTGAACAGCCGCCCCATTCCGGCGGCGTCCCGCGAGACGTCCGGGTACGTCTGCGAGTACGTCCCCTCCAGCCAGGAGTTCCCGGCCACGGCGGGCCCGCCGTGGCCGGGGCCCCACACGCACAGGGCGTCGGGGGCGGGCGCCGTGGTGACACGGTTGGGG
>NZ_JBHWKQ010000060.1:0-45045 GCF_042730865.1 Streptomyces sp. NPDC059897 | reverse complement strand
TCTTACCCCCCCTCTTGGGGCGGGGCCGTTCTTTTTTTTAATACACCCCTGTGCCCCGTGTTTTCCCCGGGGGGGGGCCCCCCCCCCCCCCCCCCCCCCCCCACGGCACTTTTGTGCAACCGACCCGGCGGGTAAGGTTAGGTTAGCCTCACCGATCAATCGGGACGGCACTACCTATGAGTCCCGACGACAGCCCGACCGGGAGGTGAACCGCGTGTTCGTCTGCAACTGCTTCGGTGTCACCGAGGCGCAGGTCAAGAAGCACGCGGAGGACGGTGCCTGCACCCCCCGCCAGATAGCGTCCGCCTGCAAGGCCGGTACGGACTGCGGCTCCTGCGTCCGCCGGATCCAGGCGCTGCTCGGCCGCGGGGCGTGCCCCCGCCGGGAACTGGTCGAGCAGGGCGATTCGGCCGTGGCCCTCGCGCCCCAGGCGCAGGACCAGCTGCCGGAAGCGGCCTGACCGCCGCGGACGGGCCTAGCTCTCCGGCTGCTCGATGAGCTGCGCGATGTACAGCGCCTCGCCGAGCTTGTCCACCAGCTCCAGCTGCGTGTCCAGGTAGTCGATGTGGTGCTCCTCGTCCTCGAGGATCGACTCAAAAATGTTTGCGGACGTGATGTCGCCCTTGCCGCGCATCAGCTCGATGCCCCGCTTCAGGCGGTCGATCGCCTCGACCTCGATCTGCCGGTCCGCCTGGAACATCTCCGTGACCGTCTGGCCGACCCGGACATGGAAGAGCCGCTGGTAGTTGGGGAGTCCGTCCAGGAACAGGATCCGGTCGGTCAGCACCTCCGCATGCTTCATCTCGTCGAACGACTCGGCGCGGGTGTACTTCGCGAGCTTCGTCCAGCCGAAGTTGTCCTGCATCTTCGCGTGCAGGAAGTACTGATTGATCGCCGTGAGCTCGGCCGTCAGCTGCTCGTTGAGAAACTCGATGACCTCGGGGTCGCCCTGCATCGCAGAGGCTCCTTCCAAGCGGTTACTGGGCAGGTTTCGCGCATCCTTGCACCGGTGCAGGAGCGCGTCCAGTAAGTGCACGCTTAGTAGGAGTTGCCCGAATCAACGCTCGTGGCGGCTCCGCCAGGGTGGGCGTGGTCACGTCCACTGCCCGAGGTCTGTCAGGATGGAGGCATGGGTCATCCGGTGGGTCGCGAGTCTGGGGGAGCAGTGCAGCCGGAGCTTCCACCGGGGCAGCGGCTGCAGCGCGGCTGGCCCGTCACGCACTACGGCCCGGTGCCCAAGTTCCGGCCCGAGCGCTGGGAGTTCAGGGTCTTCGGCGCCACCGCCGACGGTGACAAGCACTGCTGGAACCACGAGGAGTTCTCGGCGCTGCCGTACGCGACCGTGGTCGGCGACCTGCACTGCGTCACGAAGTTCAGCATGCTCGCCGCCGAATGGGGCGGCGTGCGCGCCTCCACGATCCTGGAGCTCGCCCCGCCCGGGCCCGATGTCACCCATGTGATGGTGTGGGCCGAGTACGGATTCTCGTCCAACCTGCGGCTGTCCGACTTCGCCTCCGAGCGGGCCATCTTCGCCACGCACAAGGACGGCGAACTGCTCACCGCGGAGCACGGATTCCCGCTGCGTCTCGTGGTGCCCCACCTGTACGCCTGGAAAGGGCCGAAGTGGGTGCGCGGCGTCGAGTACATGACGGCGGACCGGCGCGGCTTCTGGGAGGAGCGCGGGTACCACAACGTGGGCGACCCGTGGCGTGAGCAGCGGTACTCGTACCAGGAGGAGCCCGGAGAAGGGCCCGAGTTCTAGGCCGCCTCCCAGGGCTCCCGCACCGGATACCCCCTGGGGGTCCAGGTCAGTGGTACTGGTGCACGACCGCGTGGCCCTTGCCGCGGCCCATCATCCAGCGGTTGACCGGGGTCGTCACCACGAAGGCGATCACGAGCGCCGCGGTGAGCGCGCCCCAGAACAGGCCGTCCGAGAGGTGGGCGTCCATGGCGTTCGGCCACAGCGCGATCACGCCGTTGTCGATCAGCTCCATCACCGCGATGGACAGGGTGTCCGCGGCCAGCGCGACGCGGATGGCCGCCTTGAAACCGAGGCCGGCCTTCAGGACGCCGCGCAGCGTGAGCGAGTAGCCGAAGAAGAACGCGAGCGTGATCGCCAGGGCCATCGTCGGTACGTTGCCCCAGCCGAGCGCGGTGCCGATCACCATGCCGAGGACCTCGCCGATGGCACAGCCGGTGAGGCAGTGCAGCGTGGCCTGGGCGGCCATGGACCAGGAGACCTTGCCGCCGGTGCCGTGTGCTCCGTGGTGCGCGTGGTGCTCGTGCCCGGTGTGCGTCTCGTGCTGCATGGTTCCCCCAGTGGTCGCTGCGGATGCTGGCACCAAGGTAGCGCAGATACCCCCTGGGGGTATTCCACAGGATCGAATTTTCTTCAGAACCGGAGCTTCTTCAGGATCTGAGCTTTCAGGGTCGGAGTTTCTTCAGCCGCTCCACGTCGGCCGCGTGGCCCTCCTTGCCGCCGGGCGTCTCGATGACCAGGGGAACGTTCTCGGTCGCGGGGTGGGCCATCAGCTCGCGGAACGGCTCCTCGCCGATGTGGCCGGTGCCGATGTTCTCGTGCCGGTCCTTGTGGGCGCCCACGACGTCCTTGGAGTCGTTGGCGTGGATCAGCTTGAGGCGGCCCTCGCCGACCGTGTCGACGAGCAGGTCGAGGGTCTGCTTCATGCCGGCCGGGCCCGTGAGGTCGTGGCCCGCCGCGAAGATGTGGCAGGTGTCGAGGCAGACGCCCAGCTTGGGGTGGCGGTCGAGGGCGTCGAAGTACGGGCCGAAGTCCCAGGTGCGCGAGCACAGCGAGGAGCCCTGGCCCGCGGTCGACTCCAGGAGCAGGAACGGGTCGTCGTCGTGCGTCAGTTCGTCGAGCAGCGGCAGCATCCGCTCGCGGACCTGTGCGAGGGCGACCTCGCGCTCCCGGCCGCCGGTCGCGGAGCCGGTGTGCACGACGACGCCGAGGGCGCCGATCGCGCGGGCCCTGCGCAGCGAGTGGCGCAGCGAGTCCACGGACTTGTCGACGGTCGCCTCGGTGTGCGAGCCGAAGTTGATCAGGTAGGGGGCGTGCACGTACGCCGGGATGTTCTCCTCGGCGCACTGGGCGCGGAAGTCCTCGTCCTGCTTGGGGTTGCCGGGCGGAGTGGCCCAGCCGCGGGGGTTGGCCACGAAGACCTGGACGGTTTCGGCCTTGAGGTCACGCGCGTAGGAGAGCCCTACGCGCGCGAGGCCGCCGGCCACCGGGACGTGGCCGCCGATCGGGTTGCGGATGCTGCTGTTCACCCGGCCCAGGGTGTCATGGGTGTTCGAACGCCCGGGGCCGGGCCGGGGCTACCTGATGGTGATCGTGATGCTGGAGCCCTTGGGGGCCTCGTCGCCGCCTTCCACCGACTGGCTCCTGACGGTGTCGCCGAACAGGCCGAGCAGTCCGCGGTTCTCCTCCACCTCGAAGCCCGCCGCGCTGAGCCGCGCCTTCGCCTCGTCGACCTTCAGGTCCGTGACGTCGGGGACCTCGACCATGACGGGGCCCTTGGAGATCGTCAGCGTCACCGTGTCGCCCTCGGCGAGCTGCTTGCCCTCGGCGGGGGACTGCCGGGCGACGCTGCCCTTGTCCTCCTCGGAGTTGACCCGCTTCGTGGAGATCTCGGCCTTCAGGCCCGCGTCCTCCAGGTCCGCGATGGCGTCCTGCTCGGACTCGCCCGTGACGTCGGGGACGTCGACGGGGGAGCCCTTGGAGACGACCAGGGCGACCGCGGAACCGGCCTTGCGGGTCTCGCCCGCGCCCGGATCCGTGCTGATCACCGAGCCCTTGGCGATCTGCTCGCTGAACTTCTTGGTGGTCATGCCCGGTTCGAGGTCGCGCTTCTTGAGTTCGCTCTTCGCGGTGCCCAGCGGGGTGCCGGCGAGGTCGGGGACCTTCACGGTCTTCGAGCCCCTGGACACGGTCAGGTCCACCGTCCCGCCGTTGCGGATGCGGTCGCTGGAACCCGGGTCGCTGTCCATGACGGTGCCGCGCTTGTACGTGTCGCTGTACGCGCGCGTGACCGTGCCCCGCTCCAGGCCCGCGTCGGAGAGCCGCTTCTCGGCCTGCGCCTGCGTCTGGTTGAGGACGGACGGGACCTTCGTGAACTGGCCGGAGTTGATGTACCAGACGCCGGTGCCGAGGCCGAGGACGAGCAGCACCGCCGCGAGGATCGCGAGGGTGCGGCGCTGCGGGCCGCGGCCGCTGCCGCGAGCGGGTCCCGGGGCCGCGGGCGGCGGGGCCGGCGGCATCTCCAGGCGGCTCGTCCGGTTGAGCTGCGCCTGGTCCGCGGAGTCCGTGGGCAGCGGCAGCTGTACGGGTGTGCCCACCGCGCGCGGGATCACGCTCGTACGGTCGTCGGCCCCCACGTGCTCCGTGTCGTGCGCCTGCGGCGGCACCGCGTCCAGCTGGGCATCGGTGAGCGCCGACCGGGCGCCCCTGGCCTGTGCGAGGAGCGCCACGGCGTCGTACGGGCGGACCTCGGGGGTGCGCGCCGTCGCCGACGCGACCAGCTCGTCGAGCTCGAAGGGGAGGCCGGGGACGGCCGCCGAGGGCGGGGGCACGTCCTCGTGGAGGTGTTTGTAGAGGATCTGGGCGGGGGACTCGCCCGCGTGCGGCTTGCCGCCCGTGAGCATCTCGTAGAGCACGACACCGCACGCGTAGACGTCCACGCTCGCCGTCGCCGTGCCGCTCTCGATCTGCTCGGGCGCCAGGTACGAGACCGTGCCGAGGACCGCGCCCGTCGTGTTCGTGACCGTGTCGACCGCGCGGACCAGGCCGAAGTCCGCCACCTTGACCCGGCCGTCGTCCCCTATCAGGACGTTCTCCGGCTTCATGTCGCGGTGCACGAAGCCAGCCCGGTGGGCCGCTCCCAGCGCCGCGAGGACCGGCTCCAGGATGTCGAGGGCGGCACGGGGCCGCAGCGCTCCCCGGTCGCGCAGCACGTCACGAAGGGTGCAGCCGGCCACGTACTCCATCGCCAGATACACGTACGCGCCGTCGGTGCCCTGGTCGAAGACCCCCACCACATTGGGGTGCGAGAGGCGGGCCACCGACTTGGCCTCGCGGATGAAGCGGTCGACGAACGAGGCGTCGGCCGCCAGCGAGGGGTGCATCACCTTGAGCGCGAGCACGCGGTCGAGGCGGGTGTCCACGGCCCGGTAGACCGTGGCCATCCCGCCGACCGCGATGCGTGCGTCGACGCGGTACCGGCCGTCGAGCACATGCCCGAGCAACGGGTCCTGAAGGGTCGTGTCCACGCAGGCGAGTGTACGAGGAGTGACCGACACCCAGCTTCCGTGCGGTGCGGCCGGGGCCGTACTGCAGCAGACCTGTGACCACCTGTACGGCACATCAAGCCCCGCTCTTGGACGAGAGGCCGCGGGGTCCGGGGCAGAGCCCCGTGTCCGTCACACGGCGCGGGCCGCCGAGAACGCCGGGCGCTCCGGATCAAGCACCGCCCGCCCCTCCGAAGGAGAAGACGCCTCCGCGAAGTGCCGCTTCGGAATCCGCCCGGCCCGATACGCGAAGCGGCCCGCCTCCACCGCGTGCCGCATGCCCTCGGCCATGAGGACCGGCTCCTGCGCGCGGGTCACCGCCGAGGCGAGCATCACACCCGCGCAGCCGAGTTCCATGGCGAGCGTCACATCGGAGGCCGTGCCCGCGCCCGCGTCCAGGATCACCGGTACGCGCGCGTGCTCGGTGATCAGCTGGAAGTTGTGCGGATTGCGGATGCCGAGCCCGGAGCCGATGGGGGAGCCGAGCGGCATGATCGCCGCGCAGCCGACGTCCTCCAGTTTGCGGGCCAGGACCGGGTCGTCGTTCGTGTACGGCAGCACCGTGAAGCCGTCGTCCACCAGCGTCTCCGCCGCGTCGAGCAGCTCGATCGGATCGGGCAGCAGGGTCCGCTCGTCGGCGATGACCTCCAGCTTCACGAGGTCGGTGCCGAGCGCCTCGCGCGCGAGGCGGGCCGTCAGGACGGCCTCGCGCGCGGTGAAGCAGCCGGCCGTGTTCGGCAGCACCCGGATGTTCAGCTTCTCCAGGACGGAGAGCACCGATCCGTGCACGTTCGCGTTCACGCGGCGCATCGCCACGGTGGTGAGTTCGGTCCCGGAGGCCACCAGGGAGCGCTCCAGGACGTCGAGGCTGGGGGCCCCGCCCGTACCCATGATCAGGCGTGAGGAGTACGGGTCGCCCCCGAGGACGAAAGTGTCGTCGGCCATGGACGGTTCAGCCTCCTTGGACGGCCGTGAGCACCTCGACGCGGTCTCCTTCGGAGAGCGCCGTGGCGGGCCATTGGGTGCGGGGGACGACGGTTTCGTTGAGCGCGGCGGCGACGCCCTGGGGCGCCGTGGTGAGCGTGCTGACCAGGAGGTCGAGCGTGGCGCCCGCGGTCACCGTGCGCGGCTCGCCGTTGACGTGGACGTTCATGCGGGCTGCTCCAGGAGGGCGGTGCCGAAGCGTTTCGGCGTGAACGGGCGGGCCTCTTCCGGCAGTTCACCGGTGGTCAGGGCGTGCGCCATGGCGTCGCCGGTGACGGGCGTCAGGAGCACGCCGTTGCGGTAGTGCCCGGTCGCCAGGAGGAGGCCCGGCAGGGCGGTCGGCCCCAGGAGCGGAGCGTTGTCGGGGGAGCCGGGGCGCAGGCCCGCGCGGGTCTCGGTGAGCGGGAGTTCGGTGATGCCGGGGACGAGCTCGTGGGCGTCCCGCAGGAGTTCGTAGACGCCGCCCGCGGTGACCGTGGTGTCCCAGCCGAGCTCCTCGCTGGTCGCGCCCACCACGAGCTCGCCGTTGACGCGCGGCACCAGGTAGATGCTGCCGCCGCGCACGACCGCGCGGACGGTGCGGCTGAGGAAGGGCGCGTACCGCTTGGGCACCGTCAGGCGCAGCACCTGGCCCTTCACGGGGCGCACCGGCGGGAGCACCGCGTCGGGCACGCCCGCGAGCTGCCCGGCGCGGCTGCCCGCCGCCAGGACCACCTGGTCCGCGGCGAGTTCGGTGCCGTCGGCGAGGACAGCGCCGCTCGCCCGGTCGCGGACGACACGGAGCCGCTCGGCCCATGACCGGTGGAAGGTCACGCCGGAGCGCTCGCAGGCCGTCACGAGGGCGCCCGCGAGCCTTCTCGGGTCGATCTGGTGGTCCCCGTCGACCCGCAGTCCGCCGCGCACGCCCGGCGCGAGCATCGGTTCGAGGCGGCGGCAGTCGCGGCCCGAGAGCCACTCCGATTCGAGCCCCGACTTCGTCTGCAGCGCGTGCAGTTCGCGAAGGTGGGCGCGGTCGTCGGAGTCGAGCGCGACCGCGAGCGTGCCGCAGGCGCGGTAGCCGAGGTCCTGCCCGGTGGCCTCGGACAGCTCGGCCGCGAAGCCCGGGTAGCGGCGCGCGGACTCCAGGTTCAGGCCGAGCAACGTCTGCTCGCCGTGGTGCAGTTCGGTGACGGCGGCCAGCATCCCGGCCGCCACCTGGGCGGCCCCGCCGCCGGGTTCGGGGTCCGCGACCGCGACGGACAGGCCGCGCTGCGCGGCCCGCCAGGAGGTGACCAGACCGATGATGCCGCCACCGACGACGAGGACGTCGCTGGTGTGCGAACGGTCGCAGGAGTGCGAATGAACGGATGGCGTCGACGACATGGGCGTCAAGCCCCTCCCTTCGCCGGTATGACCCGGATCAGGTTCGGACGGTCGAAGGCCGCTCCAGCCTCCCTCTCAGCCCGCTGCGTACGGGCTCCCGCGAGTGCTCTACGTTGGCCACCCTAGCCGTTCACCGCGACCCCCAGTAAGGGAGCCTCGAACCTGTGTCCCGATCTCTCGACGGCCTCGTGATGTCCCCCGTCGCCGACCAGGCGCCCGGTCAGGTGGGCACCCGCACCCGCTTCACGTACCGGGAGCGGGACGGCCGGGTCTCGGCCGACTACGCGGGCGGCGATGTCGTCGAGGGGCACCTCGTGGGGACCCGCTCCGGCGACCGGCTCGACTTCCGTTACGTCCAGCTGAAGACCGACGGGACCACTTCCTGCGGGCACTGCGTCTCGACCGTGTCCGAGCTCCCGGACGGCCGGGTGCGCCTCGACGAGACCTGGGAGTGGGAGTCGCAGGACGGCAGCGGTACCAGCGTGGTCGAGGAACTTCCCGGCCGGGCGTGAACTCCGGAGTGCCGTCCCGACCTTGATCGCTAAACCGCCTGGACATGTGCAGGACGTCACGGCGCGGGAGTGGCCCGCACCGCTGACCGACGCAAGATCAGGTGCCTAAGGTTGATCCCGTGAGTGAGCAGCGGAGCGGGAGCGGAGCGCCTTCGGGGCAGCGGAACGTCGTCATCGTGGGCGCGGGCATGGCCGGTGTGCAGACCGCCGTGGCGCTGCGCGAACAGGGCTTCACCGGCGCCGTCACCCTGCTCGGCGCCGAGCCCCACCAGCCGTACGACCGGCCGCCGCTGTCCAAGGCGGTGCTGCTCGGCAAGGCCGAGGGCTCGGCCTTCGACGTGGACTTCGAGGCGCTCGGCGTCTCCCTGGAGCTCGGCCGCGAGGTGACCGGCCTGCGGCCCGGCGACCACGAGCTGGACACGGCCGAGGGCCCGGTCCCGTACGACGTGCTGGTCGTCGCGACCGGCGCCGAACCCGTCCAGCTGCCCGGCTCGGGGTCCGCCCCCGGAGTGCACCTGCTGCGCACGCTCGACGACGCCGAGCGGCTGCGGCCCGTCCTCGCCGAGCAGCACGACGTGGTGGTCGTGGGCGCCGGCTGGATCGGCGCCGAGTTCGCCACCGCCGCCCGTGAGGCAGGCTGCCGGGTCACGGTCGTGGAGGCCGCCGAGCGGCCGCTGGCCGGGGCGCTGCCCGCCGAGATCGCCGCCCCCATGGCGGCCTGGTACGCCGACGCCGGAGCCCAGCTGCGCACCCACGCGCGCGTGGAGCGCATCGAGCCGGGCGTCGTGGTCCTGGACGACGGCACGCGGCTGCCCGCGGGAGCCGTCGTCGTCGGCATCGGCGCCCGCCCGGCCACCCGCTGGCTGGCCGGCTCCGGGATCGAGCTCGGCGCCCACCGGGAGGTCCTCGCGGACGACGGGCTGCGCACCTCCGTGCCCGACGTGTACGCGGTGGGCGACTGCTCCTCGTTCCCCTCGGGTCGCTACGGGGAGCGCCTGATGGTCCACCACTGGGACAACGCGCTGCAGGGGCCGCGCACGGTGGCGGCCAACATCGTCGGCCTGACCCCGGCGGTGTACGACCCGGTGCCCTATTTCTGGTCCGAGCAGTTCGGCCGGTTCGTGCAGTACGCGGGGCACCACGAGGGCGCGGACGCGACGGTGTGGCGCGGCGACCCCGCCGGTGCCGCCTGGTCGGTGTGCTGGCTGCGCGACGGGGCCCTGGTGGCGGTGCTCGCCGTCGGCAAGCCGCGCGACCTGGCCCAGGGGCGCAAGCTCATACAGTCGGGGACCCCGCTCGACCCGGAGCTGCTCGCGGACCCGGCCCGTCCGCTGAAGTCCGCGGTGGCGTGAGTCCGTCACCCCGCGGGCCGTCCAAAGCGTGACAGAAGGGGTGAATCGGGAGGGATCGTGGTCCATCCGCACCGGCTCGGCTTCCGAGTGTCAGTCCGGGATGGCACGCTTGTCCTGTGACCGAGATTGACGCAAAGATCGATGCTCTCGTCCCCGCCTGGCTCACCCTCCCCGACATCGCGGAAATGCTCGATGTCGAGGTGACGCGTGTGCGGCAGCTGGTCAAGGAAGGCCAGCTGATCGCCGTGCGCCGCGGTGAGAACAGGGCACTGCACGTGCCCGCCGCCTTCATCGACGGCGACAAGATCGTCAAGGGGCTCGTCGGCCTCCTGACGGTCCTGAGGGACGACGGCTTCAGCGACGAAGAGATGCTGGAATGGCTCTTCACCCCCGACCCGAGCCTGCCGGGCACGCCCGCGCAGGCCTTGAGCGAGAATCGCGGCACGGAGGTGAAGCGCCGCGCCCAGGCGCTCGCCGTCTGACCTGACAACCGTCCGGCGTGCGCACCGCGACCCTCGTGGTGCGCACGCCACCGACACCGCACGACCCACGGGGGGACTTTCATGGCGGACTCCAAGCGCGCCCTGCTCGCTGACGCGCGGCTCTATCTGTGCACCGACGCGCGCAGGCGCCAGGGCGATCTGCCGGAGTTCCTCGACGCCGTGCTGGCCGCCGGGGTCGACATCGTGCAGCTGCGCGACAAGGGCATGGAGGCCGGCGAGGAGCTGGAGCACCTCCAGGTGTTCGCCGAGGCGGCCCGCCGCCACGGCAAGCTCTTCGCGGTGAACGACCGCGCGGACGTCGCCCACGCGACCCGCTCGGACGTGCTGCACCTCGGCCAGGGCGACCTGCCGGTCCCCGCGGCCCGCGCCGTCCTCGGCGAGGACGTGCTCATCGGCCGCTCCACGCACGCCGAGGACGAGGCCGCCGCGGCCGCCGTCCAGGAGGGCGTGGACTACTTCTGCACGGGCCCGTGCTGGCCGACCCCGACCAAGCCCGGGCGGTACGCGCCGGGGCTCGACCTGGTGCGGTACACGGCGGGCCTGGACACGGACCGCCCCTGGTTCGCCATCGGCGGCATCGACCTCGCGAACCTGGACGAGGTCCTGGAGGCCGGCGCCCGCAGAGCCGTCGTCGTCCGGGCCATCACGGAGGCCGACGACCCGGGCGCCGCGGCGGCCGAGTTCGCGAAGCGCCTGCGTGCGGTGTGACGTGCGCGGTCCCGTCCGTGAACCCGGGGGAAACCGCCGGTGACGGCCGTTCCGTCGCCCTGTCCGCAAGGTGGACGGGGATTAGGGCCTTTGGATATCGGTCAGTAACCTGCCCGTATGGCCCTAGGTACCGCTTCCACCAGGACTGATCGCGCCCGCACCGTGCGAGACATGCTCGCACCCGGCAAGACGGCTTTCTCGTTCGAGTTCTCCGCGCCGAAGACCCCGAAGGGCGAGCGCAACCTTTGGAACGCGCTGCGGAGGGTCGAGGCCGTGTCGCCCGACTTCGTCTCCGTGACGTACGGCGCGGGCGGCTCCACGCGCGCGGGCACCGTCAAGGAGACCCAGCAGATCGTCGCCGACACGACGCTGACGCCGGTGGCGCACATCACCGCCGTCGAACACTCGGTCGCCGAACTGCGCAACATCATCGGCCAGTACGCCGACGCCGGGATCCGGAACATGCTCGCGGTGCGCGGCGACCCGCCGGGCGACCCCATGGGCGACTGGATCTCGCACCCCGAAGGCCTCACGTACGCGGCCGAACTCGTTGAATTGATCAAGGAGTCCGGCGACTTCTGCGTCGGCGTCGCGGCATTTCCCGCGATGCACCCGCGCTCCGCGGACTGGGACTCCGACGTGCGGCACTTCGTCGACAAGTGCCGCGCGGGCGCCGATTACGCGATCACCCAGATGTTCTTCTACCCGGAGGAGTATCTGCGGCTGCGCGACAAGGTCGCCGCGGCAGGCTGCGAGACGCCGATCATCCCGGAGTGCATGCCGGTGACGAGCGTGCGCATGCTCGAACGCCTGCCCAAGTTGAGCAACGCGGACTTCCCGCCGGAGTTGAAAGAGCGAATCCTCACAGCGAAAGACGATCCCGCCGCTGTACGCTCCATTGGCATCGAGTTCGCTACGGAGTTTTGCGCCAAGCTGCTTGACGAGGGAGTGCCGGGTCTGCACTTCATTACGCTCAACAACTCCACGGCAACGTTGGAGATCTACGAGAACCTGGGCCTGCACCAAGAGCGGGGCTGACTTCGCCGTACCCACAAGGGCTACGGCCGTACGAGAGGGGCGTACATGGGCTGGGCGGTCCTCTATGTCGCGTTCGGACTGGTGGCACTGTGGCTCCTCGGTGAGGTTCTGCTGCAGTACAAGGCAAGGCTGCGCTGGCGGCTGCTCGCCTTCGGCGGCTTCCTCGGAGTCGTGATCGGCGTCCTGATTCCCTCGGTGCTCGTCATCGGGGCCGGGGCCATCGCGTTCGCGATCGGACAGACATACGTCACGCTGTCGTTCCGCCGCGGGTTCGCCGCGGGCTGGTCGCTCAAGGGCGTGCCGGGCGTCCCGGGCATGGACCGGGGACGCCGCTCCGAGGAGGAGCCGCACCAGGAGCCGACGCTCCAGGTGTCCGACCTGGAGTACGAGCCGGCGCGACAGGAGTACGCGCCGGTCCCGGAGTCGGCGGCCGAGAGCACGGCGGTGTACGCCCCGCAGCCGATGCCCGACGACACCAGCCAGTACGGCGTCTACCAGGACACGGCATACGCCCCGACCGCGCAGGCGGCGCACGGGACGCAGGACTACGGCTACGACGCCGGGTCCTACGGCTACGACCAGCAGGGCTACGGCTACGACCAGGCTCAGCAGCCGTACGCCGCCCCGTACTCGGACCCGTACATCGGCGCGCAGAGCTACCCTGCGCAGCCCCAGTACGGCGACCCGTACGCCACCGGGCAGGGCTATGCCGACCCGTACGCGACGGCCGCGGGCTACGGCGGGGAGACGCCTCCCGGCGGCGTCTGGGTGCCGCAGCAGCGCAACGGCGAAGGGGAGCAGCAGAACTACGGCGGTGAACTGCCGCCCGAGCAGCAGTACCCGGCGTACCCGCAGCACGACCCGAACACCGGGTACGACCACAACGGGTACGACCACAACGGGTACAACGAGCAGCAGTACCGGTACTGAACCGGCCGTCGAGGGGCCGGACTTCCGCAGCTCACTGCGAGCCGCGGAAGTCCGGCCCCTCCACGATGAGGCCCGCCACCAGCGCGCCGGACATGCCCGCGTGCGGCAGCCCGCCGCCAGGGTGGGACCAGCCGCCCACGGTCGTCAGGCCGGGCAGCGCCGTCGTGTTCGGCGCGTGCAGCAGCTCGCCGCCCGCCGCCGCGAGCGCGGGGCCCGGCACGGCGCCGCCCTCGGCCCCGGTGGCCTCGGCGATGTCCCGCGGGGTGCGGACCTCGTGCCACAGCAGCCGCTCGCGCAGCTCCGGCACCGCACGCTCGGCCGCCGCGAGGACCCGCTCCACCTCGGCCTCGCCCACGCGCGCGTGAGCCGGCACGGTCACCGTGAGGGTGATCGCCTCGTGCCCGGCGTCGGGCACCCCGGCCGGGTCCCCGGTGCGCAGCACCGCGACCGTCGGTCGCTTCGGCGCCGCGCCGTCCTCGAAGAGCCAGGCCAACTCGGCGTCCCGGTCCGCCCCGTGTACGACCGTCCGATGCGGGGTGCCTTCAGGCCGGCCCCCGAGCAGCGCGAGGTGCACGGTCAGGCGGCTCGGCCACGACGACTCGTGCTGGGCCGGCCCCTCGGTGCGCACGGGCCGCCCGGGCAGCAGCCCGCTCAGGACGCCCGGAGCGACACCCGCCACCACGAACTCGGCTTCCTCCACCGTGCCGTCGGCCAGCTCCACACCGGCCGCGCGGCCGTCCTTCTCCACGATCCGGGTGACGGCCGAGCCGAATCTGAACTCGACCTTCCGCTTCAGGCAGCGCGCGTGCACGGCGTCCGCGAGGGCCCGCATCCCGCCGGACACGGCCCACGTCCCGAAGGTCTGCTCCATGTACGGGAGCACGGCCGCGCTCGCCGGTGCCGTACGCGGGTCGAGCCCGGACGCCAGCGCGTACTGCTCGAGAAGCGCCACCAGGCGCGGCTCCCCGCCCAGTTCGAGCGCGCCGATCCCGGCGAGGGTCGTCGCCGCGCGGTCCTTGCGCAGGACCCGCTTGTGCACGACCGCGGGGTACGGCTCGCGGTCGGCCAGCACCTGCCAGTTCGGCCACAGCGGCTCTTCGAGCAGCGGGCGCCGGGAGCGGTCCCAGGCCTCCCGCGCGCGGCCCATGAACGCCGACCAGCGCCCGCCCGCGCCGGAGCCGATCGCCGCGTCCAGCGCCTCGGCGACGCCACCGCGCCGCGCGTTCGGCAGGTCCGCCGTCGTGCCGTCCGCGAAGACGTGCCGCACGGCCGGCTCGATCTGGGTGAGGCCGACGAGGTCCTCCAGCGGCTCCTTGCCGGTCTTGATGAACAAGTCCCGGGGGACCGCGGGCAGATGGAGCAGCCCCGGTCCCGTGTCGAACGCGAAGCCGTCGCGCTCGATCAGGCCCAGCGAGCCGCCGTACGTCGACGCGCGCTCGAAGACCACCGGTCGGTGGCCCGCGACGGCCAGCCGAGCGGCGGCCGCCATGGCGCCCATCCCCGCGCCGATCACCGCAATTCGTGCCATGCCAGGGACTTTATCCGCCACCACTGACAACGCCGCCGCCAGGTCGTACCGGCCCGGCGGGCCGCTGAGTGCAGGGGCGGAGTTCTCCTGGGCCTGAGCGCGCACCCCTGAGTATCCGTACCTAGTCGGGGAGATGAGTAGGTACGCGGATGGGGGGCGACCTGCGCAGACGGGAGAGTGGTGGGCACGGAGAGAGGCACGGGAACGGCACCGCCGACACGGGGCGGCGGAACGGATCGAGTGCCTCTTGCCGCTCCTCTCGCCCGCAAGGGCGGGAGTGAGGACGGGGGACCCTGGGGGCGACCGAACGGGGGTCCAACGGGGGAAACGGGGGATCCAACGGGGGAAAACGGGGGATCCACGGGGGATGCGCCGGTCCGGTGAGGCCTGAGAACGACCACAGGCCCTGCCGGACCGGCGCTTCATTTGTGTGTGCCGGAGGCCGCGCGCCCCTCAGGCCTTGCCCGTCAGCGGCTGCCCGCCGCCCACGCGCCCCTGGAGCAGCAGCGACAGCGCGCCGTGCACGTCGTCGAGCGAGCGCTCGGGCTGGAACGCCTGCCAGTCCAGGGCGGCCACGAGGACCATGCCGACGAGGGCCGCCGCCGTGAGCGGCACGTCGATCTCCTCGCTCAGCTCGCCGCTCCGCACGGCGGCCCGCAGCACGTCCTCGACCACGGCGACCGCCTCCTGGCGGACCACGGCGAGCGTGGACTGCCAGGCACGGTTGGTGCGCCACAGCTCGGCGACGTACAGCTGGGTGAAGGCCGGGTACTCGTCGATGAACACGAGGCCCGCACGGATCATCGCGTCGAGGGCGTCGACCTTGCTGCCGCCGTTCTCGTCCGCTTTCTGTGCCGCCTCCCGGAGGGAGGCGGTGAGGAGCCCGACGCCGTGCCGCAGCAGCTCCTCGAAGAGGACCGACTTGCTGGCGAAGTTGTAGTAGACCGTGCCCTTCGCGACCCCGGCCCGCTCGGCGATCTCGTCGACCGTGGTCGCGGAGAAGCCCTGCTCCGCGATGAGCGTGACCGCGGCCTCGTAGAGCTTCTGCCGAGTGGCCTGACGCCGTGTGCTGCTTTCCATGCCCCTGATTCTCACAGGAGCGGCGGTGGGCGCGCTCACAGGCTCAGCTCCGGGTGCAGCCGGTCGAGCGTCCACACCTGCTTGCGCCGGGCCGTCCACGCCGTGAGGGCGAGCGCGCCCGCCGTGAACGCGGTGAGCACCACGCACGCCTGCCACACCGGTCCGAGGTCACCGCCGGATATCAGCCGCCGCAGGGCCTCCACGACGTAGCTCATCGGCAGGAACGGGTGGAGCGCGTTGAAGAAGCCGGGGCTCGTCTGCACGGGATACGTGCCGCCCGCCGACGTCAGCTGGAGCATCAGGAACGCGAGCACGAGGATGCGGCCCGCCGCACCGAAGCGCGCGTTCAGCCACTGCACGATCGCCGCGAAGCACGCCGTGACGAGGCCAAGGAAGCCGACCGTGCCCGCCGCGTGCAGCATCTCCAGGCCGAGCGCCCAGTGCAGTACGGACATCAGGGCCGCCACCTGGAGGCAGCCGAGGGCGGCCACGGGCAGCCAGCCCGCGAACGCCACCCGCCAGGACGAGGCGCCCGCCGCGAGGGCCCGCCGGTTCATCGGCTGGATCAGCATGTAGGCGACCATCGCGCCCACCCACAGGGAGAGCGGGATGAAGTACGGGGCGAAGCCCGTCCCGTAGTTGGGCGCCTTGTGCAGCGACTGGGAGGCCAGCTTGACCGGGTCGGCCATCACGCCGGTGCGCTGATCGCGGTCCTTCTTGTCGTAGTCGGGGATCTTCCGCACGCCGTCGTGCAGCCCGCCGGCGAGCTCGCCCGAGCCGTCGGCCAGCTGGAACATCCCGCCGTTCAGGTCGTCCGCTCCGGTGTTCAACCTGCCGACCCCGGCGTCGAGTTCCGCCGAACCGGTCTGTGCCGTGCCGAGCCCCGTGTGCAGCTTCTTGGCGCCCGCGGCGACCTGTCCCGCCCCGTCGTTGAGCTTGTTGATCTGGGCGACCGCGCTCTCGACGTCCTGGTCGAGCGTCGGGGCGTGCCTGGCCAGGTTCTCGGACTGCTCCTGGAGGGTGGCCAGATGGCTGTCCATCGCGCCCAGGTCGCCGTGCTCGTCCTGGATGAGCGTGTTCAGGTCGTCGGAGATCGTGGCGACGTCGTTCGCCGCCGTCTTCGCCTTCTTCAGGTCCGGGCAGGCCGGGTCGTCGATGACCGACTTCTCGCAGCGCCTTTCGTAGACGGCGTCCAGAGCGTCGGAACCCGCGTGCGCGCCCGTGCGCGCGGTGGGGGCGATCTTCACCAGGGTGTCCAGGTTGTGCCGCACGCCCTTGGCGGAGTCGGCGACCAGGCGTGCCGTGTCGGCGATCGCCTTCTTGTTGCCCTTCAGGAAGGGGCGCACCTGGTCGGCGGCGCCGTTCACCTTGTCGGCGAGCAACTGCGTGCCGTCGGAGACCTGTCGGGACCCCGATTCCAGGTCGCCGGCCCCGGTGGTGAGCTTCGTCAGGCCGCTCTCCAGGTCGCCGCTGCCCTTCTTGGCGTCCTTCAGGCCGTCGGCCAGGTCCTTCGAGCCCTTCTTGGCCTTGCCGATGCCGCCCTCGAGCTGGTCCGCGCCCTTGGCCGCCTTCTTCGTCGCGTCATGGATGTCCGAGAAGGACACGAAGATCTTGTCGAGGAACGAGCGCGACGCGTTGGTGGAGGCCGCGGAGCGCACCTCGGAGAAGACCGTCCGGGAGATCTGCCCGACGATGTAGTTGTTCGCGTCGTTCGTGCGCACCTGAAGGGCGCCGGTCTCGGGGGAGTCCCCGGAACTCGACGCGATGCGCTCGCTGAAGTCCTCCGGCATGGTCAGCGACAGGTAGTACGTGCCGTCCTCCACGCCCTTCTTCGCCTGCGCCGAGTCGACCTCGTGCCACTGGAAGGTGTCGCTGTCGTACAGCCCCTTGGTGATGTCGTCGCCCGCGCTGATCTTCTGGCCCGCGGCCGACGCGCCCTTGTCGTCGTTGACCAGCGCCACGGGGATCTTGTCGAGCTTCCCGTACGGGTCCCAGAACGACCACAGGTACAGCGCCCCGTAGAGCAGCGGCAGCAGCAGGAGCGCGACGAGTGCGGCACGCGGCAGCTTTCCCCTGCCGAAGCGCCTGAGTTCAAGCGCGGCGAGCTTCGGCGAGCGCATCGGCCGTCTCCTTCACGGTGCCGTCCGCGGATTCGTCAGCGGTGTCGTTCGTGGTGTCGTTCGCGGTGTCGTTCGTGGTGTTCACCGGGGCGGTCGACACGACGACCGCCCCTGCGGGGGCCTCGCTGCACACGGCGACGACCGTCGTGCCCGAGCCGGCCACGGCCCGCAACTGGGCCCAGATCTCGGCCCGTTCGACGTCAGCGAGCTTCAGGTCGGTGTCGTCGACACCGATCAGGCGCGGGCGGCCGATGAGCGCGAGCGCCAGGGACAGGCGCAGCGCCTCGAGGCGCTCCAGGTCGCGCACGGAGGTGCGGGAGCCCTTCGGCAGGGTCTCGGTGTCGAGCCCCGCCGCGGCGAGCGCGGCGTCGATGCGCAGACTCGCCTCGGCCCGCCGCTCGGCGGGCGTGCGCAGCAGCCCGCGCAGCGTGCCGTCGAACCTCCGCTGCAGCAGCGCCTGTTCCCGCAGGTGCTCCGCCACGGTCAGGGCGGGGTCCAGCTCCGTCACACCCGGCACGTGGGCGAGCGCGCTCATCCTGCGGACGGCGGTCAGCTGCTTCGGCAGCCGCATCCCGCCGACCCGCGCCGTGCCCTCGCTCGGCTTCATCCGCCCGGTCAGCGCGAGCAGCAGGCAGGTGCGCCCGCTGCCGGAGGGGCCCTCGACGGCGACGAGCGAGCCCGCCGCCGCGTCGACGTCGACACCGCGGAAGGCCCAGCCCCGCGGTCCCTTGAGGCCGAACCCCGTGGCGGCCACCGAGGCTCCTGCCGCCGCCCCGTGCTCGTCCGCGTCGGCTGCGTTGGCCGGGTTGGCTGGATTGTCCGGGCTCGTCGCCCCGCTCGCCGGGCCGTCCATGGGTCCCCCCTGGGCACTTCTTTGAACTGACTGGTCAGTGCAAAAGCTAGCCCGAACTTCCGATCGAAGCAAAATGCCTGGTCAGAGCCGATTGTCAGTGGCGTACCCCACGATGGGCACATACGGCCACAGTGCCGTCACACAGACGACAGGAGGTTCGTCATGGCTGGACACAAGGCACCCACCACAGCTGCCACCCGCCGCGGCGCCACCGGCCCTGCCCCCTCACCCACCACCGGACCGGCGAGCGACATCCACCCGGTGCTCCGCCGGGCCGGCGCCCCGCCCGCCGCCCTGGACCTGCTCGCCCAGGCCCGCGCAGGACTCGACGAGGCGTCCGTGCTCGAGACGGCCAACGAGCGGTACGCCACGGCCCATCTCGCCGCGCTGCGCACCGCCGCCGCCGTGCTCGCGGCCCGCGGCAGGCCCGAGTCCACGCCCCGGCGGCGCGCCAAGATACGCAGCGCGTGGGAGGTGCTCCCCGAGATAGCACCCGAACTGGCGGAGTGGAGCGCCCTGTTCGCCTCCGGCGCCACCAAGCGGGCCCGCGCGGAGGCGGGCATCCGCGATGCGGCCACCGCCCGCGACGCCGACGACCTGCTGCGTGACGTGGCGATGTTCCTGCGCCTCGTCGAGCGCGCGCTCGTGCTGCAGCCGGTGCTGCCCCAGCCCCGGCAGGAGGGGGACGAGCGCCCGAGCCGGAGGAAGGTGCAGGACGCCGGGTAGCGCGCGGGGCCGTGCGCACGGATGGCGTGGGCGCGGGGCCGCGCCCATTAGGGTGGAGGCGCCCGAACCTGTACCTGCTCCGCCGCCGGTCGGAGCCGCCCCGAGGAGTCACCTGCCGTGTCGGATCACCACCCGCGAACCACGTCACCGCGCTCCGACTCCTCGCGGCCCCGCGCCTCCCTCCGTACCGCCGTGGTCTGGGACGTCCTCAAGGAAGCCCTCGACCGGCGGGCCAAGTCGGCCGGGAGCGAGATCCTCGACGTACTCGACACCGGGGGCGGCAGCGGCAACTTCGCAGTGCCGGTCGCCCAGCTGGGCCACCGCGTCACCGTCGTCGACCCGAGTCCGAACGCGCTGTTCGCCCTGGAGCGCAGGGCGGCGGAGGCCGGCGTCGAGGACCGGGTGCGCGGCGTCCAGGGCGATGTCTCCGGCCTGTTCGACGTCGTCGAGCGCGACGGCTACGACGCGGTCCTGTGCCACGGCGTCCTCGAGTACGTGGAAGAGCCGGCGGAGGGCGTGCGCAACGCCGTGGGCGCGCTGCGCTCCGGCGGCGTGCTCAGCCTGCTCGCCGCGGGCCTCGGCGGCGCCGTCATCGCGCGGGCCCTCGCCGGGCACTTCAAGGAGGCCAGGCAGGCGCTCGACGACCCGGCGGGCCGGTGGGGCGAGGGCGACCCGGTGCCGCGCCGCTTCACGGCCGAGCAGCTCACGGACCTCCTCGGCGGGGCCGGCGTGGACGTCGGCTCGGTGCACGGCGTGCGGGTCTTCGCGGACCTCGTCCCCGGCGTCCTCGTGGACACCGAACCGAGCGCGCAGCAGGAGCTGCTGAAGCTCGAGGCCGCCGCCGCCGAGCTGCCCGCCTTCCATGCGGTGGCCACGCAGCTGCACGTGCTCGGTGAGAAGCGAGTGGCCGAAGAGGCCTGATCGGCCCGGCCGGTGGCCGGGAGCTGCCGCTGATCAGCGGCGCAGCGATTGATGGAGTACGCCACAGGCCCCCCGATCGGAGGCTCGGCGCCGTATGATCTGAGGAGACCGTCCGGCATGACGGGTCGGCCACTGGGGCATGTCGCCCTGTGAGGCCGGGGCGCCGTGTCGCGGTCGGCAATGGCGAATGTTGGCGTAGAGGGGCGGGTTTCACGGGGGCGATTCCCTGCCTATCCTGAAGGGGACCCCCGGTCGCCCCGGCGACTGCACGATGAGGAGGACTCCGTGCCGCTCTCGGAGCACGAGCAGCGCATGCTCGAGCAGATGGAGCGAGCGCTGTACGCCGAAGATCCCAAGTTCGCGACAGCGCTTGAGGGAAGCGGGCTGCGTACATACACCCGACGTCGGGTCTATCAGGCAGTCGTGGGCTTCCTGGTGGGTATCGCGCTCCTCATGGCAGGAATGGTCGCGCAGCAGATCTGGATCAGCGTGGTGGGGTTCCTCGTCATGCTGGGATGTGCGGTGCTCGCCGTCACCGGCTGGCGCAAGGCCCCCAAACCAGGGGAGCAGCCGGCGGCCGGAGCAGCAGGGGCCGTGCCGGGCGCGGGCGCGCCGCCGACCCGAAGGCAGGGCAAGCAGAAGCGCTCCATGATGGACCGCATCGAGCAGCGCTGGCAGCGCCGCAGGGACGAGCAGGGCGGCCGCTGAACAGCAGGCGGTGAGCCGCCCGCCCCAGCAGGACAGCAGGACATGCGCCCACATCAGGACATGCACAAAGGGTGACCGCGTCGCGCGGTCACCCTTTCTGCGTAACCGGCCGGTTCAGCCTTCCTGGCGGGTCGGCCGCGTCGGCCGGCTGAACCTGCCGCGCACGCTCACCGTGACCGCCTCCCAGCGCCGCGCCGCCGCCCACACCACCCGGACGGCCGAGCGGGGTGCGAACGTCGCACGGAGCCGTGTCGACCGGCTCGACTTCGCGTGCAGATCGTCGTGCAGGCGGCGTACGTCCTCGCCCAGACCCGACACGGGCCGGGGGCGCGGCGCGTACAGGACCTGCTCCACCGCCGCGGCCACCCGGTGCACGCTGTCGGCCGCCTCGGGTTCGAGTTCGCCGATCCGGACGATGCGGGCGGCCGCCGTCCGCGGGGTCAGCGAGTCGTCGGGACCGATGCCGTGGTCCCACGCCGTGTCCGTCACCTCGTGCCAGGCGGCCAGGGTGCGACCGGCGGCATCGGCGGCCGTGCGGCCCGCCGCGCCGAGCCGCACGGCCCGGACCCGCCTGCGCCACAGCATCGGCAGCAGCGGCACCACGACGGCCAGCAGGGCGATCAGGGACACCACCGCGATGGTGCCGATCGGTGGCCCGTCGTCCGGCGGGCCGCCCACGACCGCGGGTGCGGTGTCGCCGCAGCTTCCTTCCCTGCGCTGGGCCAGCGAGCAGCTCTCGGACGTCGAGGGCTCCGGGGCCGTGGGCGCGGCGGAGGCGGACTCGCTGGGCGCCGCCGGGTTGCTGGAGCTGCCCTCGGGGCTGTCGTCCACCGTGTAGTCGGGGGCCGTGCCGCGGTTCGGCGTGGGCTCGAAGCGGGTCCAGCCGACGCCCTCGAAGTACAGCTCGGGCCAGGCGTGCGCGTCGCGCAGGCCCACCGAGTACTTCCCCTCGCCCGCGGGCACGCCCGGCGTGAAACCGACCGCGACCCGGGCCGGGATGCCCAGCGTGCGCGCCATGGCGGCCATCGAGAAGGAGAAGTGGACGCAGAAGCCCTCCTTCTGCCTCAGGAACCGGGCTATCGCGGCGGAACCGCTGCCCGCCCGCACCTCCGTGTTGTACGTGAAGCCGCCGTTGACCGCGAAGTAGTCCTGCAGCTTCACCGCGCGCTCGTAATTGTTCGACGCGCCCTCGGTGACCTTGAGCGCGGTCGTGCGCACCACGTCGGGCAGCGAGGCGGGCACCTTGGTGAACTCGCGGACCATGCCGCCCGCCGGCGTGCCCGCGTCGGCGAGCTGCTGCGGTGTCGGCCGCACGATCAGGCTGTCGACGGTGTACGTCTGCCCGCGCGTGGTCTGCCCGTGGTCGCCGACCAGGGTCCGGCCGACCCGTTCGAAGCGCCAGCGCCCGTCGATCCCCACCTTCGTGGCCGGGTAGGGCATCGGCAGCCAGTCCTGCGCGTACCAGTCGGCCGCCGAGATCGTCGTACGGACCTGGGTCCTGCGCACGTCGGCGCCCAGGCCCGGCGGGTCGGGCAGGGCGGACGGCACGTCGTCGATGCTGCGCACCGAGGGGCGCCAGGTCGTGCCGTCGAACTCGTCGAGCGCGACGATCCGCAGATACATGTCGGACGTCTGGTCCGCGTTCGTCCGGTACGTCATCACCTCCCGGTCCTCCGGCTGGTTCAGGCTGTTCTGCAGCGAGACCAGCGGGTTGACCGCGGAGATCGTGCCGCCGCCACCGGCGCCGCCGCGCACACCGCTGCCGGACGGGCCGAGGAGCCCGCCGTCGAGGGCGGGCAGGGCGAGCGGCACCACCAGGGCGAGCCCGAGGGCGACGGCGCCGATGCGGCGGCCGGTACGGACCGGGGCGAGGGCCCCGCGCCCGCCCTCCTGCACGGGTGTGGACGCGCCGGGCGAGCGCCCGGCACCGCCGAACACCCGGCCCCACTGGGCGAGCCGGTCGCGCCCCTCGGCGAGCAGCAGCAGGAGATAGCCGCCTGCCGCGAGCAGGAACCACAGCCAGTCGGCGCCGCCCTCGAAGAGACCGGCGGCCACCGAGTACAGGGCGAGCAGCGGCAGCCCGGCCGGGGCCGCGCTGCGGAACGTCACCGCGAGGGCGTCCACGAAGAGACCGATCACCAGCGAGCCGCCGACCAGCATCAGCCGGATGCCGTCGGTCAGCGGCGCCGGTATCGCGTACCGGCCCACGTCCTCGCCGCCCGCCTGGAGCAGCACCCCGAAGTGCTGGAAGGCCTCGGGGCCCGGCAGGAACGCGCCGATCGCCTGCTCGCGGGCGAAGAGGACGGTGAGCAGCAGCAGCGACACCAGGGCCTGCGCCGCCACCGTCAGCGGGCGGGCGAGCGGCACCCTGCGGGTGAGCGCGCCGACCGAGGCCTGGATCACCAGCAGGACCACGATCTGGATCAGCCACGTGGACCGGTCGACCAGCGGGAGCAGCGCGCACGAGGCCAGGAACGTGGCCAGCGTGGCGCAGATCGACAGGCGGGCGCCGCCGCTCATGACCAACCCCCTGGGGTGTTCGGGGCGTCCGGGGGACCGGTCGGCGCGGAGAGCCCCGTGCGCTCCCGGTCCGCCTGCCGCCAGAGCTCTTCGAGGGACGCGCCGTGCGGCACGGCCACCGCGGTCCAGCCTGCCTCCTGCAGCATCCGCAGCCGCTCGGTGCAGCGCTCCGAGACCGGCGCCCCGGGGCCCTGGGTCCAGGAGCCGCTGTCCAGGAGGAAGGCGAGCGCGCCACCGCTGCGGCGGCGCATCTTGGCGACGACGGAGGCCTGCTCCTCGTCCAGGTCGCCGAAGAAGGCGATCAGGAGCCCTTCGTTGCCACCGCGCAGGACGTCGTACGCGGCGGAGAGCGTGCCGCTGTCGGAGTGGTCGACGACGGCGAGCGTGTCCATCATCAGGCCCGCCGCGTCCGCCGACTCCTGGCTGGCGCCCGCGAAGCCGTCGGTGCCCTCACCCGGTACCGCGTTTCCCGTGTCCGTCAACAGTCGGACGGAGAAGCCGCGTTCGAGCATGTGCACCAGGGCGGAGGCGGTGCCGGACACCGCCCACTCGAAGGCCGAGTCGGGCCCGGCGCCCTGGAAGGCGGGCGCCCGGGTGTCGAGCAGCACGGTGCAGCGGGCCCGCTGCGGCTGCTCCTCGCGGCGCACCATCAGCTCGCCGTAGCGCGCGGTGGAGCGCCAGTGGACGCGCCGCAGATCGTCCCCGTACCGGTAGCCGCGCGGGATCACGTCGTCCTCGCCGGCCAGGGCGAGCGAGCGCTGCCGCCCGTCCCCGTACCCCTTGGCCTCACCCGTGAGCCGCACCGGCGGCAGCGCCGTCACGCGCGGGATCACCGTCAGGCTGTCGTACGTCGAGAAGGACCGGGTCAGTTCGCACATCCCGAAGGGGTCCGTGAGGCGCAGCTGCAGCGGGCCCAGCGGATAGCGGCCGCGCAGGTCGGAGCGGACCCGGTAGGACACCTCGCGGCGGCCGCCCGCCTCGACCCGGTCGAGCACGAACCGGGGCCGCGGACCGAGCACGTACGGCACCCGGTCCTGGAGCATCAGCAGGCCGGTCGGCAGCCGGGAGATGTTGTCCATGCGCAGATGCACGCGCGCCTCGGAACCCGCGGGTACGCGCGCGGGGGAGAGGCGGCGGCTGCCCGCGACCCGGTAGCGGGTGCGGTACAGGACGGCCGCGCACACCAGCGGCAGCACGGCGAGCAGCAGCCCCACCCGCAGCAGATCGCTCTGCCCGAGGACGTACGCGCAGATGCCGGCCGCGATGCCGGCGGCCAGGAAGGAGCGGCCGCGTGTGGTGAGTCCGGCGAGGGCGGTGCGCACACCGCTCCTGTCGCCGACGTTCTTGCCCGCGCCACCGTCCGTGAATCCGCCCCCCGGATCCGGCGCGTAAGGCCCGACGTGTCCCCCCGGCGTCATCACAGCCTCCGCGGACCGGGCGGCTGCTGGCCGTACAGCGGAGGAGTCGTCGAGTCGTAGGTTTGCGCGGCGCGGGGCTCGGCGGCCGGGACCGGGGTGCGCTGCAGGATGTCGAGGACGACCTGCTCGGCGGTCCGCCGGTTCAACTGGGCCTGCGCGGTGGGCAGCAGACGGTGTGCCAGGACCGCCACGGCCAGCGTCTGCACGTCGTCGGGCAGCGCGTAGTCACGGCCGCCGAGGGCCGCCGCCGCCTTGGCCGCGCGCAGCAGGTGCAGCGTCGCGCGCGGGGAGGCACCGAGTCTGAGGTCGGGGTGGCTGCGCGTGGCGGCGACCAGGTCCACCGCGTAGCGCCGTACGGCGTCGGCGACGTGGACCGTGCGGACCGCGTCGATGAGCTTCACGATCTCGTGCGCGTGCGCCACCGGCTGCAGGTCGTCCAGCGGGTTCACACCGCCGTGCACGTCCAGCATCTGCAGCTCGGCCTCCGGGCTCGGATAGCCGATGGAGACGCGGGCCATGAAGCGGTCGCGCTGGGCCTCGGGCAGCGGGTAGGTGCCCTCCATCTCGACCGGGTTCTGCGTGGCCACCACCATGAACGGGCTGGGCAGTTCGTACGTCTGCCCGTCGATGGTGACCTGGCGCTCCTCCAGGGACTCCAGGAGCGCGGACTGCGTCTTCGGAGACGCGCGGTTGATCTCGTCCCCGATCACGATCTGCGCGAAGATCGCGCCCGGCTTGAACTCGAAGTCCCGGCGCTGCTGGTCCCAGATGGACACACCGGTGATGTCCGAGGGCAGCAGGTCGGGCGTGAACTGGATGCGGCGCACCGAGCAGTCGATGGACCGCGCGAGCGCCTTCGCCAGCATCGTCTTGCCGACGCCCGGAACATCCTCGATGAGCAGGTGCCCCTCCGCGAGCAGCACGGTCAGCGAGAGCCTTACGACCTCCGGCTTGCCCTCGATCACACCCTCCACCGACCCGCGCACGCGCTCTGCGGTGGTGGTCAGATCAGTAAGGCTCGCTCGATCGTCATAGGTCGTCACCCGGCCCTCCTCGGCCCGTACGTTCCGGGCCGACGCGCTACGACACGAACCGGCCCACCCCGATACACGGACAGCGCGCACGAGTTGTTCGCCGCTCGTGCGGATGTCACACACGCATTCTTGTTGGCGTTACCGGTTCGTGTCACTCGCCTGTGGACAACTGGCCGCGATATGTCAGGGCTTAGGGCCTTTTGAGAGGAAGGTCGACCGTGGCCGGAGGGGGGTCAGGCCGGTTCGATCTCCCGCAGCAGCCCCGTCTTCACGTCGAAGACAAAGCCGCGCACGTCGTCGGTGTGCAGCAGGAAGGGGGAGGTGCGCACCTTCTGGATGGACTGGCGCACGTCCTGGTCGACATTGCGGAAGCCCTCGACCGCCCAGGTGGGTCGCTGGCCGACCTCCATCTCCAGGTCGGTCCTGAAGTCCTCGGTCAGGCCTTCGAGGCCGCAGTTGCTGTGGTGGATGAGGACCACGCTGCGGGTGCCGAGCGCGCGCTGGCTGACGGTGAGGGAGCGGATCACGTCGTCGGTGACGACGCCGCCGGCGTTGCGGATCGTGTGGCAGTCGCCGAGTTCGAGGCCGAGGGCGGCGTGCAGGTCGAGGCGGGCGTCCATGCAGGCGACCACGGCGACCTGCAGCACGGGGCGCGCGTCCATGCCGGGGTCGGTGAACGCGGCGGCGTACTGCCCGTTCGCGTCGACGAGGCGGTCGGTCACGCTGCCGTCGGCGGGTATGGCGCCTTCGGAGGGGGCTCCAGAGGGGAGGTGAGCAGAAGTCGTCATGACTATGACGGTAGCCGTCACGCCTGGTCCGGGCCCGCTGTGAGAGGGGACAAAGAACATCATCGCGCCTTGTTGTGAGCGACCCCACACAGCGGGTGCGGCCTCGGCCGCCCGGGTGAATTCACCCGGTTCGCGGCTCGGGGTGCGAAGGCCGCGACGCGCAGCGCGCTGGGGCGACCGGTTGATTGACCGGGCGGCACCGTGGACTAAAGTGACGCCGACCCCAGATAACCACGCAACGATGCAACACGGAGATCCCGGCACTGCCCTCCCGGCACCTGTCGGAACGCTCCCCGCGTGCGCGGCGCGTACGTACGGCTCGGCCTCCTCCCGCTCCGGTCGGCCGGCGTCACTTCCCCGGCGCCGACGGATCATTCCCCTTCACGAGCGGGCGGGGACCCGGCAGTGCGTACGTCCCCCACGCCGGACTTGAGAGGGACCCTTGAGCCAGCGACACGTTCCGGTCATGCTCCAGCGCTGCTTGGACGTGTTGGCTCCGGCGCTCGCCCAGCCGGGCGCGGTCGTCGTCGACTGCACGCTCGGCCTCGGCGGGCACAGCGAGGCGCTGCTCTCCACGTTCCCCTCGTGCCGCCTCGTCGCGCTGGACCGCGACAAGGAAGCGCTGCGGCTGTCCGGTGAGCGCCTCGCGCCCTTCGGTGACCGGGCCACCCTCGTGCACGCCGTCTACGACGAACTGCCCGAGGTCCTGGACCGGTTGGACATCCCGAAGGTGCAGGGCGTCCTGTTCGACCTCGGCGTCTCCTCCATGCAGCTCGACGAGGCCGACCGCGGTTTCGCGTACGCGCAGGACGCGCCGCTCGACATGCGCATGGACCAGACGACCGGGATGAGCGCCGCCGAGGTGCTCAACACGTACCCGCCGGGCGAACTGGTGCGGATCCTGCGCCAGTACGGCGAGGAGAAGCAGGCCAAGCGCATTGTTTCGGCCATCGTCCGAGAGCGCGAGAAGGAGCCGTTCAGCAACAGCGCCCGGCTCGTCGAGCTGATCCGCGACTCCCTGCCGCAGGCCGCCAAGCGCACCGGCGGCAACCCGGCCAAGCGCACCTTCCAGGCCCTGCGCATCGAGGTCAACGGCGAGCTGAGCGTGCTGGAGCGGGCGATCCCGGGCGCCGTGAAGTCGCTCGCGGTCGGCGGCCGGATCGCCGTCCTGTCGTACCACTCGCTGGAAGACCGCCTGGTCAAGCAGGTGTTCGCGGCCGGAGCCAGCAATACGGCGCCGCCCGGACTGCCCGTCGTCCCCGAGCAGTTCCAGCCCCGCCTGAAGCTGCTCACCCGCGGCGCCGAACTCCCCACGGAGGAAGAGGTCGCGGAGAACCGCAGGGCCGCTCCGGCACGGCTGCGGGGTGCGCAGCGCATCCGCGAGGATGTCGAGGGGTGACGGCCGAGTGACGTACGCGCGCGTGGAGGGGTGGTCATGAGCGCCAGCAGTGGCTCGAAAGGTTCGCTGCGCGGCAGGGCCGCCCGCCTTGCGCGGCTGCTCCCGCTCGGCCCGTCCGGCGGCACGCAGGCGGCGCGCACCCCATTCGTCCTCCTCGTCGTGCTGCTCCTCGGCGGCGGTCTCATCACGCTCCTGATGCTGAACTCCTCGCTCAACGAGGGCTCGTTCCAGCTCACCAAGCTCAAGAAGCAGACCACCGAGCTCACCGACGACGAGCAGGAACTCCAGCGCGACGTCGACTCCTACTCGGCCCCCGACGCCCTCCTGCAGCGCGCCCACCGGCTCGGCATGGTGCCCGGCGGCGACCCGGCGTTCCTGGAGCCGGACGGCACCGTCAAGGGCATGCCGAGCCCCGCCGCCGGGCCGCCCGCCCCGCCACAGCCCGAGCCGACGCAGACCCCGAGCGCGAGCGCCTCGCCCTCCTCCGCGAGCCCGTCTCCTTCGGACAGCACGTCCCCCTCCGCCAATCCTTCCGAGTCGGCGAGTCCGAACTCCTCGGTCGAGCCCTCCCCTTCGAGCACCGGCAGGTGACGCCATGACCGACAGGGAGCCCCCGCGCCGCCGCGTGCCAGGCCCCGCGCGCCCGCCGCGCACCGGACGCCCCGCGCCCAGGCCCGCGCCGAAGGCGGGGTCCAAGGCCGTGCCCAGGCCCGCCCCCAAGGCCGCCCAGAAGGGCCGCCCGGCCGGCCGCCGCCCGGCCCCGCCGAGGCCGAAGCCGAAGCCGAAGGCGCCCTCCCGGCTGCGCCTCGGCAGCCCCAAGCCGCGCCTGCGCATGGTGAGCCTGGGCCTCACGCTCGTCCTGATGGTCTTCGTCGTCCGCCTCTTCCAGGTGCAGGGCGTCGACGCCAGCGCGTACGCCGCGAAGGCCTCGCTGAACCGATACGTCAGCCACTCCATCGCCGCCGAGCGCGGCGGCATCACGGACCGCAGCGGCGTCGAGCTCGCCGCGAGCGTGGACGCGTACGACATCACCGCCGACCCGACGCTGTTCACGAAGAAGGCCACCAAGGTCGACGACGCGCCCGAGCAGGCGGCGGCGCTGCTCTCGCCGATCATCGGGGTCGACGCGGCCGAGCTGACCAAGAAGCTGCGGACGAAGAACACGCGCTACGTGCGGCTCGCCCCGCGACAGACGCCGCAGGTCTGGAAGCAGATCAAGGACCTGCGGACCACGCTGAACGAGAAGGCGAACGCCGCGGGCCGCGAGGCGAGCGTGCTCTCCGGTGTGGTCGCCGACCCCAGCAGCAAGCGCGTCTACCCCAACGGCGACCTCGCCGCGGGCGTCCTCGGCTGGGTCAACGCCGACGGCAAGGGCGGCGGCGGTGTCGAGCAGCAGCTCGACAAGGAACTCGCGGGCAAGGCCGGAAAGATCCGCTACGCCCAGTCCGGCGGCCAGCAGGTGCCGACCGCGGGCACCACCGAACAGCCCGCGGTCCCCGGTTCGGACGTCGAGCTGACCATCGACCGCGACATCCAGTGGGCCGCGCAGAACGCCATCGACGAGCAGGTCAAGGAGTCGAAGGCGGACCGCGGCTACGTGATAGTGCAGGACACCAAGACCGGCGAGGTCCTCGCCATGGCGAACGCGCCCGGCTTCGACCCGAACGACCTGGCCGACGCCAAGGCGGAGGCCCTGGGCAACGCTGCTGTCCAGGACGCGTACGAGCCGGGCTCCACCGCCAAGGTCATGTCGATGGCGGCCGTCCTGGAGGAGGAGGCGGCCACCCCCGGCACCCACGTCACCGTCCCCAACCGGCTGCACCGCGGCGACCGGCTCTTCCAGGACGACGTCGACCACCCGACCTGGCACCTCACGCTCAACGGCGTGCTCGCCAAGTCCAGCAACATCGGCACCATCCTGGCGACGGGGCAGCTCGGCAAGACGCAGCCGGCGGCCAACGCCTCGCTCTACTCCTACCTGCACAAGTTCGGCATCGGCCGGGAGAGCGGCCTCGGCTTCCCCGGCGAGACGTCCGGCATCCTCGCGCCCGCCGACGAGTGGTCCACGTCGCAGCAGTACACGATCCCGTTCGGCCAGGGCTTCTCCATCAACGCGATGCAGGCCGCCTCCGTGTACTCGACCATCGCCAACGACGGCGTACGCGTGCAGCCCACCCTCGTACGCGGCACCAAGGGCCCCGACGGACGGTTCAGGCCGGCGCCGAAGCCCAAGGAGAACCGCGTCATCAGCAAGAAGACCGCCAAGACCGTCGCGCAGATGCTGGAGTCCGTGGTCGACGACGAGGAGGGCACGGGCACGAAGGCCCGCATCCCGGGCTACCGCGTCGCGGGCAAGACGGGCACGGCCAACCGCGTGGATCCGGCCACCGGCCGCTACAAGGGATACACGTCGTCGTTCGCCGGTTTCGCGCCGGCCGACAAGCCGCGCGTGACGGTCTACTGCGCGATCCAGAACGCCACCAAGGGCGGCTACTTCGGCGGCCAGATCTGCGGGCCGATCTACAAGAAGGTCATGGAGTTCGCCCTGAAGACGCTCCAGGCCCCGCCGACGGGCGACAAGCCGGCCCGGCTGCCCGTCACGTTCAAGCCATGACCGACGGTGATCTTTCGTGACGGCCATCACCCCCGATTCAGGGAACCGCCCGGCGCCACGCCCCTCGCCACGCCCCTCGCTTCGCCCGGCGGGGGGTGGGCCCGGTACGCTCACGCCGTGCCACACGCTGATCAGTCCCAAACCACCCAGAAGGGCGCACCCGTGACATACCCCGGGCCGCCGCGACCGGTCGAGGTCTCCGCCACACCCCTCGCGGAACTCGCCGATCAACTGGGTGTCCAAGCGCCCACGGCCGCGGCAGCAGTCACCGGCATCACCCACGACTCCCGTGCGGTGCGCCCCGGCGACCTGTACGCGGCCCTGCCCGGAGCCCGCGCGCACGGCGCCGACTTCGCCGCGCAGGCCGCCTCGCTCGGCGCCGTCGCCGCGCTGACCGACCCGGCGGGCTGGCAGCGCGTGTCCGAGGCCGGCCTGGTCCCGCTCGTCGTGGACAACCCGCGCAGCCGGATGGGCGAGCTGGCCGCCACGATCTACGGCCACCCCGGCCGGGACCTGCTCCAGATCGGCATCACCGGTACCTCGGGCAAGACCACCACCGCGTACCTCATCGAGGGCGGCCTGAAGACCGTGCGCAGCACCGGTCTCATCGGCACGGTCGAGATGCGGATCGGCGACGAGCGGATCAAGTCCGAGCGCACCACTCCGGAAGCCACCGATCTCCAGGCGCTGTTCGCGGTCATGCGCGAGCGCGGCACGGACGCCGTCGCCATGGAGGTCTCCAGCCACGCCCTCGTGCTGGGCCGGGTCGACGCCTGCGTCTTCGACGTGGCCGTCTTCAACAACCTGAGCCCGGAGCACATGGAGTTCCACTCCGACATGGAGGACTACTTCCAGGCGAAGGCCCAGCTGTTCACGAAGGCGCGCAGCAAACAGGGCGTCGTGAACTTCGACGACGAGTACGGGCGCCGGCTCATCGACGAGTCCGAGGTCCCGGTCGTCACGTTCTCCGCCGAGGGCCACCCGGACGCCGACTGGCGCGCCGAGGACGTCGAAGTCGGGCCCTTCGACTCGACGTTGACGGTCATCGGCCCCAAGGGCGAGCGGATCACCGCCAAATCGCCGCTCGCGGGCCCCTTCAACGTGGCGAACACCCTCGCCGCCATCGTGACCCTCGCCGTCGCCGGGATCGACCCGCAGACCGCGGCCGACGGCGTCGCCGCCGTACCCGGCGTGCCCGGTCGCCTGGAGCGCGTGGAGGCCGGCCAGAAGTACCTCGCCGTCGTCGACTACGCGCACAAGACCGACGCCGTGGAGTCCGTCCTGCGGGCGCTGCGCAAGGTCACCGAGAACAAGCTGCACATCGTGCTCGGCTGCGGCGGCGACCGCGACAAGACCAAGCGGATGCCGATGGGCGCGGCCGCGGCGCGGTTCGCCGACACGGCCATCCTCACCTCCGACAATCCGCGCTCCGAGGACCCCCTCGCGATCCTCGCCACGATGCTCGCGGGCGCCGCCGACGTGCCGGCCCACGAGCGGGGCGACGTCGCCGTGTTCGAGGACCGGGCCGCCGCCGTCGCCGCTGCCGTGGCGCGTGCCGAGCCCGGCGACACGGTGCTCGTCGCGGGCAAGGGCCACGAGCAGGGCCAGGACATCGCCGGTGTGATCCGCCCGTTCGACGACCGCCAGGTGCTCCGCGCGGCCATCGAAGCGGCCGAAGCCACCGTCGACAACCAGAAAACCCAGGGATGAAGTTGTGATCGCCCTCTCCCTCGCCGAGATCGCCTCAGCCGTCGGCGGGCAGACGTACGACATACCGGACCCGCAGGTCCGGGTGACCGGGCCGGTCGTCATCGACTCGCGCAAGGTCGAGCCGGGAAGCCTGTTCGCCGCCTTCGTGGGCGAGCGGGTCGACGGCCACGACTACGCGCGCGAGGTCGTCGACAAGGGTGCCGTCGCCGTGCTGGCCTCGCGCCCGGTCGGCGTGCCCGCCATCGTCGTGGACGACGTCCAGGCCGCGCTCGGCGCGCTGGCCCGGCACGTGGTCGCACGGCTCGGCGCCGCGCTGGTTGCCCTCACCGGCTCCGCCGGCAAGACCAGTACCAAGGACCTGATCGCCCAGGTGCTGCGCCGCAAGGCCGACACGGTCTTCACGCCGGGCTCGTTCAACAACGAGATCGGCCTGCCGCTGACCGCGCTCACCGCCACCGACGAGACGCAGTTCCTCGTCCTGGAGATGGGCGCCCGCGGCATCGGCCACATCAGGTACCTGACGGGCCTCACGCCCCCGAAGGTCGGAGTCGTCCTGAACGTCGGGACCGCGCACATCGGCGAGTTCGGCGGCCGCGAGCAGATCGCGGAAGCGAAGGGCGAGCTGGTCGAGTCGCTGCCGGAGGACGGCACCGCGATCCTCAACGCGGACGACCCGCTGGTGCGGGCCATGGCCTCGCGCACGAAGGCGAAGGTGCTCTTCTTCGGAGAAGCCGACAACGCCGACATCCGTGCCGAGAACGTCCGGCTCACGGACACCGGACAGCCCGCCTTTAGCCTGCACACACCCTCCGGGTGCAGCGACGTGACCTTGCGCCTGTACGGTGAGCACCACGTGTCGAACGCGCTCGCCGCGGCCGCCGTCGCCCATGACCTTGGCATGTCCGTGGAGGAGATCGCCCTCGCGCTCTCCGAGGCGGGCAACCTGTCCCGCTGGCGGATGGAGGTCACCGAGCGCTCGGACGGCGTCACGATCGTCAACGACGCCTACAACGCGAACCCCGAGTCCATGCGAGCGGCGCTGCGCGCGCTGGTGGCCATGGGCAAGGGGCGCCGGACGTGGGCGGTGCTCGGGCAGATGGCCGAGCTGGGCGACGAGTCGCTGACCGAGCACGACGCCGTCGGACGGCTCGCCGTCCGGCTCAACGTCAGCAAGCTCGTTGCAGTCGGGGGCAGGGAAGCGTCCTGGATGCAACTGGGCGCCTATAACGAGGGTTCGTGGGGTGAGGAGTCGGTGCACGTGTCCGACGCACAGGCGGCGATCGACCTGCTGCGCAGCGAGCTGCGCCCGGGAGACGTCGTGCTCGTGAAGGCATCCAGGTCGGTGGGCCTGGAGAGCGTGGCACAGGCGCTGCTCTCCGACGTGCAGGGTGGGGTTGATGCCTGATGATGAAGCAGATCCTGTTCGCGGGCGTCATCGGTCTCTTCCTGACGCTCGCCGGAACGCCGCTCCTTATCAAGCTCCTTGCGCGCAAGGGCTACGGCCAGTTCATCCGTGACGACGGCCCGCGCGAGCACCACAGCAAGCGCGGCACGCCGACCATGGGTGGTATCGCCTTCATCCTGGCGACCCTCATCGCGTACTTCCTCAGCAAGCTCATCACCGGCGCGGCGCCGACCCTGTCGGGTCTGCTCGTGCTCGGTCTGATGGCGGGCATGGGGCTCGTCGGCTTCCTCGACGACTACATCAAGATCGTCAAGCGGCGTTCGCTCGGCCTCAGAGCCAAGGCCAAGATGGCCGGACAGCTGATCGTCGGCATCGCCTTCGCGGTGATCTCACTGCAGTTCGCGGACGTCAGAGGCAACACCCCCGCGTCCACCAAGCTCTCCTTCGTGGAGGACTTCGGCTGGTCGATCGGCCCGGTCCTGTTCGTGGTCTGGGCGCTGTTCATGATCCTCGCGATGTCGAACGGCGTGAACCTGACGGACGGCCTCGACGGCCTCGCCACCGGCGCCTCCGTGATGGTCTTCGGCGCGTACACCTTCATCGGTGTCTGGCAGTTCCAGGAGTCCTGCGCCAACGCGCAGACCCTCACCAACCCAGGGGCGTGTTTCGAGGTCAGAGACCCGCTCGACCTGGCGGTGGTCGCATCGGCCCTGATGGGCGCCTGTTTCGGCTTCCTGTGGTGGAACACCTCGCCCGCCAAGATCTTCATGGGTGACACGGGCTCGCTGGCCCTCGGCGGCGCCCTCGCGGGCCTCGCGATCTGCTCGCGCACGGAACTCCTCCTCGCGCTCCTGGGCGGCCTGTTCGTCCTCATCACGATGTCCGTCGTCATCCAGGTCGGCTCGTTCCGGATGACCGGCAAGCGCGTCTTCCGGATGGCGCCGCTCCAGCACCACTTCGAACTCAAGGGGTGGTCCGAAGTCCTTGTCGTGGTCCGGTTCTGGATCATCCAGGGCATGTGCGTGATCGTCGGACTCGGCCTCTTCTACGCAGGATGGGCAGCCAAGAAGTGACCTCCTGGCAGGGCATGAACATCACCGTCGCCGGTCTCGGCGTGAGCGGCATCAGCGCCGCCCGCGCCCTGGCCGGCTTCGGCGCGTCGGTGACCGTCGTGGACGGCGGCGACAGCGAGGCACACCGCGAAAAGGCGGCCCTTCTTAAAGAAGAGGGGATTTCCGTCCAGCTCGGTGACTCGTCCACCCTGCCCGAGGGCACGGAGCTCGTCGTCACCTCGCCCGGCTGGAAGCCCTCCTCGCCGCTGTTCGCGGAGGCCGCGGCCGCGGGCGTGGACGTCGTCGGCGACGTCGAGATCGCCTGGCGGCTGCGCGGCCCGAACGCCGCGCCCTGGCTCGCGATCACCGGCACCAACGGCAAGACCACGACGACGCAGATGCTCGCGTCGATCCTGGAAGCTGCGGGACTGCGTACGGCCGCCGTCGGCAACATCGGCACGCCGATCATCGACGTGGTCCTCCAGGGCGACGAGGCCTACGACGTGTTCGCCGTCGAGCTCTCCTCGTACCAGCTGCACTGGGCGCCCTCGCTGCGCGCCCACTCCGGCGCCGTCCTGAACCTCGCGCCCGACCACCTCGACTGGCACGGCTCCATGGAGGCGTACGCCGCCGACAAGGGCCGCATCTACGAGGGCAACCAGGTCGCCTGCGTCTACAACGTCGCCGACAAGGCGACCGAGGATCTGGTCGTCGAGGCCGACGTCGAGGAGGGCTGCCGCGCCATCGGCTTCACCCTCGGCACGCCGGGCCCCTCCGAACTCGGCGTCGTGGACGGCATCCTGGTCGACCGCGCCTTCGCTCCGAACCGGCAGAAGAACGCCCAGGAACTCGCCGAGATCGGGGACGTCAACCCGCCGGCCCCGCACAACATCGCCAACGCCCTCGCCGCGGCGGCCCTCGCCCGCGCCTACGGTGTCGAGCCCCAGGCCGTCCGCGACGGCCTGCGCAACTTCCGCCCCGACGCCCACCGCATCGAGCACGTCGCCGACGTGGCGGGTGTCGCGTACGTGGACGACTCCAAGGCGACCAACACCCACGCCACGCAGGCGTCGTTGGCCTCGTACGAGTCCATCGTGTGGATCGCCGGCGGGCTCGCCAAGGGCGCCACCTTCGACGAGCTGGTGACGGGCGCGGCGAAGCGGCTGCGCGGCGTCGTCCTGATCGGCGCGGACCGGGCTCTGATCCGGGAAGCCCTGCAGCGACACGCCCCGGAAGTACCGGTCGTCGACCTCGACCGGACCGACACTGGGGCGATGTCGGCGGCGGTCCAGGAGGCCGCGCGGCTCGCCCGCGAAGGGGACACCGTGCTGATGGCCCCGGCCTGCGCGTCGATGGACATGTTCACCAACTACAACAAGCGTGGCGAGGCGTTCGCGGAAGCGGTCCGCGAACTGGGCGCCACCAGCGTCTGACGGGGCTCGAGAGGGTGCCCGGTGACGCCGGGCACCCTTCGGGAGGGGAACGTGGCAGCGCAGACGTACGGCTCATCGGTGGGGGACGGTCATGGCCGGTAGCAGTCCTCCCCGCACGACCGGGCGCCCCCTCGCGCCGCCGCGGAAGACCAGCAAGGTCTACCGGGCCCGGGTCAATCCGGTAAGCCGCCTGTACTCCCGGGCCAAGCGGGCCTGGGACCGGCCGCTGACCGCGTACTACCTGATCATCGGGGCCGCGCTGCTGCTCACCGTGCTCGGCCTGGTCATGGTCTACTCGGCCTCGATGATCACGGCCCTGCAGATGGGCCTGTCCAGCTCGTACTTCTTCAAGAAGCAGTTCGTCGCGGCCGTCATCGGCGGCATCCTGCTGCTGATCGCGATGCGGATGCCGGTGAAGCTGCACCGGGCGCTCGCGTATCCGATCCTCGCCGTCAGCGTCTTCCTCATGGTCCTCGTGCAGGTGCCGGGGATAGGAGTGTCGATCAACGGCAACCAGAACTGGATCTCGCTGGGCGGCCCCTTCATGCTGCAGCCCAGCGAGTTCGGGAAGCTGGCGTTGATCCTCTGGGGCGCCGACCTGCTGGCGCGCAAGCACGACAAGCGGCTCCTCACGCAGTGGAAGCACATGCTGGTGCCGCTCGTTCCGGTGGCGTTCATGCTGCTCGGGCTGATCATGCTCGGCGGCGACATGGGCACCGCGATCCTGCTGACCGCGATCCTTTTCGGCCTGCTGTGGACGGCCGGGGCGCCGACGCGGCTCTTCGTGGGCGTGCTGTCGGTGGCCGCCGTGATCGGCCTGCTCCTGATCAAGACCAGCCCGAACCGCATGGCGCGCCTGGCCTGTCTGGGCAGCGCCGACGCGGGGCCGGGCGACATGTGCTGGCAGGGACTGCACGGGATCTACGCCCTGGCCTCCGGCGGACTCTTCGGTTCCGGGCTCGGAGCGAGTGTGGAAAAATGGGGACAACTTCCCGAAGCGCACACCGACTTCATCTTTGCCATCACCGGTGAGGAACTGGGCCTGGCGGGGACGCTGTCGGTGCTCGCCCTGTTCGCGGCTCTAGGCTATGCGGGTATCCGCGTGGCCGGACGCACGGAGGACCCCTTCGTTCGCTATGCCGCGGGAGGCGTGACGACGTGGATCACGGCCCAGGCCGTGGTCAACATCGGTGCGGTGCTCGGCCTGCTGCCGATCGCCGGAGTCCCGCTCCCGCTGTTCTCGTACGGCGGGTCCGCGCTGCTTCCGACCATGTTCGCCGTGGGGCTGCTCATCGCGTTCGCGCGCGACGAGCCGGCGGCGCGGGCGGCCCTCGCCATGCGGCGGAGCCCGGGAGTCCGGGGGATGAGATGGAACACGATGCGACGGCGTGCCTCGGCACGCCCGTCCAGAGAGCGGTGAATTTCGGTGCATGTCGTACTCGCCGGTGGGGGGACCGCCGGCCACATCGAGCCGGCGCTCGCCCTCGCGGACGCCCTGCGCAGGCAGGACCCGACCGTGGGCATCACGGCCCTGGGCACGGAACGCGGCCTTGAGACCCGTCTCGTACCGGAGCGCGGTTACGAACTGGGCCTGATCCCCGCCGTGCCACTGCCGCGCAAGCCCACGCCCGAGCTGATCACCGTCCCCGGCCGGCTGCGCGGCACCATCAAGGCGGCCGAGCAGATCCTGGAGCGCACGAAGGCGGACGCGGTCGTCGGTTTCGGCGGCTATGTCGCCCTGCCCGGCTACCTCGCGGCCAAGCGGCTCGGAGTGCCGATCGTCGTGCACGAGGCCAACGCGCGGCCCGGTCTGGCGAACAAGATCGGCTCGCGGTACGCGGCGCAGGTCGCGGTCTCCACGCCCGACAGCAAGCTGCGCGGCTCCCGCTACATCGGCATCCCATTGCGCCGCACCATCGCCACGCTCGACCGGGCCCGCGTGCGGCCCGAGGCGCGCGCCGCGTTCGGCCTCGACCCGAACCTGCCGACGCTGCTCGTCTCCGGCGGCTCCCAGGGCGCCCGGCACCTCAACGAGGTCGTCACCCGCGTCGCGCCGCTCCTGCAGCGCTCCGGCATCCAGGTGCTGCACGTGGTCGGCCCCAAGAACGAACTGCCGCAGGTCCAGCAGATGCCGGGGATGCCCCCGTACATCCCGGTACCGTACGTGGACCGGATGGACCTCGCGTACGCCGCGGCCGACATGATGCTCTGCCGCGCGGGCGCGATGACCGTCGCCGAACTCTCCGCCGTCGGGCTCCCGGCCGCCTACGTCCCGCTGCCCATCGGCAACGGCGAACAGCGGCTGAACGCCCAGCCGGTGGTCAAGGCCGGCGGCGGACTGCTGGTCGACGACGCGGAGCTGACCCCCGAGTGGGTCCAGGCCAATGTCCTGCCCGTGCTCGCCGACCCGCACAAGCTGTACGAGATGTCCCGCGCGGCCGCCGAGTTCGGCCGCAGGGACGCCGACGACCTGCTCGTCGGGATGGTGTACGAGGCGATCAACTCGCGTCGCTAGTGAGTAGACGAAGGTAAGGCAGGGGACAGTGGCCGGACCCACCACGACGGATCGCGAACAAGAGTCGTCCGAGGCGTCCGAGCCGCCCCCCGCCGCGCGATGGGTGCGCATGCCGAGCGTGCGCACCCTTGTCGTGACCGGGGTGCTGCTCGTGCTGCTCGGCGCGGGCGGCACCTGGCTGCTGTACGGCTCGCCGTGGCTGCGCGTGGAGCGCGTCAAGCCCTCCGGCACCCGGGTCCTGACGCCGGCTCAGGTCCGGGACGCGGCCGCGGTTCCCGTCGGCGCCCCGCTGATCTCCGTCGACACGGACGCGATCGAGGACCGGCTGCGCCGGAAATTGCCCCGAATCGACGTTGTTGATGTGGTCCGTTCCTGGCCGCACGGAATCGGGCTGAAAGTGACGGAACGTAAACCGGTTCTGATTGTCGAAGACGGCGGAAATTCAGACAAGTTCGTCGAAGTCGACCGGGAAGGCGTTCGTTTCGCGACGGTCGACAAGCCGCTGAAGCATGTTCCCCTCCTCGAATTGACGCCGGATCAGGGCGGCGCCGAGGCGAGCCTGCGGCGCTTCGGCCCCGACCGGCTCGTGCGCGAGGCGGTGCGGGTCGCCGGACAGCTCCCGAAGCAGGTCGCGCGGGACACGCGGACCGTCAAGGTCCGCTCGTACGACGACATCTCGCTGGAGCTGACCGGGGGGCGGACCGTCGCCTGGGGAAGCGCCGAGCGGGGTGACACGAAAGCGCGCACTCTCACCGCTCTCATGAAAGCCGCCCCGAAGGCCAGGCACTTGGACGTGAGTGTTCCCACGGCCCCTGCCGCGTCCGGGAGTTGACGCCCATCGATGCAGGCCAGCACCCTGGTTGGGCATCGACATGGCTGATCACATAGGGTGAAAAGAAAAACGGGAGGTTCGGCGTGTTCGTTGAACGGGCGCCACTTGTCGACTTAGTGTCAGGTTCGGAAGAGTCCAGGAAACAGACACACTGGTAACCCTAAACTTCAGCGTTAGGGTTCGGGTCGGCAGTCGACTAGTAGTCAACTAGTAGTCCGGACCGCCCCAATTCGGCATCAGTCGTCGCACCGTTGAACGCGAGGCGGCGACACGTAACTCGAGGCGAGAGGCCTTCGACGTGGCAGCACCGCAGAACTACCTCGCAGTCATCAAAGTCATCGGTGTCGGCGGCGGTGGTGTCAATGCCATCAACCGGATGATCGAGGTCGGTCTCAAGGGCGTCGAGTTCATCGCCATCAACACCGATGCGCAAGCCCTGTTGATGAGCGACGCGGACGTCAAGCTCGACGTCGGCCGTGAACTCACCCGCGGACTCGGCGCCGGAGCCAATCCGGGCGTCGGACGCAAGGCGGCCGAGGACCACCGCGAGGAGATCGAGGAGGTCCTCAAGGGGGCCGACATGGTCTTCGTCACCGCCGGTGAAGGTGGCGGCACCGGCACCGGCGGCGCACCCGTCGTGGCCAACATCGCGCGCTCTCTCGGCGCCCTCACGATCGGTGTGGTCACCCGGCCGTTCACCTTCGAGGGCCGGCGCCGGGCGAACCAGGCGGAGGACGGCATCGCCGAGCTCCGCGAAGAGGTCGACACCCTCATCGTCATCCCGAACGACCGGCTCCTGTCCATCTCGGACCGGCAGGTCTCCGTCCTCGACGCGTTCAAGTCGGCGGACCAGGTCCTGCTCTCCGGTGTCCAGGGCATCACCGACCTCATCACCACCCCGGGTCTGATCAACCTCGACTTCGCGGACGTGAAGTCCGTGATGTCCGAGGCGGGTTCCGCCCTCATGGGCATCGGCTCGGCCCGCGGCGACGACCGCGCGGTGGCCGCCGCGGAGATGGCGATCTCCTCGCCGCTCCTCGAGGCGTCCATCGACGGCGCCCGCGGCGTGCTGCTCTCCATCTCCGGCGGCTCGGACCTCGGTCTCTTCGAGATCAACGAGGCGGCGCAGCTGGTCAGTGAGGCGGCCCACCCCGAGGCGAACATCATCTTCGGCGCCGTCATCGACGACGCGCTCGGCGACGAGGTGCGGGTCACCGTCATCGCCGCCGGTTTCGACGGCGGACAGCCGCCGAACAAGCGGGAGAACGTGGTCGGTTCGCAGACCGCCAAGCGCGAGGAACCGGCGACGCCGGCGCGGCCCTCGACGCCGGCCCCCGAGCCCGCGCGTCCGAGCTTCGGCAACCTCGGCAGCGTCACCCAGCGCGAGGAGTCCCAGCCGCAGACGCCGACCCCGGCCCCGCCGGCCGAGGCGCCCGCTCCGGTGAACGAGGCGCCGGTGGCCCCGCCCGCCCCGCCGCAGGTTCCGCGGCCGTCCTACCCGGACAGCCAGGCCGAGGAGCTCGACGTGCCGGACTTCCTCAAGTGATCACGTGTTTCTGAACGTGATCGTGGAGCAGGTCGGATCACCGCAGTGACAGGACAACATCACACAGTGTCTTCCGAGAGTGGCGCGCACTTCGCCTTCACCGACCGGTGGGGCGGGGTGAGCGCCGCTCCGTTCGAGGAGCTGAATCTCGGCGGCGCGGTCGGCGACGACTCCGAGGCCGTACTGCGCAACCGGGAGCTGGCCGCGCGGTCGCTCGGCATCGAGGCCTCCCGTGTCGTGTGGATGAACCAGGTGCACGGCCCCGACGTGGCGGTCGTGGACGGCCCCTGGCCCACCGAAGCCGACATTCCGTGCGTCGACGCCCTCGTCACCGCGCGGCGCGGACTCGCGCTCGCCGTGCTCACCGCGGACTGCACCCCCGTACTTCTCGCCGACCCGGTGGCCGGGGTCGTCGCCGCCGCGCACGCGGGGCGCCCCGGCATGGTCGCCGGCGTGGTGCCGGCCGCGGTTCGGGCGATGGTGGAGCGGGGCGCGGACCCGGCCCGGATCATCGCCCGTACGGGGCCCGCGGTCTGCGGGCGCTGCTACGAGGTGCCGGCCGGGATGCGGGCCGAGGTCGCGGCGGTGGAACCGGCGGCGTACGCCGAGACCAGCTGGGGAACTCCGGCCGTCGATGTGACCGCCGGTGTGCACGCTCAGCTGGAGCGGCTCGGGGTGCGTGACCGGGAGCGGTCGCCGGTGTGCACACTTGAGTCGCACGATCACTTCTCGTACCGCCGCGACAAGGCCACCGGCCGACTCGCCGGCTATGTCTGGCTGGACTGAGACGACATGACGAACCTCTCGGAACGTACGGCGGAGCTCGCCGCGAACCTGGCCGCGGTGGAGGAACGTATCACCGCGGCCTGCGCGGCGGCCGGGCGCAAGCGGGACGACGTGACCCTGATCGTGGTCACGAAGACCTACCCCGCGAGCGATGTGCGGATCCTGTCCGGGCTCGGCGTGCGGCACGTGGCGGAGAACCGGGACCAGGACGCGGCACCCAAGGCCGCGGAATGCTCGGATCTGCCGCTCACTTGGCACTTTGTCGGTCAGCTTCAGACCAACAAGGTCCGTTCTGTGGCGAGTTACGCCGATCTGGTGCAGTCCATCGATCGGGGCAAGCTCGTCACGGCGCTCTCCAAGGAAGCCGTGCGGGCCGAGCGCGAACTGGGTTGCCTGATCCAGGTCGCGCTCGACGCCGACGCGGACGGCCGGGGGGAGCGCGGGGGCGTCGGCCCCGGCGGAGTGGAGGAGTTGGCCGCTCGCGTGGCCGAGGCTCCGGGGCTGCGGCTCGACGGACTGATGACCGTCGCGCCGCTCACCGGGGGCTACGCGGGGCGGCAACAGGCGGCGTTCGAGCGGCTCATGGATTTGTCGACTGCCGTGCGCGCGGCCCATCCGGCTGCGAACATGGTCTCGGCAGGGATGAGTTCGGATCTCGAGCAGGCTGTGGCGGCCGGAGCGACACATGTGCGCGTCGGTACCGCGGTCCTCGGTGTCCGACCCCGGCTCGGGTAACGTCGCGAAGAAGTCGGACCACAGCAGAAAATATGGTCATTCTCGCTGATGGGCGGGGAGGCCACGTGGATCGCGGGCACTTTGGTTGACGTCAGCCGATCCACCACAGAGCGGAGGACTCAGAGAATGGCCGGCGCGATGCGCAAGATGGCGGTCTACCTCGGCCTCGTGGAGGACGATGGGTACGACGGCCGGGGGTTCGACCCCGATGACGACTTCGAGCCCGAACTCGACCCGGAGCCCGAGCGCGACCGTCGACGGCACGAGCCGTCGCATCAGTCACACAGCTCCCATGCCGCCACGGATGTGGAGGAATCGGTCAGAGTAGTGCAGCCCCCGGCGCAGCGTGAACCGGTGCGCCAACCTGCTTCGCTCGCCGCTGAATCCGGACGTCCGGCACGAATCGCCCCCGTGGCATCCATCACACCTGAACGTCAGAGCCTGGAGAAGAACGCACCGGTGATCATGCCCAAGGTCGTGTCCGAGCGGGAGCCCTACCGCATCACCACTTTGCACCCCCGGACCTACAACGAGGCCCGTACCATCGGGGAACACTTCCGTGAGGGCACTCCGGTGATCATGAATCTGACGGAGATGGACGACACCGATGCGAAGCGACTTGTCGACTTTGCCGCCGGTCTCGTGTTCGGTCTTCACGGAAGCATCGAGCGGGTGACACAGAAGGTGTTCCTGTTGTCGCCTGCTAACGTCGATGTCACGGCGGAGGACAAGGCCCGTATCGCAGAGGGCGGGTTCTTCAACCAGAGCTGAGACGCAGCAATAGTTCGACGGCTAGCAACCAACTAGTCACGAGGCACGAGACACAGGGGAGAGGGAACCGCCGACATGGGCGTGTTTTTTGATGTGGTCTACATCGCGCTGATGTGCTTCCTCATCGTGCTGATCTTCCGGCTGGTCATGGACTACGTCTTCCAGTTCGCCCGCTCGTGGCAACCCGGCAAGGCGATGGTGGTGGTCCTGGAGGCCACCTACACTGTCACTGATCCACCGCTCAAGCTTCTGCGGCGGTTCATTCCGCCGCTGCGTCTCGGGGGCGTGGCGCTCGACCTGTCCTTCTTCGTACTGATGATCATCGTCTACATCCTGATCTCCGTCGTGAGCCGGCTGTGAGCACGATGTCAACTACGGTCTTGCCGAATGCCGACGACAACGTTGAGGTGAAGAGATGCCGTTGACCCCCGAGGACGTGCGGAACAAGCAGTTCACGACCGTCCGCCTCCGAGAAGGCTATGACGAGGACGAGGTCGATGCCTTCCTCGATGAGGTCGAAGCCGAACTGACTCGTCTTCTTCGAGAGAACGAGGACCTGCGCGCGAAACTTGCCGCAGCCACCCGTGCCGCTGCCCAGAACCAGCAGCAGGGCGGCATGCGCAAGGGCCCCGGCGGTCCCGGTGGGCCTGGCGGCCCCGGTGGACCCGGTGGCCCCGATGGTCCGCAGGACCAGCAGCAGGGTCCCCCGCAGGGCATGCGAGGCCCGGGCGCCCCGGTGCCCGCGGGTATATCGGGCCCGCCGCAGCAGCAGATGGGCGGCCCCATGGGTGGCCCGCCCCAGCTGCCGAGCGGTGCCCCGCAGCTGCCGGCCGGTCCTGGTGGACACGGTCCGCAGGGTGGTCCGCAGGGTCCCGGCCCGATGGGTCAGGGTCCGATGGGCCAGCAGCCCCAGCTGGGCGGCCCGATGGGCGGTCCCATGGGCGGCCACGGCGGCCCGCAGCTGCCGCAGCCCGGTCAGGGCCCCGGTGGCGACAGCGCCGCCCGTGTCCTCTCGCTGGCCCAGCAGACCGCCGACCAGGCGATCGCCGAGGCCCGCTCCGAGGCGAACAAGATCGTCGGCGAGGCGCGCAGCCGTGCCGAGGGTCTCGAGCGTGACGCCCGTGCCAAGGCCGACGCCCTGGAGCGGGACGCGCAGGAGAAGCACCGCGTAGCGATGGGCTCCCTGGAGTCCGCCCGCGCCACGCTGGAGCGCAAGGTCGAGGACCTGCGCGGCTTTGAGCGCGAGTACCGCACGCGTCTGAAGTCGTACCTGGAGTCGCAGCTGCGCCAGCTGGAGACCCAGGCCGACGACTCGCTGGCCCCGCCGCGTACCCCGGCGACCGCGAGCCTGCCGCCGTCCCCGGCGCCTTCCATGGCTCCGGCCGGTGCGGGTGCGCCGTCCTACGGCGGCAACCAGTCGATGGGTGGCAACCAGCAGAGCGGCGGTCCGTCGTACGGCGGCGGTCAGCAGCAGATGTCGCCCGCGATGACGCAGCCGATGGCTCCGGTGCGGCCGCAGGGCCCGTCGCCGATGGGTCAGGCTCCGTCGCCGATGCGCGGCTTCCTCATCGACGAGGACGACAACTGAGCGGCGCGTGTGCGTAGCGCCTGGCAGTAGCTAGGCGTCGGCATTCATTCAGGCCTCGGCCCGGATCGTTTCTGCGATCCGGGCCGAGGTCTTTTTGCGGGCCGGTGGGGTGGGTGGTCAGGTGTGCGGCCTGGGTACGAAACGCCGAAGGGGCGGTTTGGCAGAAAAACGTTTGTTGCCAACCCCCCCTTCGGGTGGCGCCTTGGCCACCCGGCCGGGGGGGGATGGGGGGGGGGGGGGGGGGTAACCGGAAACCGGTGGGCCTCGGGG